>NZ_JAQOZV010000021.1:0-112093 GCF_030348125.1 Massilia sp. DJPM01
TTCGGTCGGCAGCAGCGGTTCGACCGCAATCACCGCCGGCACCGCCGCCTCGCTCAATACCGTGTCCGGTATCGACGTCTCGACCGCCAAGGGTGCATCGAACGCACTCAAGGTGCTCGACTCGGCCCTGGCCAACGTCAACAGCCAGCGCGCTTCCTTCGGCGCCCTGCAGTCGCGCTTCGAAACGGCCGTCACCAACCTCGAATCGACCTCGGAAAACCTGTCCGCCTCGCGCAGCCGGATCCAGGATACCGACTTCGCTTCGGAAACCGCGAAACTGACCCGCGGCCAGATTCTGCAACAGGCAGGCACCGCGATGTTGGCCCAGGCCAACTCCCTGCCGAATGGTGTGTTGTCCCTGCTGCGCGGCTGATCCACCCGGCTCCGCTTCGCTGCACTCCCCGGCCGCTGTTCAAGCGCCGGGGAATTTTCGTTAAAGGAAACAAGTCATGGAACTTCGTCCCTTAGACAACGCGCCGGCCGCGCCCCCGCTGCGCCCGGCAGCGCCCGAGAACGCCTTCGCCAGCGCCAGGACGGCAGCGCCGGCCGCCGCCGCTGCCGGCAAGAGCGCACCCGCGCGCCCCCCGGCCGAGCCCGATCCCAGGGAAGTGAGCAAGGTGGTCGGCGAAATCAATGTGGCGATGCAGGCGCTGTCGCGCAATATCGAGTTTTCGATCGATACAGACAGCCAGCGCACGGTGGTCAAGATCATCGACCAGACCACCAAGGAAGTGATCCGCCAGATGCCGACCGCCGAGGCGCTCGAAATCGGCAAGGCGCTGGAAAAAGTGCAGGGTTTGCTCATCAGGCAGACCGCGTAAGGCGAAAAACCGGGCATAAACCGAACAAGCAGCGGATTACCCCTCTAAAGTCTGGATAGAAGATGCCGTTAACTTAGTATATTCATGCTTTTATCAGGAGGCGTTCGTGGCCATTTCTTCCGTCAGTTCAGGCGGCTCTATCGACGTCAACGACATCGTCAATAAATTGATGATGGCGGAGAGCCGGCCCTTCGTCGCCATGCAGAACAAGGAAAAGGCGTACACCGCCAAATTGTCTGCCTATGGCACCCTGAGCGGAGCATTGGGCTCATTCCAGACTGCGGTCAGCGGCCTGGCCGATCCGACCAAGTTCAAGACCGTCGGCGCCAGCTCGACCGAATCGAGCGTGCTCACCGCCACCGCCGGCAAGGATACCGTCAAGGGCAGCTACGCCGTCAACGTGACCCAGCTGTCGCAGGCGCAGACCTTGACCTCGGCCGGCCAGGCCAGCACCAGCGCCCTGATCGGCAGCGGCGCGGCCACCACCCTCACCTTCGAATTCGGCAGCATCACGGGCGGCACCCTGACCAACGGCAATTACACCGGCGCCGCCTTCGCCCAGGACGCCACGCGCTCGGCGCGCACCGTCACCATCGATTCGAGCAACAATTCGCTGCAAGGCATGCGCGACGCCATCAACAAGGCCAACGTGGGGGTGACCGCGACCATCATTTCGGACGGCGGCGCCAACCCCAACCGCCTGGTGCTGACCTCGACCCAGACCGGCGAAACGTCGAGCATGCGGATCGGCGTCTCGGGCGACCCGGCCATCGACAGCCTGCTCGGCTATGCGGCCGACGGCACCCAGAACATGACCCAGAACAGCGTGGCGCAAAACGCCAAGCTGACCATCAACGGCGTGGCCATCAGCAGCCCGGGCAACAATGTCTCGGAAGCGATCCAGGGCGTGACCATCAGCGCGCTCAAGGTCGGCACCAGCACCGTCAGCATCACCAGCGACAGCACCGGCGCGAAGACGGCGATCAACAATTTCATCAAGTCCTACAATGAATTGAACAGCACCATCGCCGGCCTGACCACGGCGCCCAAGGCCAGCGAAGGCAAGACTGCCGGCGTGCTGCTGGGCGACGCCACCACCCGCAACCTGCAATCGAGCCTGCGCAAGATGTTCTTCACGCCGGTGCCGGGCATGGATGGCGATATCAGCAGCCTGAGCCAGCTGGGCGTGTCGTTCCAGCCGGACGGTTCGCTCAAGCTCGACAACACCAAGCTGCAAAAAGCCATCGATACCAACCTGGACGATGTGTCCAAGCTGCTCAGCACGGTTGGCTCGACCTCGGACAGCCTGGTCAGCTTCGTCGGTTCCACCAGCAACAGCACGGTCGGCACCAAGAGCCTGGTGCTGACCCAGATGGCGACCCAGGGCAGCGCCACCGGCAGCACCGCCGCCGACACCAGCATCACCGCGGGCGTCAACGACCAGCTGTCGCTGACCATCAACGGCGTGACCTCGACCGCGACCCTGCTGGCGGGCAGCTACACGGCGGCCAGCCTGGCCAGCCATGTGCAATCGATCATCAATGGCGCGGTCGGCGCGACCGGCGCCAGCGCCACCAGCGGCACCGGGGTGACGGTCAAGCAAGACAGCGGGATTTTCACGATCACCTCGAACAAATACGGGTCGACCTCGAAAATCAGCCTGAGCGGCTCGGGCGCGTCCGCCCTGCTGGGCACCCCGACCGTGGTCGACGGGCTCGACGTGGCCGGCACCATCGGCGGCGCGCTCGCCACCGGCAGCGGCCAGAACCTGACCGGCGACGTCGGCTCGGCCAGTTCCGGGATCCAGGTGCAAATCACCGGCGGCGTCATCGGCGAGCGCGGCAGCGTGAACATCTCGAAAGGGGTGGGCGCGCAATTTACCGAGCTGATCGACAGCTTTCTCAACGCCAAGGGCACCATTCCTGGCAAGAATGCCGGCATCAATGCCAGCCTGGCCGATATCGCCAAGCAGCGCGCGGCACTCAATGTGCGGCTGACCCAGACCGAAAAGGATTTGCGCAGGCAATATTCGACGCTCGACGTGACACTCTCGGGCATGAGTTCGACGAGTAACTTCCTGGCGCAGCAGCTCGCCTCCCTTGGCACCATTCGATAGCATACGACAGAAAGAGGACATCAATTATGTTTGGATCTTCCAACAGGGGCGCAAGCAGCTATGCCAAGGTCGGCCTGGAAACGAGTGTGGTGGCGGCCTCCCCGCACAAGCTGATCGTCATGCTGTTCGACGGCGCCCTGGTGGCGGTGCTCAGCGGCCTGATGCACATGAGGTCGGGCAACATCCCGGAAAAAGGCAAGGCGATCTCGAAAGCCATCCAGATCATCGACAATGGCTTGCGCGCCAGCCTCGACAAGAAAGCCGGGGGCCAGATCGCCGAGAACCTCGATTCGCTGTACGAATACATGAGCGCGCGCCTGCTCACCGCGAACCTGAAAAACGATACCGAGATCATGATCGAAATCCAGGGTTTGCTGACCGAGCTGCGCGAAACCTGGAACGCCATCGGTGCCGCCCCGGCCGGCGTTCCCGCGTCCGACGTAGCGCCAGTGCGCATATCCAACCTTGTGAGTGCCTGAACCATGACGATGACCAACGATGACGTGCTGTCGACCTACGAAGCGATGCTGGCCCTGTCGGCCCAGATGGTGAGCGCCGCCGAAAGCGGCGAGTGGGATGAACTGAGCCTGCTCGAAAAACGGGTCGGCGCGCATGTCGCAGCCCTGCAAGCCAATGACGAGCAAGTCTTGCTCGAAGGCGCCAGCCGGGTCAAGAAAGTAGCGATCATCAAGCAGTTGCTGGCGTACGACCGCATCATCCGCGACCTGACCACCCCATGGATGGCGCAACTGTCGCAACTGATCAACAGCAGCGGCACCTCGCGCCGGCTGAATAACGCCTACGGCGGCGTCTAGTCGCGCTCGCGATGCTGGCGCGCACGGACGGCCCGGGGGTGCATGCGGTCGGCAAGGTCGACCCGGTCCGGCCCGCGCTCGGCGTCGGCGACACCCGCCAGGATGCGCTGGCACGCGCGCTGTCGACCCAGCTCGGCCAGTCGATGCGGGTAGCGGTCCTGTCCAAGTTCAACGACGGCACTTTCCTGGTCCGGGTGGCGGGCGAACAGGCCCGCATGAGCCTGCCGCAAGGCGCGGAAGCCGGCACCGAGATGCCGATGACCCTGGTCGCGATCAATCCGCGCCCCCAGTTCCGCCTCGACAACCAGCCAGGCAGCGCGACTGGCCTGCCGGGCGGCCCCGCCCAGACGCCCTTGCCCGCTGCCGCCGGCCAGCCCCTGCCGACCGGCGCCACGCCCGAACGCGCACCACTGCAGGCTCCCGCGCTGCCGCAGGCGCAGCCCCAGGAAGGCCAGGGCGCCGGCGCCGCCAATCTCACCGGGCGCGCCACCAGCCTGGCCGCCACCCTGCTCGGCAAGGCGCCCCTGACCGCCAGCGCCGACCTGCCCTCGCTCGATGCCTCGACCCCGCCCGCCACGCTCAGCAACACCGGACAATTGCTCGCGCGCATACTCGACATCGGCCATCCCGCCCCCGGCAAGCAAGCTGCGATCGCCGGTGCCACGCCGTTGATCAACCCGAAACACGGCGCGCCCGACGCCGCCACGCTGGCCCACAAGCTGGAAGAAACGATCAGCCGCAGCGGCGTGTTCTACGAATCGCACGTGGCCGAATGGGCCGACGGCAAGCGTCCCCTGAGCGAACTGCAGCGCGAGCCGCAGATGCAGCAAGCCATGGCCACGCCCGGCGGCGGGGCGCGCCCGGCGGCGGCCGAACTGGCCAGCGCCCAGCTGATCAACCTGCAGCTGACGGCCCAGGAACAGGCGCGCGTGACTTGGCAAGGCCAGCTGGCGCCGGGCCAGGAGTTGCAATGGGAAATCCATAAAGATGCACCAGAGCAGCGCGGACGCGGCGACGACGACCCCACCGCCCCCGTGTGGAAGAGCGGCATGCGGCTGCGCTTTCCGCTGCTGGGCGAGATCGAAGCGAGCATCGTCACCACCGGCGCGCGGGTCCACATCGAGTTGCGCACCACCAGCCAGGGCACGGGCGAGGCCCTGCGCGCGCGCGCGGGCGAGCTGACCTCGGCGCTGGACGTGTCGGGCACGGCGCTGGCCTCGCTCATCATCCGCACCCCGGAAGCTGGCGATGGCTGAGCCGCTGCCCAAGCGCCCGCAGTCGGCGGTCGCGCTGGCCTACAACAACGGCGACCCGGCGCCCAAGGTGGTCGCCAAGGGCAAGGGCTTGATTGCCGCCCAGATCATCGAGCGCGCCAAGGATGCCGGCGTGTTCGTGCACGAGTCGAAGGAATTGGTGGCCCTGCTGATGGGCGTGGACCTGGACCGCCAGATCCCGCCCGGTCTGTATCGGGCGATTGCGGAACTGCTGGCCTGGCTATATCATATTGAAGCCGCACAAGCGGCAGGTAGCCCCCTGCCCGCCCCGCCGGACGCAGCCCTTTTCATCGACCGACCACAAGAAGCGGCAGACAAAGATGCAATCAACCAATGATTCCGATATTGAAAGCTGGCACGACTTTGAAGTCGCCTCGCGCAAGGAAATCATCGCATTGTTGCGCGGCATCGGCGAAAAGCGCCAGCTGGTGCGCATGGTCATCCGGCGCGGCACCGAAGTGTGCGTCTCTGCCATCCTCGAGGTCGATCCCGACAACAACACCCTGACCCTGGACGGCTCGGCCGACCCGGAGCAGCACCGCCGCTTTGCCAATGTGGGCCGGATGGCCTTCGAAACCTCGCTCGACAAGATCCGCATCCTGTTTTCCTCCGAGGAGGTGCAAGCGACCACCTTCGAGGACACGCCGGCGTTTACGATTCCCATTCCCGAGACCCTGATCCGCTTGCAGCGGCGCGAGTTTTACCGCATGGCCACGCCGGTCAGCAACCCGGTGTCGGTGGTGATCCGCCTGGCGCAGGATGCCGGCGGCGGCACCCACGTGTTTCCGCTGGCCGATATCAGCTGCGGCGGGATCGCCATCCTCGACAACAAACTGGTGCTGGGCACCACGATCGGCCACAGCTACACGGGGTGCCGCATCGATTTGCCCGATGTGGGCGCGGTCCAGACCACCCTGATGATCCGCAACTCGGTCGACCTGACCATGCTCAACGACAAGACCAACCGCCGCCTCGGCTGCGCCTTCGTCGACATTTCGCGCGGCGGCCTGGCCAGCGTGCAAAAGTACATCACCAAGCTCGAACGCGAACGCAACGCGCGCCTGGCGGGCCTGGGCTGATCCGCGTCATCCGCTGGGCCAATTTATTCGCAGGGTCAATTTCGATATGCCGACCGTGGTGGTGTTCACCGATCCCAACGACGTGCTCGGGTATACCCTGGTGAAAAGCCCATTCGCCGCGCGCGCGGGCTACCTGATCATTGATGCGGGGGTGTCGAACGCACCGACCTACTTCGGGCTGATTGAGCTGCCCACCAGCGCGCACACCGATTACCCGCGCAACGCCACGGTACAGCGCATGATTGCCTGCGGCGAGCCGGCTGCTGAGGGATGCGGCAATTAGTCGGGGAACGGACTCGCTCGTCCGAGTCAGCACGACCGTCTGCTCGCCCCATTGCTGACCTTCATACTGTCCATAGGGAGCGAGTTCGGGACCTTTGCGCTCGACGGAGATCGATAGCAGTGTCAGCGTGATCGCCGACACGAGCGCGAGGCCAGCTAGACCCAACATACCGCGAGCTGACATATGCCCCTCATGTTTTAGGTTGAACTTCGACTGTCCGCTTCTGGCCGATTTTACCCGCTCATGCCGAATCAGTCACTGCCACTCGCCGCCCCATTGCAGACGGCACTGTTGGCGCTATAGCCCACGCAAAGTGCCCGTAAATTTTCCGCACGAACAAAAGTGTTTAACTGCGGATCCGACTTGTTCGAACACTATCTTACAGCCGCATTCGTCGCAAGATTCGGCGGATTTTCCTGTGCGACTAAACTGTCCCCAAGCCTCAAGAAAAAGCAGTCGATCTTGCTCAGAGAGCCTGCTGCTCCCAGACCTTTGCACAGGGACGCCCAGCATCTGAGAACGATCAGTTATGCCGATACTTTTGTTCCCGCAGTGGGGGCAGTCGGCTCCGACGGCTGTTTCACGACCACACATGCCGCAGTCTTCGCATGATTTCATCTCTTTTTTCCTCATGCCGAACTGGCCGTTCTCGCCTCCCACGGCCGCTTTAACTGGCTGGCACATGCAGTTTCCGTCAAACGCGGTCGGAAAGTTTGCCGGCAATGCCCGCGATCCGCGCCTTGAGCGAGAGCACATCGGTGAACTCGGCACGCTCCACCGGCTCGTCCCAGTTGCCATCCCTCACCAGCATGAGCAGAAAGCGGCCATGCTCATCGAACGAGGGAGTCCAGCCGACGTCCAGCACAAGATCGTCGCCGAAGACAATCTGCAGCAGGTCTTCCTTCAGGTAGTCGGCATGCTGGGCTGCGTCGAACGCATCGGGAAGAAACGAGATGTCGTCGAACACGACCACACCCTGTCCAATATCCATATTCCAAAACATCGCTGCCTTTCAGTGATCAATCAATCTCCGCTCACCTGCCGCGCCGCGCGGCCGGTACGTGCAGTACACGATACAAGAAAGCCGCCCCCGCCGCCCCTGCCAACATCGCGAACAGCCAGGATGAGGATGCGAACTCCGGCAAACCCTCGCGCGCCTCGCGGACATCACTCCACTCCTGTGCCACGCACATGGTGTTATACGCGGCATGCAGTCCAATGCAGGGTAGCAAGGACTTGGTGCGCTCATACAGCCAGCCGAGAAACACCCCGATGATCACGGCACCGACATATTGATAGATATTCATGTGCGCAAAGCCGAACAGCCCGGCCGATGCCAGGATGGCAGCCCATTTCGGATATTGGCCCAGAAAGCTGCGCAAGATAATTCCGCGAAATAGCATTTCTTCCAGCACCGGGGCCAGAACGCAGATCACCACGATCATTCCCACGCTGTCGGCCTTCATGTTGGCAAACAGGGCATGCTCCTGGGACGTCATGGGAAACAGCATGAGCATCGCTGCGTCGAGCATGGACATGGCCATGAAGATCAAGGGAAGCGTCAGGGCGACCGCCGGAAAGACCATCAGCACGGTGGCGCTGGCTGACGCCGGCGACGAGTGAAACAGCGCGCGGTAGCTCAGGCCTTTGTAGTGCATCACCGCGGTAAAGATAAGGCCATTGGCGAGCACCATGATCATGCCGGCCAAGTCGCGCGGCTCCATCGACAACGCGCCGCGCACGTCATACAGCGCCGCGCCCACCACATATTCGGCCATATACAGCGCGACAAACAGCATCAGCGCTTCCAGCGCGTTGGGGAAACGCTCTTTTTTCTTATCCATCAATCAGCAATCGTGTTTCCAGGCAGTGAAGCCAAGCAAAAGCACGAGTAAACGTGATTTCAAGAATTATTACAAGAAGGAAATTTCAATAAGGCGAAAGTGATCCCTGGCGAACGCAGGGGGAAAAGCGACAGCGGCCGCGCTCACACCTGCATATTCATGATCTCGTGATACGCCGACACCAGCTTGTTCCTCACCTGCACGGTTGCCTGAAAGCCAATACTGGCCTTTTGCATCGACACCATCACATCCGACAAACTCACCCGGTCGTCGCCCATGGTGAACGCCTTGCCCTGCTCGCCCGCCTTGAGCTGGGCATCGCTGACCTCGGCGATCGAATTCTTGAGCGCGTCGGCGAAGTCGACCTTGGCGACAGCCGGCTCGGGCGTGACCTTGAGCGCCGGCCCGACGCCGCCAGCCGGGCGCGCAGCGGCCGCCTTGAGCTGGGCCATCATCGCTTCGATCCGGTCAGATCCGATTCCGTTCACGTTCATGTTATTTCCTCTGTTCACACTGGCGGGCGCATCCCTGCCCCATCCCGCGAGTACAATATGCATACCAGCGAAGTCAGGGTGCCAGAATAGCACCCGGGTGGCGCGCCGGCCCCCCGAGCAGGGGCCAAAAGCGCGCTCTGTTCAATGCTTTGACGGGGGGCCCCGCCCCACATAATGGAGTCTGAGCCCCAGCCTTTGCGCAGGTTTGGGAAATTCCTACCAGTTTGGGCCTAGCCCGTCGGACATACCCACCATGGCAGCTGCAACCGCAGGAGAACTCGTCGATATCCCCCAGGACACGCCGCCCCCCACGTTCCTGCAGACTCCGCTCGGAAAAAATTTCCTGCGCGGGGGCGGCATCGCGGCGGTGCTGGCCTTGATGCTGGGCATCTGGCTGTGGAGCCAGCGCACCGAATACGGCATCTTGTTTACCAATGTCAGCGACAAGGATGGCGGCGCCATCATGGCTTCGCTCGACCAGATGGCGGTGCCCTACAAGTTTTCCGATGGCGGCGCGTCCATCATGGTGCCCAACGAGCAAGTGCACGGCATCCGTCTCAAGCTGGCCGCGCAAGGCTTGCCCAAGGGCGGCACGGTCGGCTTCGAGCTGATGGAAAACCAGAAACTGGGCGTGTCCCAGTTCCACGAACAAGTCAATTACCAGCGCTCGCTCGAAGGCGAACTGGCGCGCTCGATCGAATCGATCGCCGCCGTCAGCTCGGCGCGCGTGCACCTGGCCCTGCCGAAACCGTCGGTCTTCGTGCGCGAGCAGCAAAAGCCGACCGCCTCGGTGTTGTTGAACCTGCAAACCGGACGCGTCATCGACCAGGCCCAGGTCAACGCCATCGTCCACCTGCTGGCGTCGAGCGTGTCGGAACTGCCGGTCTCGAACGTGACCGTGGTTGACCAGAACGGCAACCTGCTGTCCGATCCGGATAAATCGGGCAACGCGCGCAAGCTCGATCCGAACCAGCTCAAGTACGTGGAAGCGGTGCAGAAGAACATCATCAAGCAGGTCGAGTCCCTGATCACGCCGCTGGTCGGCCCCGGCAATGTGCGCGCCGAAGCGACCGCCGACATCGACTTCGCCCAGGTCGACACGGCCGCCGAAGTCTACAAGCCAAACTCGCCACCGGAGCCGCAATCGATCCGCAGCCAGCAAACCTCGGAAGCGAACGGCCCCGGCAGCGCCAATCCGGCCGGCGTACCGGGCGCGCTCTCCAACCAGCCGCCGGGCCTGGCCACGGCGCCCCTGACCGCCACCGGAGCGCCCGGTACCGCGCCTGTGGCCACCACCGGCCCGACGCGCAAGGACAGCACCACCAATTTTGAAGTCGACAAGACCATCCGTTTCGAGCAGCGTCCGATGGGCCTGGTCAAGCGCCTGACTGTCGGCGTGCTGGTCAACCACCGGCGCTCGGTCGACGCCAAGACCGGCCGCGTCACGGTGACCCCGCTCGCGCCCGACCTGGTGGCCAAGATCAACGAACTGGTCAAGCAGGCGATGGGCTACTCCCAAAGCCGCGGCGACACGCTCAACGTCACCAATGCCGCCTTCGATGGCGTGGACAAGCCGGAAGTACCGGCCGCCACGCTCGACTGGTGGCGCGATCCGGCCAACCTGCCGCTGGCCAAGGATGTCGCCAAGTACCTGTTCGTGTTCGCGCTCATCGCGTTCCTGTACTTCCGCCTGCTGCGCCCGATGCTGCGCCCGGTGCTGACCAAGTTCGACAAGGCCCACGAAGTGCCGCCCGAGCCGGTCCCGACTGCGGAAGAAAAGGCCGAGGAAGCCGCCACCGCCGAGGCCGCCCAGCAGGAAGCCGAAGCCCTGGCCGAATCGCAGCAAGACCACAGCTACCGGGCCAACCTGGCGCTGGCCAAGAAACTGGCACAGGAAGATCCGCGCATCGTCGCAAACGTCATCAAGGCATGGGTAGGTACAAATGAATGATAATGGAATCCAGAAGGCAGCCATCCTGATGCTGGCCATCGGCGAGTCCGAGGCGGCCGAGGTGATGCGCTTCCTCGGCCCGCGCGAAGTGCTCAAACTCGGCGCGGCCATGGCCACGATGAAAAACGTGCAGCATGAACAGGTGGTTACCGTGCTCGACTCGTTCCGCGAGCAGACCGAACTGACCTCCACCGTCGGCCTCGATTCGGACGAATACATCCGCCAGGTGCTGACCAAGGCGCTGGGCGACGACAAGGCCGCGGTGCTGCTGTCGCGCATCCTGGGCGGCAAGGATGCCTCCGGCATCGAAAGCCTGAAGTGGATGGACGCCTCGTCGGTGTCGGAACTGATCCGCAACGAGCACCCGCAGATCATCGCCACCATCCTGGTCCACCTGGAGCGCGACCAGGCGTGCGAAATCCTGGGCAACTTCACCGACCGCCTGCGCAACGACGTGGTGCTGCGCATCGCCACCCTCGACGGGGTGCAGCCGGCCGCCCTGCGCGAACTGAACGACGTGCTCACCAAGCTCTTGTCGGGGAATGAAAACATCAAGAAATCCTCGCTCGGCGGCGTGCGCGCAGCGGCCGAAATCCTCAACTTCATGAGCGGCGAGCAAGAAGGTTCGGTGATGGACAACATCAAGAACTACGACAACGACATGGCCCAGAAAATCATGGATGAAATGTTCGTGTTCGATAACATCATCGATATCGACGACCGCGGCATCCAGCTGCTGCTGCGCGAAGTGCAGTCGGAAATGCTGATCATGGCGCTCAAGGGCGCCTCGCAGGAATTGCGCGAGAAAATCTTCCGCAATATGTCGGCGCGCGCCGGCGAAATGATGCGCGAAGACCTGGAATCGAAAGGACCGGTGCGCCTGTCCGAAGTCGAAACCCAGCAAAAACAAATCCTGCAGATCGTGCGCCGCCTGTCCGACGAAGGCCAGATCGTGCTCGGCAAAGGTGAGGATTCCTTCGTCTGATGGCTACCCTACCGAAAGAACTGCAAACCGCCTATCAGCGCTGGGAAATGAATTCCTTCGACCGCGTTCCGGAACCGGAACCGGTCTTGCTCGACACCGCGCCCGAGCAGGAAGCGCTGCCCGACGCACCGCCGGCGCCGGCCTGGCCGAGCGAGGACGAACTGGCCGCCATCCGCGAACAGGCGCGCCTGGAAGGCTACGAAGCGGGCCACGCGGCCGGCTACGCCGATGCGCAGGCGCTCGGGCGCGAGGAAAGCGCGGCCGAGATGGCCAACCTGCAATCGATCGCCGCCACGTTTACCCAGGCGCTCACCCAGGCCGACGAGAACATCGCCAACGACTTGCTCGAACTGACCTTGCACCTGGCCAAGAACATGCTGCGCACCGCGCTCACGGTCAAGCCCGAGCTGATCATCGCGGTGGTGCGCGACGCCATTTCCTACCTGCCGGTACTGCAGCTGCCGGCCGTGCTGATGCTGCACCCGGACGACGCGCGCCTGGTGCGCGAGGCCATCGGCGACGAACTCGACAAGGGCGGCTGGCGCGTGGCGGACGATGCGCAGATCACGCGCGGCGGCTGCAAGATCGATACCGCCAGCAACCAGATCGATTCCCAGGTCGAGGTGCGCTGGCAGCGCCTGGCCGCCGCGCTCGGCAAGAACGACGTCGAGTGGCTGGACCGATGAGCCGCCCCAAGCCCGAGCTGGACCGCCATACCAGCCGCTGGTCGTCCTACCTGCGCGACTGCGGCACCCTGGTCGGCTTCGTCGAGCCGCAGCTGGTGTCGGGCCGCATCACGCGCGTGGCCGGGCTGGTCATGGAATGCGTGGGCCTCAAGCTGGCCGTCGGCAGCGCCTGCACCATCCCGATGCCGAGCGGCGCCCGGGTGGAAGCGGAGGTGGTCGGCTTCGATGGCGACCGCCTGTTCCTGATGCCGCAAAGCGATGTCGAAGGCATTGTGCCGGGCACCAAGGTGCTGCCGGTCGAAGCCACCCTGCCGCGTCCGGGGTCGGTGGCCCATCCACGGCGCCGTCCGAGCGACCGCGCGCGCCACTTGCCGGTCGGCATGGGGCTGCTGGGCCGGGTGGTCGATGGCGCCGGGCGCCCGCTCGATGGCCTGGGGCCCCTGCTCACCGACGACAGCGGTCCGATCAACGTGCGTCCCGCCAATCCGCTCGACCGCGCCCCCATCGTGGAAACGCTCGATGTCGGCATCCGGGCGATCAACGCCATGCTCACCGTCGGCCGCGGCCAGCGCCTGGGCCTGTTCGCCGGTTCCGGCGTCGGTAAATCGGTGCTGCTGGGAATGATGGCGCGCTACACCAAGGCTGACGTGGTCGTGGTCGGCCTGATCGGCGAACGCGGCCGCGAGGTCAAGGAATTCATCGAACACATCCTGGGACCGGAAGGCCTGGCGCGCGCGGCCGTGGTGGCGGCGCCGGCCGACACCCCGCCGCTGATGCGCCTGCAAGGCGCGGCGTACACCACGGCGATTGCCGAACATTTCCGCGACCAGGGCAAGAACGTGCTCATGATCATGGATTCGCTGACCCGCTACGCCATGGCGCAGCGCGAAATCGCGCTGGCCATCGGCGAGCCGCCCGCCACCAAGGGCTATCCGCCATCGGTGTTCGCCAAGCTGCCGGTACTGGTGGAACGGGCCGGCAACGGCCTGGTGGGCGGCGGCTCGATTACCGCCTTCTACACCGTGCTCACCGAGGGCGACGACCAGCAAGACCCGATCGCCGACTCGGCGCGCGCGATCCTGGACGGCCACTTCGTGCTCAACCGGCGCCTGGCCGAGGCTGGCCACTATCCGGCCATCGACATCGAACAGTCGATCAGCCGCGCCATGCACACCATCACCAGCACCGCCCACCAGCACGCCGCGCGCCGCCTCAAGCAACTGTATTCGCGCTTCGAACGCTCGCGCGACCTGATCACGGTCGGCGCCTACGCCCACGGCAGCGACCCGGTGCTCGACCAGGCCATCGCCCTGAACGAGAAAATCGAAGCGTTCCTGTGCCAGGAAATCACGGACAACGTCGGCATGCCGCAGAGCTTGGCCGAATTGACCGCTCTATTCTCGTGATGGAATCGGAATCGGCGTGCCTATAATGATGCATTATGGCAAAACAAACCGTCCTCGATACCCTGCTCGAACTCGCCCAGCGCGACACCGACGAGGCCGCCAAGCGGCTGGGGGTGGCGATCAAGGCGGCCGAAGAGACCGAACAAAAGCTGCAGATGCTGCTGGGCTATCTGGAGGATTACGCGCTCAAGCTGGACGCGGCCCAGCGCGGCGGCATGACGCCGATGGCGTACGCCAATTTCATTGCCTTCATGGGCAAGCTGGAGCACGCCATCCTGGGCCAGCGCGAGATCGTCAAGCATGCGCACAACCGCAGCGCGGTGGAAAAGGGCTTGTGGCAGGCGAGCGAGCGCAAACGGGTGTCGTACCGCACCCTGAACGAGCGCGCAGCGGCTGAAGCACTGCGCCTGGAAAACAAGCGCGACCAGAAACAGATGGATGAACACGCCGCCCGCCAGGCTTATTACAAACGTTGATGCACCCTGTCATAACCAACCGATCGCCCGCCATGTCCACTTCTCCGATTCCGCAGCCACTGACTTCCCTGAACGCCACGCCGGCGCCGGCGCGCACCAATAGCGCCGCCTCCACGGCACCGGCGGTGCAGTTCGGCCAGACGCTGTCGCGCGAAATCGCGCAGCGCCAGAGCATGACCCAGCAGCCACCGGCGCCGGCCAAGGCCGCCGCGCCGCGCCCGGCCGAGAAAGCCCCCGCCGCGCGCCCGGAACAAGGCGCCAAGGCGGAGCAGGCCAGCGCGCCCGCCCCGGACGCCGCGCCAGCCCGCCCAGGCGCCCCGGCCGCCGGCAATGGCGGCAATACCCAGTCCGGCGAGAGCGGCAACAGCCCCGCGACCGACGCTAGCGCGGCCGCCGCCGCCGCTGCCGCCGACAGCGCCGCCGCAGCGGCCGCGCGCGCCGAACTGCCCCTGGCCGACATGCTGGCCCTGGTCGCCAGCCTGACCCAGCCGGCGCAAGCGGGGGCCGCGCCGGTGGCCAGCGATCCGGCCTGGAGCACGCTGGCCGCGACCCGCGGCGCCAGCGGCGCTGCTGGCGCCGCCACCGATCCGGGCCTGGCGGCCGATGCCGCGCTGGCCGCCTTCACCGCGCCGGCCATGGCGGCGGCCGGGCGTTTCCCGACCATCGATGGCGCCCCCACCCCGCCCGCAGTCGGCGCGCTGGGCCTGCCAACCGAACCGGCCCTGGCCATGGAAACCGATGCCGCCCCGGCGGGCGAGCTGCGCGCCCTGCTGGAAGGCGCCATGCCGCGCGCGGCCGGCGCCAGTGCCGCCGCCGACACCACCCAGGCCCAGGGCGCCGCGCCGGCACTGCAAGCGGCGCTGCTGCAAACCGAGGCGGCGCGCATCGCCCCCGCCGCCCGCGAGCTGCCCGAGGCCGTTGCCATCGAGACCAAGGCGATCGAGGCGACCCCGGTCGGCGCGCCGCTGCAGCAAGCCGCGGCCGGCCTGGCGCAGGCCGCCAATGGCGGCACCGACAAGCTGTCGGCGCGCGTCGGCACCCCGGCCTGGGACAACCAGGTGGGCCAGAAAATCGTCTGGATGGTGGCCGGCAAGGAACAAAGCGCGACATTGACGCTCAACCCGCCCGACCTGGGTCCGGTCCAGGTGGTGCTCAACATCAGCGGCGACAACGCCAGCGTGACGTTCTCGTCGGGCGAGCTGGCAGTGCGCCAGGCGCTGGAAAACGCCATGCCCAAGCTGCGCGAGATGATGGATGAAAGCGGCATTTCGCTGGGCAACGCCAGCGTCAACGCCGGCATGCCGGAACAGCGCCAGGATCAGGATCAGGGCGGACGCGCGACGGCGGGCGGCAGCGGCACGGGCGAGGTGCACGGCCTGGTCAACGGCAGCGCGTCCGACGCCAACGAGCGCCTGGCCGCCAAGACCCCGGCCCAGGGTGGACGGCTGGGCGTGGTCGACACCTTCGCCTGATGACGGACGGCATGCACTGTCCGGCATTCCCGGCGGCACACCCGGCGCCGCGCTTGCACAGCGCATCGGCTGTCGATAGCTAGCCACGAGTTGGGCCGGGTTCGGCCCTGTTTTCCACGCATCCGCCCGCTCATCTCTTCGCGAAAATGACATAATGCAGGCATGATCCACCGACGTCGTCTTGAGGTACTTTGAAAGCGAAAGCAAACATGAAAGCTGCAGCCCCCCCTGATGCGGCCGCCAAGCCGCCGTCGAAGAAACTGGCCATGATCGGTGCGCTGGTGGCCGTGCTTGCGCTGGGCGGCGGCGGCGCGGGCTGGTTTTTCATGCAAAAAGGGGGCGATGACACCGAGGAATCGGCCAAGCCGTCCAAGAAAAAGAAAAAGGCCAAGGCCCACGCGGCGCCGGTGTTCGCCCCGCTCGACGTATTTACCGTCAATCTGCAACCGGATGGCGAAGAAGAGAGCATGCTGCAAACCACCATCACGCTTGAAGTGCTGGGCCCCGAGCAAGCTGACCTGATCAAGGCGAACATGCCCAAGGTGCGCAGCCGCGTGCTGCTGCTGCTGTCGGCCAAGAAAGCCTCGGAAGTGAAGACGGTGGAAGGCAAGAACAAGCTGGCCGCGGAAATTCTCGAGGCGCTCAAGAAGCCGTTCGTCGAGCACGACGAGCCGCAGGAAGTGAACGAAGTCATGTTCACCCAGTTCATCATCCAGCCCCAATAATGCGCCATGGCCGATAATTTTCTCTCGCAGGAAGAAGTCGATGCCCTGCTCAAGGGCGTCAACGGCGACCAGGATGAAGCGTCCGCGCCCGAAGACAACACGGGCGTACGCACGTACAACCTGGCGACCCAGGAACGGATCGTGCGCGGCCGCATGCCGACGCTCGAAATCATCAACGAGCGTTTCGCGCGCCTGTTGCGGGTTGGCCTGTTCAACTACATCCGGCGCAGCGCCGAGGTCTCGGTCGGTTCGGTGCGGGTTTCCAAATACAGCGAATTCATCCGCAACCTGGTGGTGCCGACCAACCTCAACCTGGTGCACATGAAGCCGCTGCGCGGCACGGCCCTGATCGTGTTCGATCCGGGCCTGGTGTTTTTGCTGGTGGACAATCTGTTCGGCGGCGACGGGCGCTTCCATACCCGGGTCGAGGGACGCGATTTTACCCAGACCGAGCAGCGCATCATCTTGCGCATCCTCGATATCGTGTTCGATTCGTATGCGAAATCGTGGGAACCGGTGTATCCGGTCGAGTTCGAGTACATCCGTTCCGAGATGAATACCCAGTTCGCCAACATCGCCACCCCGAACGAAGTGGTGGTGTCGTCCACCTTCACCATCGAACTCGGTTCGGTGAGCGGCCAGATTCACATCTGCATGCCGTATTCGATGATCGAACCGATCCGCGACACGCTCACCTCCAGCCTGCAGGGCGAGGCGCTGGAAGTGGACAAGCGCTGGATCCGCCTGATGACCCAGCAGATCCAGATCGCCGAAGTCGAGCTGGTGGCCGTGCTGGGTACCGCGCGCGCTTCCTTCGACGAGATTCTCAATTTCAAGGTGGGCGACATCGTCGCCCTCAACGTGCCCGAACAGATCCAGGCCACCGTCGATGGGGTGCCGGTGATGGATTGTACTTACGGCGTGCTCAACGGACAGTACGCGCTCAAGGTCGAGAAACTGCTCGCCAATGCGGACACCAAATAATTTAGGAGAGCAATATGGCCGATAATCTGGAAGATGATGCAATGGACGACGACTGGGGCGCGGCCATCGCCGAACAGGCCAAGGCGGAAGCCGAGGCGCTGCAAAGCCAGGCCGCCAGCGCGGCCGTGTTCAAGGATTTTTCCAACAAGGGCACCAGGCCCGACACGCCGAACGATATCGACTTCATCCTCGACATCCCGGTCCAGCTCACGGTCGAGCTGGGACGGACCAAGATCGCCATCAAGAACCTGCTACAGCTGGCCCAGGGCTCGGTGGTCGAGCTTGACGGACTGGCGGGCGAGCCGATGGACGTGCTGGTCAACGGCTGCCTGATCGCCCAGGGCGAGGTGGTGGTGGTGAACGATAAATTCGGTATTCGGCTGACGGACATCATCACGCCGTCCGAACGGATTCGAAAACTGAATAAATGACGGCCCGCCTGCTTGCCGCCGTGGCGCTGGCGTGCAGCCTGGCGCCGGCCCTGGCCGCCGATAAGGCGGCTGCGTCCGTTCCTGCGGTTCCGACCGCATCCGTGCCTGCCGCCGCCGCGCCGCAGGCCAGTCTTCCGGTTGCGGCCCCGCTTGCGGCCCCGCTTGCGGCCCCGCTTGCGGCCCCGCTTGCGGCCCCGCTTGCACCTCCAGCTGCGGCTGCGGCCGCTGTCACGCCGGCGCCCGCCGCCGCCATGCCTGCCCCTGCCGCCGCGCAGCCGGCGCCCGGTCCGATGGCGGGGCCGTCGGCCGGCAACCTGCTGCAAACGATTTTCGCCCTGACCCTGGTACTAGCCCTGTTGGGCGGCATGGTCTGGTTCATGAAACGCTACGGTCCCCAAGCTGCCGCCGGCGCGGCCCAGATCCGCACCGTCGGCGCACTCAGCCTTGGCGGACGCGAACGCATCATCGTGGTCGAAGTGGGCGACCAGTGGATCGTGGTGGGCGCCTCGCCCGGCCGCGTCAACGCGCTGGCCACCATGCCCAAGCGCGATACGCCGCCCGGCAGCCCCGCAGTGCTGGGCAACGGCCCGGCATCCGGCACCTTCGCCGAGTGGCTGAAACAGACCATCGACAAACGCAATGGACGCTAAACCGCCTTCCCTGCCGCCGCTGCCCTCATTGAGCCGCGCGCGGCGCTGGCTGCCGCTGCTGGCGCTGGTGCCGGCCATCGGGCTGCCGGCGCTGGCCTTGGCCGCGCCGGGCATCCCGACCTTCACCAGCACGCCGGCCCCGGGCGGCGGCACGGCGTACTCGCTGCCGGTGCAGACGCTGCTCCTGATGACGGCGCTGTCGTTCCTGCCGGCGGTGCTGCTGATGATGACCAGTTTTACCCGCATCATCATCGTGCTGTCGCTGCTGCGCCAGGCGATCGGCACCCAGTCGGCCCCGCCCAACCAGGTCATGGTCGGGCTGGCGCTGTTCCTGACCCTGTTCGTCATGGGTCCGGTGTTCGACAAGATTTATGTGGAGGCCTACCAGCCCTTGCAGGAAAACAAGATCCAGATGGGCGAAGCCATGGACAAGGCGGTGGCGCCCCTGAAAACCTTCATGATCCGGCAGACGCGCCAGGCCGACCTGGCCATGTTCGTGCGCATTTCGCGCTCGGCCGCGCTGCAAGGGCCGGAAGACATTCCGCTGCGCATACTGATTCCGGCCTTCGTCACCAGCGAACTGAAAACCGCGTTCCAGATCGGCTTTGCCATCTTCATCCCGTTTCTCATCATCGACATGGTGGTGGCCTCGGTGCTGATGTCGATGGGGATGATGATGATGTCGCCGGCCGTCATTTCGCTACCGTTCAAGCTGATGCTGTTCGTGCTGGTCGATGGATGGCAGTTGCTGCTCGGCTCGCTCGCGCAGAGTTTTTACTAGAAAGGCCCGCCATGACCCCCGAAAGCGTGATGACAATGGGCCGCACGGCCATGGAAGTAACCCTGATGGTGGCCGCGCCCATGCTGCTGGTGGCGCTGATCATCGGCCTGATCGTCAGCATCTTCCAGGCCGCCACCCAGATCAATGAAGCGACGCTGTCCTTCATCCCCAAGCTGGTCGGCATTTTTGTTGCCCTGATCGTGGCCGGGCCGTGGATGCTGGCGGTCATGCTCGACTACATGCGCCAGGTGTTCAGCGGCATTCCCGGCCTGGTCGGCTAGGCGCGCCGGCGCCCTTCCCGCATGATCACCCTGACCAGCGCCGAGATGAATGCGTGGATCGCCGGCCTGCTGTGGCCGCTGTCGCGCATCCTCGGCCTGATCACGGCCGCTCCCCTGTTCGGCAATGCCAGCGTGCCGGTGCCGGTGAAAATCGGGCTCGGCGTGCTGCTGGCGACCATCATCGCGCCGGCCATTTCCGCCGTGCCGGCGGCCGATCCGCTGTCGATGGCCGGTTTGCTGATCCTGGTGCAGGAGTTGCTGATCGGCGTGGCGATGGGGTTTGCCATCCGCCTGGTGTTTGCCGCCATCGAAATGGCCGGCGAAATCTGCAGCCTGACCATGGGCCTGGGCTTCGCCAGCTTTTTCGATCCGCTCACCAAGGGCCGCTCCTCGGCCGTGAGCCAGTTCCTGGCGCTGATCGCGACCATGGCGTTTTTGGCCGCGAATGCGCACCTGGTGCTGCTCGAAGCGCTGGCCGAGAGTTTTATCACGATGCCGATTTCGGCCTCGCCGATGTCATCCAGTGCGGAATGGGAAATGGCAAAATGGGGCGGCCTGATTTTCAGCGCCGGGCTGCATTTGTCGCTGCCGATCGTCGCCGCCCTGCTCATTACCCAGGTGGCGCTGGGGATCCTGACGCGCGCCGCGCCGCAGCTGAACATCTTCGGGATTGGTTTTCCGATCACCCTGGGGGTGGGCATGCTGGTGATCGTGATGGTATTGCCGTACCTGGGCAATCCGTTCCAGGTGCTGTTCAACCAGGGCATCGAAACGGCACGGCGGGTGCCGCGCATGGCGGCCACGCCGGCGCCAGCGCCGGTACCGGCCGCGCCGCCTGCCAGAACCAACTGACATTTGACGACTTACGTGCGCGCCATAGGCATGCCGCTGCGGCCGTTCTATGGCTAACGATTTCAATGAAATTAAATCCAATGATTAAATCGGTTCTTCTTGCTTGGACTCTTACATTCTCCTTTACTGCTCAGGCGTGCACATGTGGGTTTGCACCACTTAATACAGAGGCGACGCGCCACGCGAAAAACGTATTTATTTTTCGATTGAGCCAAGCCAAGGTAAATCTCATCAGTGGCAATAAGCGCAGTGGGGCGGAAATAATAGGCCGGATAAAAATCATCGATCGCCTGCGCGGAGTTAAAAAACTTCCTGAACAAATCAGGTTCTCCACTGACTCTTGTTGTGGGACTCGCCTTGATGTGGGTAGCTATTTTGTGGCCTTCATATCGGACGCTGGATCTCAATTCGTTGCGCATAAGGGCAACGTCATGGAAGTGGGAAGGGAATATGCATTGTCCCGAACCAAAACCCGCGAAAAGATACTTTCTGTTCTGGATGGGAAAGAAAAACTGGAAGACTTTTTTCCAGGGAGCTTCGAGATCGCACGGAGCAGTCCCCAGTATTGCCACCCTGTCCCAGGGAAGCGCTAATTTATTCGCCCCCCGGCTCCACGCCCTCACGCGACCTGAAACGGTGACAGCACGTTCATATCCGAAGACCAAGTCATCGAGCCGCCCATGCAACACCTTGTCCAGCCAGATCAGGACGTTCTACGGCGGCTGCGCCGTTCCGCCGCGTAGTGTCGGATCTAATGACGTGCAGTAGCGCAGACTCCAACAGGCTTTACTGGGTCAGTCTCAGGGCCTTGCGCAGTTGAATAAGTCGTGCAGGGAAGGAACAAGCCGGATAACGCGCGCGGCTGGACATTGCCCTTGTCGGACGAGGTACCGGCCAGCCGGCTGGACGATCTGCTGCGCCCCCTGCGATGCGGTTTCTGCGGATGCAAACTGGCTGGCTACAGCCGGTGCACAGGCGCATCGGGATCGACAGGCCGTCGGTGCATGTTGTGCAAGCACTAGCCGATGTAATTAAACAGCGATAATCCCGACAATATCTTGAACGACTTCTGCGCCGCTTCGAGCGTGGTCTGCTGCTGCGCGAACTGCGACAGGGCTTTGACCATGTCCAGGTCTTGCAGGTTCGATAGCGCGGTCTGGTACTGGATGTCGCGGTCCGAACCGGCGCTGTCGAGATAATCGAGTTCCTGCATGCGCGAGCCGAACGAGGCGCGCACCGACAGGATGTTGTCGAGCGACGAGCCCAAGTTGGCATTGGCCACGCTCAGGCTGTTGGCCAGTTGGGCCTTGCCGCCGGCGCCGATGCTCGGCTGGCGCAGCGCCGCCACCAAATCGGTGATGGTGGTAAACACCGACTGGTTCACGCTCGGCGTGGTGGTAAAACTGTCGCCGTTGGCCGGCTCGCCCTTGACGTCGAGCGCCATGCCGTCGAACGCAATCTGCTGCCCGGTTTTGTAGGGCTGCGGCGTGGCCACGGCCGGCGGACGCGGAATCGATTCGTTGGTGGTGGTATCAGTCACCATGTAGGTCGTCACCGGCGGCGTGGTCGCCGTCACCGCGAAGGTCACGCTGTAATCGTGGCCAGTCAGCGCCGCCTTGTTGGTCACCGTGCCCGGCGACACCAGGCCTGAGCCGGTGTTCCCCGGCGCGGCGCGCGTCTGGAAGCTGCCGTTACCGGTCATATTGCGTTCGAAAATGGCGTTGCCGGTCTCGCTCACCGGCATCGTGCGCGACGAGCCCACCTGCAACTGGCGCTGGCCCTGGTCGCCGTTGTACTGGGCGCCGGTGGCGGTTTGGGTGAACGGCTGGGTGTTGGCGCGGTGGCCGGCAAACAGGTAACCGCCCACGCCGTCTTCGGTATTGGCCACGGCCAGCAAATCCTGCATGCGCGATTCGAGGTCGATCGCGATCGCTTCGCGGTCGGGCGGGGTCAGCGAGCCATTGCCGGCGTACACCGCCAAGCGCTGGATTTCCTGCATCAAGGTGGTGGCGCTGGTGAGCGCGCCTTCGACCTGCCCCAGCGAACTGTTGGCATTCATGCGGTTGACCTTGAACTGCTCGTTGACCGAGGCCGACTGGGTCAGTTCGAGCGCGCGCGCGGCCGCGACCGGATCGTCGGCGGCCGTCACCAGGCGCCGGTTGGTCGACAGCTGCATCTGGGTCTTGGCCAGCTGGGTCTGCAAACTGCCGAGCTGGCCCGTGCCGTTGGCAAAAATGGTGCTGGTGCTGATACGCATGATGTTTCCCTCGACTGAACTGCTCAACTACAACGATTAACGGCCGATCGACAGCACCGTATCAAACAGGGTACTGGCCATCTGCATCACCTTGCCGGCCGCCTGGTAGGCTTGCTGGTACTTGAGCAGATTGGTCGCTTCTTCGTCCAGGTTCACCCCCGAGACATCCTGCTGGGCCGCCGTGACCTGCTTGAGCAGGGTATCGCCGGCCTGGCCGTTGACTTGCACTTCGCGCGTCTTGTTGCCCACAAAGCTGACCAGCTCGGCGTATGCCGACTGGTAGGTGGCCTTGCCGCCATCGAGGATCGGCTTGGTTTGCAGGTTGCCCAAGAGGCGCGCGTTGCGGTTGTCGGCCGTGCCATTGCTGTTGGGGGCGACCGTGAAGGTGTCGCCCGCGACCGGGGTGCCGGCAAATTTCAGGTTGACGCCACCGAAGTTGTAGTTGGCGCCGGCCGTGAACGGAATCGAGGCGGTGCCGGCCGGATACGTCGTCGCCACGCCATTGGTGGTGACGGTCACGGCCTGGGCCGCCGGGAAACCCGACAGGCTGGCCGGGGCACCGCCCACCGTCAGGTTGACCGGCGCCGTCAGCGCGTTGCCGGGCGTCAGGTAAGCCGCGTCGACAGTGCCTTCGCTGATGGTCACCGTGCCCTTGTTACTGAGCGGCATGCTGGTGCTGATCGGGGCCGCCGCCGCAATCGAATTGCGCTCGTTGACCATCATCGAAAAATCCGAAGCGCCGTTGATGGTCGGACGCACCAGGAAGCTGTCGCCGGCCGCCGCGCTGCCGGTGACGGTAAAGGCCACGCCATCGATGGTCTGCGGGCCGGTCTGCGGAAACGGGGTGACCGGGAACGGTTTGTTGTCCGACAGGCGGGTCACCATGTAGTTGCTGCCGTCGTAGCTGACCTTGTAGTCGCTCTGGGTCAGCGCGGTCGGGTCGACGATGGCGGCCTGCACATCGGTGGTGCTGCCGACCGCATTGTTGATATTGCGCCCGACCACGGGCACGCCGACCTTGAAGAAGTCGCCGCCCGGACTGCCGGCCGCATCGATGCCGAGGCGGTGCTGGGCATTGAAGGTCTGCGCCAGGCCGATGGCCACGCGGCCGAGCGAATTCTGGGTGCGGTCGAGGGTGCCGGAACGAAATTCCATCAGGCCGCCGAGTGCGCCTCCGGTGAACACCTTGTCGTCCAGCACGGTCGTTTTGCTGCCGGTGACGAAGCCGACTTGCACCCGGCTCAGGTCGGTCGGCGAGGTGGTGGCCACCAGTTCGAAGGCCTTGTTGCCCACCACCAGCGGCTGGCCGGTGCCGATCGCGACCGTCATGCTGTTGTTGTTGCCGCGCGTGACGGTGGTCTTGACTTCCTTGTTCAGGTCGGCGATGAGCTGGTCGCGCGCATCCATCAGGTCGTTCGGCTCGTTGCCGGTACCGGTGCTGAGCTGGGCGATCTTGTCGTTGAGCTGGCCGATCTGCTGGGCGTAGGAATTGATGACACCGACCTTGGCCGTGATTTCGCTGTTGACGCCCTGGCGGATCTCGGTCAGACGGTCATCGATGCCCTGGAAGCGCGACACCAGCGATTCGCCGTTCGACAATACCGCCTGGCGCGACGCGGCCGAGGACGGGTTCGAGGCCATGTCTTGCACGCCCTTGAAAAAATCTTGCAGCGCCGGCGACAGGCCGGACGTGGTGTCGGACAGCAAGTTGTCGACCTGGCTGATCTGGGAATAGAAGGCGTCGAGCGAGCTGACCTGGGTCTGGGCGGAACGCACCTGACCGTTCAGGAAGGGGTCGGAAAAGCGCTTGATCTGCTCGACCTCCGTGCCGCTGCCGACGAAGCCATAGCCGAAAGCCTGGGCCGTGCCGCTCGCCTGTACCACTGTCTGGCGGCTATAGCCGGCCACATTGGCGTTGGCGATGTTATGCCCCGCCGTGGACAAGCCTACTTGCGCCGCGAACAGCCCGCTCTTGCCGATGTTAAGTAGATTTCCAGACATGATGTGTTTTCTTTCCTTGAATATCTCTATCTACGGCAGTTTTGCGAGAAACTTGAGCGGGCCGCGCAGGCCGGGCCGCGTAGGCCGGGCCGCGCAGGACAGGCGGGAAGTCGTTTCCGGCAGTGCCAGAAACGACGACGGGGTATTGGCCTATGCCAGGTTGCGCTGGATGATCTTGGTCAGCTTGGCCGCGTACAGGGGATCGGTGGCATAGCCGGCCTTTTGCAGTCCGTGGGCGAAGCCGGCCGCATCCTGGGCATTGGCCAGCACTTTCTCGTAGCGCGGGTTATTCGTGATCAGTTTGGCGTAATCCTTGAAACTGTCGGCATACGAATCGTAGGCGCGGAATTTCTCGACCCTGGTCTGCGGCTTGCCGTTGACGTATTCGGTCGTGACTGCGGTGGCAACCTTGCCAGTCCAGCCAGGGCCGGCCTTGATACCGAACAGGTTGTGGCTGGTGCCGCCATCGGCATTGCGGATTTCGCGCTTGCCCCAACCCGATTCGAGCGCGGCCTGGCCCAGCATGAACTTGGCCGGGATGCCGGTCGCGCGCGAGGCTTCGTCGGCGTGGGCGCCGAGTTTTTCCTGGAACGCGCGCACGTGCGGCGACTGCACCCGCCCGCTCGCGCTCACGCCCGGCACCGTGGCCGTCGATGGCGTAACGAGTGCGCCCGGCACGGTGGCCGTCGATGGCGTGACGAGTGCGCCCGGGGTCTTGATCATTTCACCGGCATCGCGTCCGGCCGGCATGGCGATGCGCTTGGCGGGCTGGTCGCCGGCGATGGCGATCGGCTGGGCCGCCTGGACGGACGGATCGCCATTGATCGCCAGCGCCTGCGCATTCGTGGCCTGGCTGCTCAGCTGGCGGATCAGCACGTCGGCCAGGCCGACCCCGCGCTTGGCCAGGTTTTGGCTCATCTGCTGGTCGAGCATGGTGGTGAAGGTCTTGGTTTGCTGGCTGTCGAGCATGCCTTCACCCTGGGGCGTGGCGTCGCGCATGCTTTTCATCATCATATTGATGAACATCGCCTCGAACTGGGTCGACGCCGTTTTCAGCGCTTCCGGGGAGCCGGCCTTGGCCGACTGCTTGAGCCCACCCAAGGCGTTGGTGTCGAGGGCGAGCTTGCTGCTCAGGTCGTTCGATGGGCCGATCATGATGGCATCCTCAAATGATTTCGAGTTCGGCGCGCAGCGATCCGGCCGCTTTCAGCGCTTGCAGGATCGAGAGCAAGTCTTGCGGCGAGGCCCCGATGGCATTCATGGCCTTGACCACGTCGGCCAGCGAGGCGCCGCCCTTGACCATGACCACCTTGCCCGGGTCTTTCTTGACTTCGACCTGGGTATTCTGGGTGACCACGGTCTGGCCGCCCGAGAACGGCCCCGGCTGGCTCACTTGCGGATCGGAACTGATCGTCACCGACAGGTTGCCGTGTGAAATCGCGCAAGTATCGAGCGTGACGGTCTGGTTCATCACCACCGAGCCGGTGCGGGCGTTCATGATGACCTTGGCGGCCAGCTTGGACGGATTGACTTCCAGCCCTTCCAGGATGCCGATGAAGGCCACCCGCTGGTCGCTCGACGAGGGCGAGCGTACGCGGATCACGCGTCCGTCGAGCGCGGTGGCGATATCCGGGCCGAAATGGTTGTTGATCGCTTCCACCACCCGGGCCACGGTGGAAAAATCGGTGGTGTTCAGTTCCAGGCGGATCTGGTTGTTCTCGCCCAGGTTCGAGGCGACGGCGCGCTCCACCGTGGCGCCGGCCGAAATCTTGCCCACGGACAGATGATTGACCTGCACCTGGGCGCCGCCAGCCTGGGCGCCGACGCCGCCGACCAGCACATTGCCCTGGGCCATGGCGTAGACCTGGCCATCGGCGCCTTGCAGCGGGGTCATGATCAGGGTGCCGCCGCGCAAGCTCTTGGCGTTACCGATGGACGAGACCGTGATATCGATGGTCTGGCCGGGCTGGGCAAAGGCTGGCAGCGAGGCGGTGACCATCACGGCGGCCACGTTCTTCAGTTGCAGGCTGGTGCCGGGCGGCATGTTCACACCCTTCGCTTGCAGCATCGACACGATCGACTGCACCGTGAACGGAGTCTGGGTGGTCTGGTCGCCGCTGCCATCGAGGCCGACCACGATGCCGTAGCCGCTCAGCTGATTCTGACGCACGCCGGCGATCGTGGTCAGGTCCTTCAGGCGCTCGGCCTGGGCGGCCTGCGGCAGCAGGGCCAGCGACAGCGCGAGAGCGGCGGTATGGAGAAATGCACGCATGGAAATTCCGATCAGAATGGCAGCAGGGACTGGAAGAAACGCGACACCATCGCCGTCATTTCGGCGCGGTCGATCTGGCTGTTGGTGCGGTACTCGACGCGCGCATCGGCCACCTGGGTCGACGAGACGGTGTTGCCGGTGCCAATATTGTCGGGACTGACCATGCCGGAGAAGCGGATGAACTCGATGCCCTTGTTCATGGCGACCTGTTTCTCGCCTGCCACGATCAGGTTACCGTTCGGCAGCACTTCGGTGACGGTCACGCCGATGGTGCCAGTAAAGGTATTGCTGGCGCTCTGGTTGTCCGAATCGGAAAACTTGTTGGCGCCTTCGACCCCGACCGACGCCCCGAACACGCCCTTGATCACGCCGGGCGCGGCGAAGCTGGCCGAGCCCGACTTGTTGCCCGAGCTGGCGCCGGCTTTCACGGCCGAGGTTTTCTCGGTGATATTAATGGTCAGCATGTCGCCGATATGACGCGCGCGGCGGTCTTCGAACAGCGGACGGTACTGGGAACTCTGGTAGATGGCGCCGTTGGCGGGCGCGCTCTGCTCGGCCATGATCGGGCGCGCGCTGGTGGGACGCTGCACGATCGAGCTCGGAGTGGCGGCGCAACCGGCCAGCGCCAGCAGGGAAACGATGAGGAAAGGTTTCATGAAGGTTCTCCTGGCCGCGCTTACAGCTGCGACAATTTTTGCAACATCTGGTCGGACGTGGTGATCGCCTTGCTGTTGATCTCGTAGGCGCGCTGGGTCTGGATCATGTTGACCATTTCCTCGACCACGTTCACGTTCGAGGTTTCCACGTAGCCTTGCAGCAGCACCCCGGCGCCATTCGTGCCCGGGGTGTTGGTGTTGGCATTGCCCGAGGCACCGGTTTCCACGTACAGGTTTTCGCCTTTCGATTCCAGCCCGGCCGGGTTGACAAAGGTCGTCACTTGCAAGCTGCCGATCTGGGATGGCGCGTTGGTGCCCGGCAGGGTCACCGACACGGTGCCGTCGCGCCCGATGGTGAGCGACTGGGCATTGGCCGGCACGGTGATGGCCGGCTGCACCACGAAGCCGGACGAGGTCACCAGCTGGCCGTTGGAATCGCTCTGGAAGGAGCCGTCGCGGGTGTAGGCGGCGGTACCGTCGGGCATCAGCACGGAAAAGAAGCCGGCGCCGTTGACCATCACGTCTTTCGAGTTGCCGGTCTGCTGGGGATTGCCCTGGGTGTGGATGCGTTCGACCGAAACCGCGCGCACGCCGGTACCGATCTGCTGGCCTGACGGCAGCTGGGTTTGTTGCGAGGATTGGGCGCCTGGCTGGCGCACATTTTGGTACAGCAAATCTTCGAACACGGCGCGGCTGCGCTTGAAGCCGTTGGTGCTGACGTTGGCCAGGTTATTGGTGATGACGTCCAGGTTGGTCTGCTGCGCTTCCAGGCCGGTCTTGGCGATAAAAAGGGAACGAATCATGGTCTTCTCCAGTAACGGCGGCCGGCGAACATCGCCACGCACCGATCAATGAAGAGATTATGCGCGCCCTGTTGTTATCCCAAAGCGAGGATCTGGGTGGCTTTCGCCGCGTTGTTCTCGGCATTCTTCATCAGGCTCATTTGCAGCTCGAAGGAACGGGCCAGCGAAATCATGGTCACCATGGCATCGACCGGGCTGACGTTGGAGCCTTCGAGGGCGCCGCCGGCCACCGCCACTTGCGGGTCGGCCGGGGCTGCCGTGCCGTCTTTCAGGCGGAACAGGCCATCGTCGCCGCGCACCAGGTCCTGCTCGGGCGGGTTGACCAGTTTCAGGCGGCCCAGCACGGTGGGCGCACCCGGTTTGGTGGTGGTGGCGATGGTCGAGATGGTGCCGTCGCCGCCGATCGACACGGACACTTCGGGCGGTACGGTGATGGGGCCGCCGTCGCCCTGGATGGTGAAGCCGGCGGTATTGGTGAGCAGCCCGTTTTCATTCATTTGCAGGGCGCCATTGCGGGTATAGGCTTCGCTGCCGTCGGCCATTTGCACGGCGAGGTAACCTTTGCCCTTGAGGGCGACGTCGAGGTCGCGCCCGGTCAATTGCAGGGGGCCGGAGGAAAAATCGGAACTGACCGTGGCGTTGACCACGAAGGCGCGCGTGGCCAGCGGCAGGTTTTCGCCGACGATGGGCACGGCGCGGAAGGCGTCGATCTGGGCCCGGAAACCGGTCGTGGTGACGTTGGCCAGGTTGTGCGAGGTGGTGGCCTGCTGCTCCAGGATGTGCTTGGCGCCGCTGGCGGCTGTGTAGATGAGTCTATCCATGATTTTTCTCCTTGATGCCTACCGCCACTGTTCCCCTAGCCCGTCGTTCCCGCCTGCGCGGGAACGACGACGGTGGTGGCCGGAAACGGCGGTACGTGACACGCAACGTATTACGTTTAACGCAGGTTGACCAAGGTCTGCAGCACCGAATCCTGCGTCTTGATGGTCTGCGCGTTGGCCTGGTACACCCGCTGCGCCGTGATCATATTGACCAGTTCGGCCGTCAGGTCGACGTTGGAATTCTCCACCGCCGACGCCTGCAAATTACCAAAACTGCCAGAATTGGGCGTGCCGACCAGCGGCGCACCCGAGGTCGGCGTCTGCGCCCACGCATTATTACCCAGCGGTTGCAGCCCGTTCGGATTGGCAAAATTGGCCAGCACGACCTGTCCCAGCGGACGCGATTCGCCGTTGCTGTACTGTCCCAGGATGGTGCCGTCAGGACCGGCCGAGAAACGCTGCAGGCTGCCGGCCGTGTATCCGTCCTGGCTCGACTTCTTCTCTTCCGTGGCGTCGCCGTACTGGGTCGAGCCGGCGAAATGCAAGTCCATCTGGATCGTCGGCTCGGCACCGGTCAGCGGAAAGACCGGCAATTCGATCTGCAGCGGCAGGGTCTGCGGCGCCATCGCGGCATTGCTCAGCACGCCATTGGTGTCGAAATTAAGGTGACCGACGCTCACACTCGGCACCTTGACGGCGGCGGCGATCAGCTTGTCGATTTCGGCCGGCGTGATGCCAGGAATGCCGCCGGCGCTGGTGGCTGCGGTATTGATCGCGGTCTGCTGGGCCGGCGTGGCCCCGGCAGTGCCGGCGGCAGCGGCCACGGCGGCGCCGGCGGCGGTCGCGTAGGCAGCTGCGGCAGCTGCCATATTACCCGGCGGTATGCTGGTGGCGGCGGTCTGGAAGGCGTCGCGCGCGGTGCCGGAAGCGGCATCGGTCTGCGCCGCGGCGGCGACCGCCTGGTTGGTCATTTCCACCCCGTCCGAACCGACGTACACATCCCATGAGCCGGGACCGGTCTTGACGTAGAAGGTCGACATCACGTGCGAATTGCCGAGGCTGTCGAACACGTCGATCGAGGTTTGCTTGTTATAGGTTTCCGGATCGGCCGCATTGAAAGGCACGGTCTTGGGCAGCTCGCTGCGCGAGTCGAGATTGAGCTGGGTATCGACGCGGGTCGTTTCCAGCGGACTCATGTCGCTATTGTCGATCTTGAGCGGAATCGGCGAACCGGTCAGGATATTGCCGGTGCTGCTGACGCCATAACCGGTCAGCTTGGCGCCCTGGGCATTGACCACGAAACCGTTCTTGTCGAGCGAAAACTGGCCATTGCGCGAATACTGCACATCGCCGTTGACATCGGTGCGGAAAAAGCCGGCGCCGTTGATGGCGATGTCGAGCGGGTTGTTCGAGCTTTCGATATTGCCCTGTGTGAACTGCTGGGCGATCTGCGCCACTTTCACGCCGATCCCGGCCTGGTTGCCGCCGGCGCCGTTGAGCGAATTGGCGTACACGTCGGCAAACTGCGCCTGCGAACCCTTGAAACCGACGGTGCTGGCGTTGGCGATGTTGTTGCCGATAACGTCGAGCGATTTGGCTGCGCCATTCAAGCCGCTAAGTCCTTGTTGAAACGACATGGTGTTTCTCCTAAATGAGTAGTAGCGGCTTGTTTACAGAATTTGCTTGACGTCGGACATGGTCACGACGCCCCGCGATGGCAGATTCAGTTTCACGCCATCCTTGGCGCTGGTGGTGACGCTGGCGACCGTGTCGAACGAGAGGGCCTTGGCATCTTTTAAGACTTCGCCACCGCGCTCGGCGACGACGCGAATCAGGTAATTGCCATCCTTGAGGGCGATCGGTTTCCCGGCCGCATCGAGTTTGGTCGGATCGACCACGCCGTCCCAGGCAATCGGCACGGTGCCGGCCGGCTGCTGGCCGAGGTCGATGGTCTGGATATCCTTGCCGGTCTTCGGATCGGTGATGATCAGCTGCACCTTATCGGCCGGGCTGCCCACGTCCACCCCCATGATGCCCTTGCCGCCGGCCAGGGTCACGCCATTGCCGCCCACCAGCACGCCGTGGCCGATCAGGTTGGCGGCCTGCAAGCCTTCGGACGATTGGTAGCTCGACTTGAGCGATTCCATGGTCGTGTTCAGCTTGTTGACGCCGGTCACCGTCGACAGCTGGGCCAGCTGGCTGGTGATCTGGGCATTGTCGAGCGGATTCATCGGGTCCTGGTTCTTGAGCTGGGTGACCAGCAGAGTCATGAACTTGTCGGTATCGGCTTCGACGCTGCCTTCGGCCGCCTTGGGCTTCTTGGGATTGACGGCGTTGAGCAAGTCTTGCGACATCACGGGTGCATTCGAACTAACGGTTGCCATGGCGGTTTCTCAGGTTATTGACCGAGGGTCAAGGTTTTCATCAACAACGACTTGGCCGCGTTCATGGTTTCGACGTTGGTCTGGTAAGAACGGGAAGCCGACAGCATGTTGACCATCTCGTCGACCACGTTTACGTTCGGCATGGCCACATAGCCCTTTTCATCGGCCATCGGATGCTTGGGGTCGTACACCTGCTTGAGCGGGGAAGGATCTTCGATCACTTCACGCACCTTGACGCCGGTGCCGCCGCCGGCGGTCGGGACCGACTCGAACACGACCTGCTTGGCGCGGTAGGCTTCGCCGCTGGCGCTGGTGGCGCTGTCGGCATTGGCCAGGTTGCTGGCGGTGGTATTGAGGCGCTGGGCCTGGGCGCTCATGGCCGAGCCGGAGACGTTGAAGATATTAAATAGGGACATGATTACTGGCCTCCCTGGATCGCCGCGATCATGCCGCGGATTTGCATATTGATCATCGTGACCCCGGCTTCGTAGCGCAGGGCGTTGTCGGCGAACTGGTTGCGCTCGACATCCATGTCGACCGTGTTGCCGTCGACCGCGCCCTGGGCCGGGGTGCGGTACAGCACCGGGGTCCCGTTCGGCAGCAGGTCGCCACGGGCGGTGCCGCTCGCCATGTGGGCCGCGGCGGTTTGCTTGAGCACGCCGGCCGGCGGGGTGGTCCTGGCCAGCACCCCCTGCAGGGCGCTGGCGAAGTCGAAATCGCGCGCCTTGTAGTTCGGCGTGTCCGCATTCGCGATGTTCGACGCCAGCAATTCCTGGCGTTGCGAGCGCAGGCTCAGGGCCGTCTCGTTAAAGCGCATGTAATCGTCGAGTTTGCCAATCATGTCGTGCTCCGCATCTGTCGACTGCCTCCGGGTTGGCGGCAATGTACTGGTGATGACAGGATGAATCATACGGGCCGTGTTGCCAGCCCAATCGAACGATCAGGAACACCAAAACACGGCTATTCGGGAATTCGGCAGCGTCGCGTGAAGCCTATGATGCTCTCATTCCTGAAAGCAATCACTATGAAAATCGCCCTTATTTTTGCCCTCTTGCTTGCCTCGCAATATTGCTGCGCGCCGCCGGCCGCCGCCGCCCCGGCGCTGGCGCTGCAGGATCCGGCCGTGTTAAAGCGTGTGGCCGAGCAGTATCTGCAAGCCCAGAGCGCGGCGCTGGCGGGGGAAGTGAGCGTCACGGTCGGCCCCATCAATCAGCGCATGAGCCTCGCTTCGTGCCCGGCGCCGCAGGCATTCCAGCAGCCCGGCGCGCGGACCTGGGGAAAAACCACGGTCGGCGTGCGCTGTAGCGCGCCGGTGGCGTGGACGGTGTATATTCAAGCCCAGGTGAGCGTGGTGACCGGGTATGTGGCCACGTCCGTGCCGCTGGCACAGGGCCAGACAATTGAACAGTCGCAATTAGTGCTACTCAAAGGCGACATTTCAGCGATGCCGAACGGAATCGTCACCGACATGGCGCAGGCGCTCGGACGGACCAGCACGGTATCGCTGGCGTCCGGCACGCCCTTGCGGCTCGATGCCCTGCGCGGCAAGCCGGTGGTGCAGCAGGGACAGCTGGTCAGGGTGGTATCGAGCGGGAATGGCTTTCGCGTCTCGGCCGAGGCGCGCGCGATCGGCAACGCCAGCGAAGGCCAGGTAGTCCAGGTGCGGACCCCGGCCGGCGCCATTCTCAGCGGCGTGGCCAAGGCTGGCGGACTGGTCGAAGTGGTGTTTTAGGCAAGGGGTGGAAACTCGCGCCGGAAAGCGCTAAAGTTTACGACGCGAGCGCCGTTACTTACGCAGACCCTGGAGTTTTTGCCGCTCCGCCCAGAGAAGGATGATGCTGTGAAAATTAACGATACCCTGAAGAGTAATCCCGGCTTGCCGGCGGCCAGTACGTCCGCAGCCAATGCCAAGAGCGCCGAAAAAGCCAGCAGCAGCGCGCCCGCCAGTTCGGACAGCGTCAAGCTGTCGTCGCAGGGCCAGGCCATGGCCAGCGCGGTGGGCAACAGCAATGGCGTGTTCGACACCAAGAAAGTCGAGCGCATCAAGCTGGCGATTGCCGACGGCCAGTTCCAGGTCAATTCCGAGAAAGTCGCGGATGGCTTGCTGGACACCGTGCGCGACCTGCTGCATTCCCGCAAACGCTAACCGCGCCGGTGTTCCGGCGATACCACGACCATGTCCACAGCCAGCCCAAGCACAACCCTGCCGCAGGAACTTGCCTTGATCACTTCCGTGCTGGAATTGATGAAGCAGGAACAGCAATTGCTGGTCAGCGCCGACACGGCCGGCCTGGGCGAGCTGACGCCGCGCAAGGCGCAGCTGGTGGTCGAGATGACGGCGCTGGGGCAGGAGCGCTATCAGCACCTGGCGGCGGCCGGCTTTGCGGCGGACGACAGCGGCATGCAGGCCTGGATCGATGGCGGCGGCGACGCGCAAGCCTTGTCCAGCTGGCAAGCACTGCTGGACGTGACGCGCGAAGCCAAGGAACTGAACCGCATCAACGGCATGCTGATCAATAAGCAACTGTCGCATACCCAAAGCCTGATCAATGCGATGCGCACCCCGGCCAGCGCTGGCGAAGCGGCCGTGTACGGCCCGCGCGGCCAGGCCGCGCCCACCGGGCCATCGAAGCGCTACGTGGTGGGCTAGACGCCCTGCCCTATCCGGTTGAATGAACTGAACGGTCGCCTGGTGCGGCCGTTTTGCATGGCATGGTCTGGCGTCAGGTCTATCGAGGTCAATGCTCGCGATCTTCTGGCGCGACGGTCTGTTTCAGGTAAAGCCGAAGCGGGCCTGGGTCGTCCTTGCTGGCTTAGCGCTGACGACGGCGTTCGTCGGGACCCCGCGTCGGGCCCAGCCGACAGTAGCGACTGGCTGGGGATTGATCGATATCAAATGAGCGACGAAGGCGCGGCACATAATCAACCCCACTTCCCCCTCCCATCCTCAGCATATGTCGCCATCCGCCCTCGTGAGACTTCCGCAGCTGATGAATTTGACCGCTGGCATACCGGACAAAATCATCGGTTTGATTGACGGACCGGTGTTAATGAATCACCCCGATCTCGCGACCGAAAACATGCGTGAGATCAGCGGATCGCTTCCCGCCGCATGCGAGGGGACCGACAAGCTCGCATGCATGCATGGAAGCTTCGTGGCAGGTATTTTGCATGGCAGGAGGGGATCGGTGCTTCCGGCAATCTGTCCTGGCTGCACACTGCTGGTGCGCCCGGTGTTTGCCGACACGATCTCCGACGGCGACCGGATGCCTGGCGCATCACCGGCCGCACTTGCGGCGGCGATGATTGAATGTATCGACATGGGCGCCAACGTCATCAACCTCAGTATCGGATTGGAGCGCCCCTCTTCCAGGGACGAGCAAGTGATAAATCAGGCATTGGAATATGCCAGCAGACGCCAGGTTATCGTGGTCGCAGCGGCGGGGAATCAAGGCATGTCAGGCGGCTCGAAACTGGCCCAGCATGCCTGGGTGATTCCCGTTGCTGCGAGCGACAGCGCGGGCCGGCCAGCGGCTTACTCCAGCTTGGGAAGGTCGATCGGGATGCGCGGCCTCAGCGCGCCCGGCGAGGGCATCGCCTGCATTGACGCTGCGCGCAGCCGGGGTTTTCTTGGGGGTACGAGTGCTGCAGTGCCCTTCGTTACCGGCACTGTCATGTTGTTGTGGTCGGCTTTCCCGAACGCTAGCGCGACCGAGTTGAAGGTCGCCATGATGCAAGCACAAACAAGACGGCGGCCGACGATTGTGCCGCCACTCCTGGATGCGTGGGCTGCGTATCAATTCCTGGCAAAGCAGTGAACCGGGACGCACAAAGGCAATGAACAGGACGACCGCAAGGTCACACCATAACTCAGGTTTTTAACCAGCGTGAAGGAGTGTCATGGACAACGATGAACGCATGCCGCCAATGATCAGTACCCATCCCGGCGGAGCGTCGGGATCGGCCAGCGCGTCAGAGAACTTCAACCCGACGACCGCGGTTCCTTTCGATAACAGTGGGGGGAAATGCGCCAGCTGCGCCGAGAAACCGTCGCCAGCCACGCCGTCTTTTATCTACGCGCTGGGACGGATCGTGCCGCATATTCCACGGGTCGCGGTTGCCAAGGAATTGCTGCAGGCGGCGGGCAGCACCGATACGGCGGGGCTGACCGATCGGCAGTGGCTGCACAAGGTCATTTCCATGCGACAAAATCGCTATCTGGCACGTCAGTTATGCTGGGTCCTGACCATCGAAGGACTGGACACCTACCTGCTGGTCCCGCGTGATCCAACCGACCTCGAGCTACTGGTGGAGGCTACCCGGCCCACCCCAAGCTGCATGGACCTCGATCTCGTTGTCGGCGTACTCGGGCCCATCGCGCCACCAGAGGCATGCAATGGCTTGATGCTGCCGATCGTCGGCGTGGATCAGGTGTACTCGTTTGATCGCGATTGCCTCATCAAGGCGATTCCCCAGCCCGACAATGTCTCTGAAAAGGACTTCGGTCCGATTGCCGATGAGATATTTTCGCGGCTGACCCAACTGTCCGACAACGCTGGCGCCACAGACGAACACCGGGCGCTGAACTACCTGTGTGTGCGCTACCCTGCTGTATATGCAACAGCGGCCGACGCTTACGCCAGAAATTTCTCGTTATCGGGCGTGGAAGTTCGCACCTCGCGCCTGAGCGGCGTGCGCAGGATTGTGGACGTGATTTTCAGCTACGCGAACCGTCAGACCGACGTTACCGAAAAATATTTCACACGTGTGGATGTCAGTGACGAGTTTCTGTTCCTGGTGTCCAAAATGTCACCATACTACGACCGTTAAACATCAGCTCGATAGAAGGAGGACGCTCAAATGAACATACCAAGCATGCACGCCGAGGCATCTTTGCCGTCATCGCAACGACTGTCTTACAGGCACGATGGCAGCGCTGATAGCCGGGGTCGCGATTCGGAGGTCAGTCCGCTATTAGTCAGAGTAAGCTGCGGAAACCAATTCCTCAACACGGTCTGTCAGCCATTTGCGAATGCCGGGGAACTCGGATGTTGGTGGCTGTGGTGGAATCGTGACTGGCAAATCGGATGTATTCGTGCCCACATGTTGGGGCCTGCACTGTTTTGTGAGCCCTGCCAAATTATCATGACATGAACTGAGCTGTTGCTCGGCCAGGTAAGGCTTATTGATCACCGAAAAAATGCCGACCATGCACCCTGGCCCGCTCGGCCAGGCAGTTGAGCAGGGTCGGCCACGCATAGGAGAGTTGAGATGGACATGCCCGGGTTCACCGCAGGCTTGGTGCTGGCCGCACCGGCCGAACATTACCGAATCGAAAATATATCGTCCTCATCGGATCGTTTTGGAAAAGTGTTGCCACAACAATTGAGCTGCCCCGCAGCTTGCCAAAATTCATGGAGTAATTGCGTATCCTCCTGCGCCTGGTGGGAGTGGTTGATTGGATCGTGCCTTCCCAAATGCCGCGTTGAGTGGGCGGTCTGCCTGGGCCGCTGTTAGTCCCCGTCCTTCATACACAAATTTCCACATCGTTCAGGCCCAGGTACACAGCAAAACCGTCCTGCTTCCGGGGAAAGGAAACCTCGAAAAACCCGGGCGCACGGCGGTTTTTCGAGGCCCCCGCGCCCCGACCTCCTCTTGCCTACTTCGCCCCCGGCGACGAGCCCGTCGCGATCGGTCGATTTACCATCGTCAATCTGCTTCTTGAACGACTTTCCGCGCATTGATCCGCGCCACGTGCCCCCTCGCCAGATAGTCGAGTCGACCTCATGCGGGGCAGCCGCGGAAGTGTCACTGCGACGCAAAGCCCGGGCTTTGGTGCACGATCTTGCCGCCGACAACCGTCTGCAACACCTTGATATCGGCGATCTCTTCGTCCGGAATCTGGAAGAAATTGCGGTCCAGCACGATCAAATCGGCCAGCTTGCCCACTTCCAGCGATCCCACCTGCCCCTCCTGGCGCAAGGTATAGGCGGCGTTCATGGTCGCCGCGCGCAAGACGGCCGCGCGCGGCATGCCTGGCGCGGGACCGAGCTTGCCCGCGAACTCGGGGCCGGCTGACGGCGCGTTGGTGCGGGTCACGCCCACCTTGAGCGCAAACCATTCGTCCAGCGCATCGACCGGCCAGTCGCTGCCGAACACCACGCGCGCCCCGGCATCGAGCAGCAGCGACTGCGGTTCGACAATCGCGTAGCGCTGCGGACCCAGATAATCCTTCAGCCCGGCCACCGTGTCCGGCGCCGGCTTGCCCCACTGGAAAGACAGCACCGCGCTCGCGTCCAGCGCGGCAAAGCGGCCAAAGTCGGCCGGGTCGACGATTTCAGCATGCGCCAAGGCCGGGCGCGCATCCTTGCCGCCGGGCGCGGCGCGCAGGGCTTCGATGGCGTCGAGCGTTTCGCGCACCGCGCCGTCACCGTCCACATGCACGTGGGCATCGATGCCGGCCGTGGCCAGCCCGATGACGATGGCTTTCAGCGCGGCCGGCGGGAAATAAGTCGGCGGCCCCTTGCTGTCGCCCGGCACCCAGTGCGGATGCTGCGGCGTGCCGCGGTCGACATAGTAGGGCGCGACCATGGTGCCGGTCAGGGCCGGCGCGGCGATCACGCCGTCCATGTACAGCTTGGCGTGGCGCACGCGCATGATGGGGGCGACGCCCTTCTTTTCCTGGTGATAGCGCTTGACCATCTTGAGCACCGACGCCACCGCGCGCGCCGGATCGGCGCCATCTTCGGTGGCCACTTCGGCGGCGAAATGGGCGCGCGCGCTCAGCTTGCCCTGGCGCTCGACGGCGGCAAAGGCGGCGAAGATTTCCGGGTCGCTGCTGGCGTCGAGAAAACTGGTCACGCCCTGGCGCCCCAGCGCTTGCATGGCGTAGGTGGCGGCGCTGACGTTTTCGGCCGGGGTGGTCTTCGGGAGCAGCTGGTCGACCAGCTCCATGGCCGCGTCTTCCAGCAGCCCGCTTGGCGCGCCGCTGGCGTCAAGCACGATCTTGCCGGTGGCCGGCTTGGGCGTGGCGCGCGTGATGCCGGCCACTTCCAGGCCGCGCGTATTGACCAGGTTGGAGTGGCCGAACGAGGAGCGCACCACGATCGGGCGCGCGCTGTTGATGGCGTCGAGCGTGGCGCGGGTGCTTACCAGGCCGGCTGGCAGCATGCCTTGCTCGAACCAGTTGACCACCTGTAGCCATTCCTTGTTGCCTTTGATCTTGCTTTCCTTGTCGACGCAGGCCTGGATGCGCGCCTGGAACTGGGGCACGGTCAGCGCCTCGTAGTTCAGATTGCAACGCAGCAGGCGCTTGCCGCCGGACAGGGGATGCATATGGGCATCGATCAGGCCGGGCATGAGCATGCGTCCCTGCAAGTCGATGACGCGGGTACCCTTGCCGGCCAGCTTGGCGGCGCCGGTATTGTCGCCCACGTAGACGATGCGCCCGGCGCGTACCGCCAGGGCTTGCTGCACGCTGTCGCCGGCATCCACGGTGTAGACGTAGCCGTTGCGGTAGATAATGTCGGCAGCGTCGATGGCGCTGCGCGGCGCACCCGCGTGAGCGGCGGCAGCTGCGCCTGCCAGTATCACTACGGCGCCAGCGCGCCTGCCCAGGACAAGCACGCCGCGCTGCGTGTGTATGGCGCCATCCGGCCGCCGGCCATTGTTCTTTGTCATCGTTTTCCCTTTGCTCAGTTCACCTTATGCGCCCCGGCGCCAGAATACCCGTTTGCCCGCGGCGTGGCACACCCTCGTCGAAATTTAACACTTTTGTTAAATACCAATGGAAGTTTTTTCCCGCGACAAGCTTGATTTCATTGAGGGAATTGTGCGAAAGCACATTCTTTTAAGGGCCGCAATGATACGTTCAGAATTCGCCGGAAGGACACAATTACCGATGAATATGTATGTCCTGTGCCGATTTCGCGTGTAACGATGAGTTGTTGAGCCCGCTTATGGGCCGGCACTCAGAACAAGCACATTCACTCACGGAGAACTGTATGAACTGGAATCACTTGGTAAAAGCAAGCGTCGGTATCGTAGCAGCAGCAGCCTGCCTGGCAGCCCAGGCGGGATCGAACGGGGTGACTGTCAGCCTGACGCCGGAAAAAGCATCGCTGAACAAGGAAGACGACGTCGTCATGCGCGTCACCATCACCAACACCTCGTCCAAGCCGCAATACGTGCTCAAATGGCACACGCCGTTTGCCGGGGTCCAGGATCACCTGTTCGACGTCACCCGCGATGGTGCGCATGTGCCGTACCAGGGCCGCCATTACAAGCGCCCCGCCCCGACCGCCAAGGATTACTACCTGCTCAAGCCAGGCGCTTCGCACACCGCCAAGGTCGAGCTGTCGGCCCTGTACGACATGAGCGTGACGGGTGACTACGCGGTGCGCTACCACGCGGCCTCGCTCAACCTGTTCAATTCCCCGCCGGATGGCAACAGCATGACCATGAGCACCGAACGCGAGATCGGCGAAATCGAATCGGCGCCGGTATCGCTGTGGATTGATGGACGGCTCGAGCGCGGCACGGTGGTGGCCGATCCGGCCGAGCTGGCATCGCGCCAGCAGTTGGCGGGAACGGCTGGCATTTCCTTCGCCAGCTGCAGCTCGGGGCAGAAAACCTCGATCAACGCGGGGGTGGCGGCGGCCAAGAACATGGCCAACAGCGGTGTCAATTACCTCAACAGCGGCCTGACCGGCACGCGCTACAAGAAATGGTTCGGCACCTACTCATCGGGGCGTTACGCGAGCGTGAAGACGCACTATGCCAACATCAAGAACGCGCTTGACACCAAGCCGATCGTGGTCGATTGCAGCTGCAAGGAATCCTACTACGCCTATGTGTACCCGACCCAGCCGTACAAGATCTACGTCTGCAACGCCTTCTGGTCGGCACCGACGTCCGGCACCGATTCCAAGGGCGGCACCCTGGTGCACGAGCTGAGCCACTTCAACGTGGTCGGCGCCACCGATGACTGGGCGTACGGCCAGTCGGCCGCCGCCAGCCTGGCGACCAGCAATCCGACCAAAGCTGTCGACAATGCCGATTCCCACGAATATTTCGGCGAAAACACCCCGTCGCTGCCATAAGCGGACGATGGAAGAAAAACAGCCTGGCCGCGCAAGCGTCCAGGCTGTTTTTTTATAGGGTGGCGGCCCGCCCACTGCTTCGGGGTCTGACCCCGGTTAAGAAAGATGTGGGACGAGCATTAAGCTTCGGGGTCTGACCCCGGTTAAGAAAGATGTGGAACGAGCATTATTGTTCCGCCGGCTGCGCCTCCTGGGTATGGGTGAAGCGCGCCGATGCCGGCTTGATCGCCACCGGATTATCCAGCTGCTGCAAACTGAGCACGTAACTTCCTGTATGGCTGAGCCGGTAGCGGTGCTTGCCTGGCAGGAAGTCATACGCGCCCGTGATGTCGATCGTGTTGCTATGCACGCCGTTCGGCTCGACCTTCACATAATCATCCGGCCCCGGCGGCGCGCGCTTGACCACCGGGCCGATGTAATTGACCGGCGCCGCACTGCCCGCCACGCTGATCTCGAACTCCGGTCCGAACAGTTGCTTGCTTGCGTAGGTGACTTTCCACAGGTAAATCGGCTGTGCCGTCTTGTTGCTCACCGTCAGGGTCACCAGCACCTTGCCCTCGCGCGATGCCAGCGCGACTTTTTCGCTCACGCCGTTCATCGGTTTATCCTTCGCATAGGCCAGCCCCAGCGCCATGAGCATCAATACGCCCGCCAGTGATCGTTTCATCGCCATGCTCCTTGTTTGGTTCGTCCCGGCTGCGGTTGCCGATCGGCGGGGCCGGGTCGCCCGCCTGTGCCATTCCCGGCCATTGTGCCTCGTTTCGCCCGGCCGGCCAGCCCGGTTGGATCAACGGGTGGGAATCTCGGTCGTGGTATCGGGCAGCGCCGACAAGATCGTCACCGCCACGCGCCGGTTGCGCGCGCGGCCTTCCGGCGTGGCGTTGGGCGCCACCGCGATGTTGGCGCCGTGCCCCACCACCGTCAGGCGCGCCGGCGCCACGCCGCTGTCGATGAACAGGCGCACCACGCTGCTCGCGCGCACCGCCGACAATTCCCAGTTGGACGGGAACAGCGCATTCCTGATCGGGGTCGGGTCGGTATGGCCTTCCACCTGCACCGCATGCGGGTCGTCCTTGAGCAGCACCGCCAGCGCGCGCAGGGCCTGGTCCGATTCCGGCGTGAGCGTGGCGTCGCCCGGGTCGAACAGCACGCTGGCATTGATCTCGACGCTCACCCCGCGGCTGTTCTGCGTCACCCGCACCTTGCCTTCCCTGACCAGCGGGGCCAGGGTCGAGGTCAGTTTCTGGGCGAGGCTGGTCAAGCGGTCCTTTTCGCGCCGCATGGCTTCGGCGCGCCGCTTGATGAGCGGGTCGGGCAGCACGATCAGCTGCGGCACATTGCTGCTGGCGACACTGGCCGTGCCCTTGTCCTTGCCGCCGAAGGCGTCGCCTAGCGACACCGAAAACACCTTGTATTTGCCTTCGTTGACAACCGAGATCGCGTACATCACGACGAAGAAGGCGAATAGCAGGGTGATGAAATCGGCATACGAAATGAGCCAGCGTTCGTGATTTTCGTGCTCGGCTTCGTATTTTTTGCGCGCCATGGCTCAGGGCCGCGAAAGCAGGCAGGCGACCCGCTCTTCGATCACGCGCGAATGGTCGCCGCTGGCGATGTCGTGAAAGACGTCGGTGAGGATTTCGTACTGCGTCACCCGTTCGGCGACGATGGTTTTCAGCTTGTTGGCGATCGGGTAGAAAAACATATTCGCCAGCCCGACCCCATACACGGTCGACACGAAGGCCACCGCGATGCCGCTGCCCAGCTTGGCCGGGTCGCTCAGGTTTTCCATCACGTGGATCAGGCCCAGCACCGCGCCCAGGATGCCGATGGTGGGCGAATAGCCGGCCGCCGATTCCCAGATTTTCACCGCTTGCCGTTCGCCGAATTCGTAGGCCGTCACTTCCATCTCCAGCAGGCTGCGCAGCTTGTCGGGGGCGATGCCATCGACCACCAGGCGCAAGCCCTTCTGCACGAATTTATCCTTGTTGACGGCCATGTACTTTTCCAGCGAGAGCAAGCCGTCGCGCCGCGCGTGCAAGCCCCACACGGCGATCTCGCGCGCCAGGCCGGCGCGCTGGCTTGGGGGCGGCGAAAACACCCAGCGCAGCATGCGCACGCCGCGCATGAAGGTCGGCGCTTCGCTTTGCAGCAGCACGGCGCCGACGGTACCGATGACGACGATGGCAAACGCCGCCGGCTGCACCAGCGAGGACAGCTTGCCGCCCTCCAGCGACTGGCCGATCACCAGGCCGGCCAGCGCCAGGAAGATCCCCGCTACGCTGGCCCGGTCCACGCCTGCTCCTTCAAGGACGCCCGCAGGCGCGCAACCGCCTGGGTGTGCAATTGCGACACGCGCGATTCCGATACCCCCATGACGGCCCCGATCTCTTTCAGGTTCAGTTCTTCTTCGTAGTACAGGCCCATGAGGATTTTTTCACGCGGCGGCAAATTGTCGATGGCGTCGATGACGGCGTGGCGGAAGTCGCCGTCGAGCAGGCTGCGCAGCGGATCGGCATCGTCCACCGCATAGCGGTCGAGGAAGCTGTCGTTGCCGCCTTCGTTGTCGTGAAAATCTTCGTAGTACACCAGCTGGTGGCCGCCGCCGTCGGTCAGCATGTCCTGGTAGTCGGCCAGGGACAGCTTGAGGCTTTTGGCGACTTCGGATTCGGTGGGCGGATGGCCGAGCTTTTGCTGCAGGGTGCTCATCGCCGTTTCGATCTTGCGCATGTTCTGGCGCATCGAGCGCGGCAGCCAGTCGCTGCTGCGCAGTTCGTCGAGCATGGCGCCGCGGATGCGCAGCACGGCATAGGTCTCGAACTGGGCGCCGTGGGTTTCCTCGTAGCGGGTGATGGCGTCGAGCAGGCCGATCATGCCGGCCTGGATCAGGTCATCCACTTCCACGCTGGGTGGCAGCTTGGCCTTCATGTGGTGGGCGAGACGCTTCACCAACGGCATGTGCTCCGTCAGTAAATGGTTCTTGTCCGCTTTCCCTTTGACGGTGTACATAGTTATCAGTATGTTTTAAGAACCAAAATGGGAAGTCCCCCCTGTCCTGCCAAGTTGCGGCATGGCTGTCAGGGCAAAGCGCCCCGCCAGCTGGCGAAATGCCACCGACGCCCCGGCCAGCGGGAACGCATCGACCACGGCCCGGCCCAAGCGCGCGGCCCGGTGCAGGTATTCGTCCGCCGGGACCGAGCCCATCGAGGTGAGCTGTACGGCAAGGTAACGACTTGCCGCAGATGACATATTATCGTATACCACCTTTGCTTCGGCTTCGGATGCGCCCGTTACCAGAATTCCGAACGGACGGCGCCCCAACTGTTGCGAAAGTCGCTTGATGAGGGCGTACGCGGCCGTGATCGAGGCGGCGCTGGTGGAGACCTGGACCACGATTTCGGCGCTGTCCATGACCGGTACCGGGAAAGTATCGTCGTCGCCGAATTCGCCGTCGACGATGACGATGCCGGTCTGCTTGACCAGCACGTCGAAGGTCTTGGCCAGGCGCCGCGCCTCGTCCGGGCCGCCGCGCGCGCGCGCCATGCTGACCACGCCGAAGCCCTGCGGCACCTGGTGGATGATCTGGTTCAGCGCGCACTGCTGGCGCGCCACTTGCAAGAGGCTGGCGCGGTCGGCCACGCCGAGGCGCTGGGCCACGCCGTATTCGCGGTCGCAGGCGTCGACGATGAGCACATCGTTGCCGGCCCGGGCCAGCGAAGCGCCCAGGTTGACCAGCATGGCGCCCTTGTCGTCTTGCGGGGTGGCCGAGAGAAAGGTGACGATGCGCGGCTTGGGGCCGGCCAGCATCCGGCGCAGGCCTTCGGCCTGGTCGAAATCGAAGTGATTAGCCAAGGGACACCTCGCGCAGGCTGCGGTCGTTGCGGGCGGTGCTGGTGTTGGCCATCAGCAGCGGCAGTTCGGCATCCGAAAACTGGGTCGCGGCGGCATCGCGCTTGAGGCGGAAGGCGCGGTCGACCAGCATGTTGCGGTCGGCCAGGTGCAAGTCTTCCGGCACGCGCTGGCCGTTCGAGACATAGAACAGGTTCAGTTTCTGGCGGATCACGACGTCGAGCACGTTGCCGATCGAGGCCGCTTCGTCGAGCTTGGTCATGATGCAGCCGGCCAGACCGCTGCCCTGGTAGGCGCGCACCACTTCGTTCAAGGTTTCGTTGGTCGAAGTCGAATTCAGGCACAGCAGGCGCTTGACGTCGGCGCCGGTCTCGGACAGCATCGCCACCTGTTCGGCCACGTTCTGGTCGCGCTGGGAGACGCCGACGGTATCGATCAGCACGGTGTGCTTGTTGCGCAATTCCTTGAGGGCGATGCGCAGGTCCGATTCATCCTTGACCGAGTGCACCATCACGCCCAGGATCTTGCCGTAGATGCGCAACTGTTCGTGGCCGCCGATACGATAGGCATCGGTGGTGATCAGGGCCAGCTTTTCCGGGCCGTGGCGCATCACGCAGCGCGCGGCCAGCTTGGCGGTGCTGGTGGTTTTACCGACGCCGGTAGGGCCGACCAGGGCGAACACGCCACCCTTTTCCAGGATTTCATCTTCGTTCGAGATGGTGCTCAGGTTGCGCGCGAGCACGGTCTTGATCCAGCGCAAGCTCTCGGCGGCATCTTTTCCGGCCGGGAGTTTTTCGATCAGGTAGCGCGCCAGGCTGGCCGAGAAACCGGCGGCCAGCATGTCGCGCAGCACGCCGGCTTTTTGCGGCTCGCGCTGCTGGGTCGTGCCCCAGGCGATCTCGGCCAGCTGGCTTTCCATCAAGCCACGCATGGCGCGGATTTCATTCATCATGCCCGACATTTCGGCGCTGGCGCTATCCTTGGCCTGTGCCATGGCTTGCTGCATCATCGACGACATCTGCGAGGCCATCATCGACATGTCGAACGCTTCCGGGGCGGCGTAGGCCGGGGCCGGCGCGGGTACGCTGCGGCGGTTGGCATAGGATTCTGGCGGGATCGACAGGGATGGGCGCGGCTGGGCCATCTCGGTTTCGTGGGCGGGCGACGAGATCGAGGCGACGTCGTCGCTGGCCAGGGCGAGGATTTCGACCACGCCGTCGACCGGACGGTTGGACAGGATGACGGCGTCGGGCCCGAGCGCTTCGCGTACTTTACGCAGCGCGTCGCGGGATGTTGCAGCCGTAAATTTTTTGACATTCATCGCCAACTCCTGGGTTCCTGCTGGGTGCGCTCACATGAGGCACTGACAGGATCCATTATTGACGATGCAGTTTGGAAATGATCGAGGGAGAAGGATGGTAAAAGGGGTTCATTTCGGAGGAGCAGCAAGATCCTCGCTCATCCCCTGCGCGGCTTGATCCGGGCCGCCAAGCGACCGCAAATGGGCTACGCGCAATGTTGAAATAAAAACATTTTCAAGCTGGCACGATGAAAGAGGTCGGCCAAGCCGACAAGCAACCCGGTGCAAGACTGGCGCCGAACGTCGCGCCATCAGGGTAACGGCAGGTCGGAAAGGGATATGGGCCGATGTTTGAGCCATGAATCAAGTAGCGTATCATACGGCTTACAGGAACACTGCTGCGACGTCAATAAAAATTCACCGTAGTCAATCACGTTGGTAGCGCTGCGCATGGCCGTCGAGATGGTCCGCTGAAGAAATGAGAGCGCAATCATGCCAAGTAAGTGACTTTTGGAGTAACAGACATGCTAAGACTTACCGATCAGGATCTGCTCAATCTGCTGGACGACACGGAATCAGACCGTGCCGAGCGCAAAGAAAGCTTCAAGGGTGACGTTCCCAAGAAAGCGCGCCAGGCCGTCTGTGCGTTTGCGAATGATTTGCCTGGACATAATCTACCGGACATCTTGTTTATCGGAGCAAAAGATAATGGCGAGCCGAGCGGTCTGGAGGTGACGGATCAGCTCTTGCTGTCACTGGCAGATATGAAAACAGATGGCAATATTTTGCCCTTGCCCGTGTTTTCGGTAGAGAAACGAATGTTAAAAGGTGCCGAACTAGCCGTGGTCACGGTCATGCCGTCCGATATGCCGCCCCACAAGTATGACGGACGCATCTGGATTCGCACCGGCCCGCGCAGTTCGCTGGCCAACGAACAGGAAGAGCGAATTCTCGTTGAAAAGCGGCGATACAAAACTTTGCCTTTCGATATCTACCCTTTGCCATCGGCGAAAATTTCAGACCTTTCACGCGTGATTTTCGAGAATGAGTATCTTCCTCAAGCCTTTGCGTCGGACATACTTGAAGCCAACGGCCGTACCTATGAGGAACGTCTCGCTTCCTGCCGCATGATCGTCGCCCCCGACGATACAACGCCCACGGTCACCGGCTTATTAGCACTGGGAAAACGTCCCCAGGATTTCTTGCCGGGCGCGCGCATTCAATTCTTGCGCATAAATGGTACGGAGCTCGCTGATCCGGTCATTGATGAAGAGGAAATAGGCGGCGGGATTGTTGAAATGCTGCGCAGGGCCGAAGACAAGCTGAAGGCGCACAATCGCAGCGCGGTGGACATTGTCTCCGCGCCGACCCATCTGGTCGACACGCCCTACCCCCAGGCTGCGATCCAGCAGGTCTTATATAACGCGATATTGCACCGGACATACGAAAGCACGAATGCCCCCACCAGAGTATATTGGTTCAATGATCGGATCGAAATAAACAGTCCCGGCGGGCCCTATGGCAACGTCACTGTGGAAAATTTCGGAAAACCCGGCATCACGGATTATAGAAACCCGAACATCGCAGACGTGCTCAGGACGTTTGGCTTCGTCCAGGCCTTTGGACGGGGTATTGCTACCGCCAGAAGAACGATGGAGCTGAACGGTAATCCGGCACCAGAATTCGAGACCACCCAAAGCGCGGTGGTCTGTGTTTTGCGAAGGAAATCATGAATACCAAGGTACTGACCTTTTTCAACAACAAGGGAGGAGTGGGCAAGACTTCCCTGATATACCACTTGGGCTGGATGTTCTCCCGCCTGGGTAAAAAGGTCGTCATCGTGGATGCGGACCCGCAGGCTACCCTGACCTCCATTTTGCTTGACGAAAATATGATGGAGATATTATGGGAAAAACAACACCCAGGGTCGACTATCTATCAATGTGTCAAACCGCTGACTGACGCTGGGGATATTGCGGAACCCATTCTTCAGCGCATCACTCCTGAGCTGCATTTGCTTCCCGGCGATATCAATCTCTCGGCTTTTGAAGAGACGCTTTCAGGAGCATGGCGCAACAGTCTGGGCGATAAGCATCTTTACCAACCGATGCACATACTCAGCGCGTTCTCGCAGGTCATGCAAATGGCGGCGGATAAAGTGCAGGCGGATATTATTCTGGTCGATATCGGGCCGAACCTCGGCGCGATCAATCGTTCAGTTCTGATCGCTACCGACTATGTCGCAATTCCTTTAGGAAACGACTTACCTTCGCTGATGAGCCTGAAAATCCTGGGGCCTACGCTTCGCAGCTGGGAGAGTTCTTGGCATGAAAGGTTGGCCAATTGGAATGCAAGCGGTGAAAATAGCATTTTTATCGATTTCAAACCGCCCGATCGCCGCATGCAGCCGATCGGCTACATGCGCCAGCAACTCAGCATGCGCCTGGACAGGCCCGTGAGCATTTACGACAGATGGGCCCAACGCATTCCGGCAGCCTATCGCGAATGTATATTAAATGAATCCGTACCTGCCGAGATGCGGCAGGACGACGATCCCAATTGCCTAGCGACAATTAAACATTACCGTAGCCTGATCCACATTGCTCACGAGCGCCGAAAACCTATTTTCAATCTCACCTCGGCCGATGGCGCGATCGGCAGCCATTTTGGCGCGGTGCAGGACGCCAAAACAGATTTCACGCAGTTGGCGGAAAAAATCGCGGAGCGAATTGGCCTGGAAATGTAAACACCGTTTTTTCGAGCGGGGCCGCGAACATGCGTTTTTTCCAGCCATCGCAAGCGGCCCCGTGACACGCCATTGCGCTTCCCGCGCCACGGTCGCACCCGAACGCTTTACTGCCCGCCCACCAAACTGGTCACATGAATCGTCTTGGTCTCCGGAATCTCATTGTGCGACAGCACCTTTAACTGCGGCAAGGCCCGGCGCAGGAAACGCGACAGCATCGCCCGCAGCGGACCCGGCACCAGCAGCACCGGCGTCAAGCCCATCTGTTCCTGCTGCGCCGCAGCCGCGCCGGCCTGCTGCGCAATCGTATCGGCCAGGCCCGGCTCGATCCCGGCGCCATCGCCATTCGTCCCCAGCGCCTGCATCAACAGCCGCTCAAGCCGGTTATCCAAGGTCATCACCGACAACTCATTGGTCCCCGGGAACAACTGCTGCACAATCGCCCGCCCCAGCGCGACCCTCACCACGGCGGTCAGGTCGGCCGGATCCTGGGTCTGCGGGGCATATTCGGCCAGGGTTTCGATCACGGTCCGCATATCACGGATGTGCACGCCTTCGACCAGCAAATTCTGCAACACTTTCTGCAAGGTCGACAGCGATACCAGCTTCGGCACCAGGTCTTCCACCAGTTTCGGCGCTTCCTTGGCCAGATGATCGAGCAGTGCCTGCACTTCGGCCCGGCCCAGCAATTCCGACGCATGCGTCGTGATCAAATGATTCAGGTGCGTTGCCACGACAGTACCGGCATCGACCACGGTATAGCCCATGCTTTGCGCCTCATCGCGCAGCCCGGCATCGATCCACACCGCCGGCAAACCAAACGCCGGATCGGTCGTCACCAGGCCCGCCAGGGTGCCGCTGGCCATGCCCGGATTGATCGCCAGAAATTGCCCGTTCATCGATTCGCCACTCCCCACTTCCACCCCCTTGAGCGTGATCCGGTAGGCCGACGGTTTCAGCTCCAGGTTGTCGCGGATGTGCACCGGCGGCGCCAGGAAACCAACTTCCTGCGCGAACTTCTTGCGTATGCCTTTGATGCGCTTGAGCAGCTCGCCGCCCTGGGTCTTGTCGACCAGCGGAATCAAACGATAGCCCACTTCCAGACCCAGCGTATCGACCGGCATGATGTCTTGCCAGCTGGCTTCTTCCTGCTCGGGCGCGGCCACCGGTGGCGGCGCTTCGACTTCCTCCGGCGGCGGGGCCTTGGCTTTCTTGTTGATCAGGTAAGCACTGCCGCCCAGCGCGCCGGCCAGCATCAGGAATACCAGATTCGGCATGCCTGGAATCAAGCCCATGCCGCCGATGATCGCGGCGGTGATGTACAGCACTTCCGGCTTGGCGAACAACTGGTTCATCAGCTGCGTACCGATGTCATGCTCGCTGGCCACGCGCGACACCACGATACCGGCCGCAGTCGAGATGATCAGCGAGGGAATCTGCGCCACCAGGCCGTCACCGATGGCCAGCAGGGTGTAGGTCTTGGCCGCTTCGCCGAAGGCCATGTCGTGCTGCAAAACACCGACCAGCAAGCCGCCGATCACATTGATCACGGTAACCATGATGCCGGCCACGGCATCGCCGCGCACATATTTCGAGGCACCGTCCATGGCGCCGTAGAACTCGGCTTCCTGGGCGACTTCGGTACGGCGGCGGCGCGCTTCGTCTTCGGCGATCAGGCCGGCGTTGAGGTCGGCATCAATCGCCATCTGTTTACCAGGCATTGCGTCCAGGGCAAAACGCGCACCCACTTCAGCGATACGGCCGGCACCTTTGGTGACGACGGTAAAGTTAATGATAGTCAGAATGATAAACACGACAATACCGACCGTGTAGTTGCCGCCAATCAGGAAGTGGCCGAATGCTTCGATCACCTTGCCGGCCGCCGCGCCACCGGTATGACCTTCAGTGAGCACGATACGGGTCGAGGCCACGTTGAGCGACAGGCGCAGCATGGTCGACACCAGCAGGATGGTCGGGAACGCCATGAAGTCGAGCGGCTTGACCGTGTACAGGCTGGTCAGCAGCACGATGACCGACAGGGCGATGTTGAAACTGAAGAACACGTCCAGCACGAAGGCCGGCAGCGGCAGGATCATCATCATCAGCAGCATGATGATGATGGCCGGCGCCGCCAGGGCGTTGCCGCCGCCTTTCATTGCACTTAACCAGGAGGGCATGTTCAGGCGGTTCATGGTGTGGCTCCGTTCTTCGGTTCAGGTTTGGCTTGCGATGCCGGGTCATGCGGGTCGAGCTCGGGTGGTACGCGCAGCCTGGTCGGCCGGTCGGGGTAAGTCCCGCCATCCTTCTTGTAGGCGCGCAGCTGGAACACATACGCCAGCACTTCGGCCACCGCCGAGTACAGCGCTTCCGGAATCTCGTCGCCGATCTCGGTGTGCTTGTGCAGCGCACGGGCCAGGGCCGGCGCTTCCAGCATGGCCACATTGTTTTCCTTGGCCAGTTCGCGGATGCGCGCCGCCACTTCATCGCTGCCCTTGGCCACCACGCGCGGCGCGCCGCGCTGGCCATCGGCGTACTTCAGCGCCACCGCATAGTGGGTCGGGTTGGTGACCACCACATCGGCGGTCGGCACGTCGGCCATCATGCGGCGCTGCGACATCTCGCGCTGCATCTGGCGGATCTTGCCCTTGATCTGGGGATTGCCGTCCGACTCTTTCGACTCCTGGATCATTTCCTGGCGCGTCATCTTGAGCTTGTTCGCGTAGTGCCAGATCTGGTACGGACCGTCGATCGCAGCCACTAGCCCCAGGCCGCCGACGATAAACAGGAACGCCGAGCCGATCAGGTCGACCATATGCGCGCTGCCGCTTCTCAAAGGCTCGACAGCCAGGCCGATCACGGCGTCTTTCTGGCTCATCACCACCATCCAGGCCACGCTGCCGACCACGATGGTCTTGGCGAGGGCCTTGAGCAGCTCGACCAGCGCGTTGGTCGAGACCATATTGCTCAGCCCGCGGATCGGGTTCAACTTGTTGAAATTAGGCATGAACGACTTGCTGCTGAACAGCCAGCCGCCGATCAGCAGGGGCGACGCCAGCGCCACCACCATGACCGCCGCCGCCAGCGGCAGGCAAGCCAGCATGACCTGGGCGATATCGCTGGCCACGCGCAGGATCATGGCGTTCGGGTCGAAGATTTGCTCGCGGCTCATGGCCAGGCCGGACACCATGGTCGCGTTCAGCTGGCGCACGATGCCGGTGCCGAAGAACCACAGGGTGCAGCCGGCCGTCATCAAGACCGTAAACGTCGCCACTTCGCGCGATCGGGGCACGTCGCCTTCTTCGCGCGCCTGCTCCAAGCGCTTGGCTGACGCGGCTTCGGTCTTTTCTGCGTCGCTTTCGTCTGACATGCCAGGCTCCCGTTAACAGATGCCATTATTCGCGACATCGCCCTGGCGCTATCCATGGAGTAAGGCGGGAAACAGGGGTCAATTCGGGTGGTGGCAGGCGAACGGAGCTCCGGGGCGGGCTCTCGTATAATCAAAAATTATCAACTTCTACACGATTGCCATGAATTCGCTGGTACCGCCCGATCCCCAAGAGCCGCTGGTTGCGGCCGACCTCAAGGAAGATGGCGACTTTTCCGACATGCTCAGCGAGCAGCGCATCCTGCTGCCGGGAGCGCAGATGCTGACGGCCTTCCTGATCATCCTGCCGTTCAATGGCGGCTTCCGCCAGATCGTGCACACGGAAAAGCTGGTTTTCCTGGCCACCTTCGTGCTGGCGCTGACCAGCCTGGTGTTGCTGAGTGCGCCAGCGATCCAGCATCGGCTGATGCGCCCTCTCAACGACCGCGCACGCTTCAAGCGCGTGGCGACGCGCCAGATCGTGGCCGGCGCGTTCACCCTGGCGGTGGCGCTGATCCTGGCGACCAACCTGGTGATGTCGGAAGTCTTCGGTACGCTGGTCGGACTGGCCGTGGCGGCGACGATCGCCACCTTCATCCTGTGCTTATGGTGGCTGTTGCCAGCCTATTTGAAGCGGATGCACGGATATTAGCGTGCGCCCCCGCTAGCGGCTCTTTTTCGCCTCGGCCTGCTTGAGCGTTTGCTCGATCGCCCCGAACACGGACTTGCCTGCGCCATCGAGCATCTCGATCCGGATCGTGTCGCCAAACAGCATGAACGGCGTGCTTGCGACGCCATCGGCGATCATCTCCAGCGCGCGCTTTTCGGCAATGCAGGAATAGCCGCGCTTGGCATCCTTGTTCGACACCGTGCCGGAACCGAGAATCGTCCCGGCGCGCGCATTGCGCGTTTTACACAAATGTGCGAGCAGTTGCGCGAAGTTGAATACCATATCCACGCCGGCATGCGGCTGGCCGACCAATTTGCCGTTCCAGGTCGAGCGCAGCGGCAGGTGCACCTTGGCATCCTGCCAGTGCTCGCCCAGCTCATCCGGCGTGACCGCCACCGGCGAAAACGACGATGCCGGCTTGGACTGCAAGAAGCCAAAGCCCTTGGCCAGCTCGGGCGGAATCAGCTTGCGCAGCGAAACGTCATTCACCAGCATCAGCAGCCGGATCTGTTGAAAGGCCTGGTCCGGCGTGCTGCCCATCGGCACGTCGCCCGTGATCACGGCCACCTCGGCCTCGAAATCGATGCCCCACTCCTCGTGCGCCAGCACGATCTCGTCCATCGGCCCGAGAAAATCATCGCTGCCGCCCTGGTACATCAGGGGATCTTCCCAGAACGAAGCCGGCATGTCGGCGTTGCGCGCCTTGCGCACCAGTTCGACGTGATTGACATACGCCGAACCGTCAGCCCACTGAAAAGCGCGCGGCAAGGGCGCCATGCAGTTGGCGGGATCGAAATCGGCACTGCGCGAAGTCCGTCCGCTGTTGAGCATCTGGTACAGATCGCCCAGCTGGGGCGAGATGAAGGCCCAGTCGTCCAGCGCCGCCTGCAGGGTCGGCGCGATGCCGTCGGCCACATGCATGGTTTTCAGGTCGCGCGACACCACCGCCAGCTGGCCGTCGCGGCTACCGTCCTTGAGTGTGGCTAATTTCATGATCTTGTTCGGCGCACGGGATCAGCCCGGCACCAGCAAGTCCAACCGGGCCTGGTCCAGATAGCACCACTCGCCTTCGGCCAGGCCGAGCGATTCCAGGGTCAGCTGGCCGATGGCGGACCGGTGCAGCGCGCTGCAATGGTTGCCGGCGGCGGCCAGCATGCGTTTGACCTGATGGTACTTGCCTTGTTCCAGCACGATTTCGAGCCGATGCTCGCCGCGCTGGACGCAGCTGAGCGCCGCCAGCGGCGCCGGCTCGTCATGCAGTTTGACGCCGGACAGAAGTTCCGCAATCAGTTCTGGCGTGACGGGGTCCTGGGTGGTGGCCTGATATATCTTGGGGATGTGGCGCTTGGGCGACGATTGGGTGTGGATAAATGGACCATCGTCCGACATCAGCAACATGCCGGTGGTGTCGTGGTCGAGCCGGCCCACCGGCTGCACGTCGCGCCAGGTGAATTGCTCCGGGAGCAATGTCAATACGCCGGGGTGGTGGCTCGGCTTGCGCGAACACTCGACATTGACCGGTTTGTGCAGCGCGATATACACATGTTCGCGGTAAACCCATTCGTCGTCGAAGATCGTCATGACCAGCCCAGCGGTGTCGATCGCGGTCTTGTAGTCGGTGTGGGGGGCGCCATTGATGACGACTTCGCCGTCTTCAATGAGGGCGCGGCAATATTTGCGTGTGCCGAAACCCTGCGATTGCAGGATGCGGTCCAGGGATAATTTACTCATGGGCGAGACTTTACCAGATGCGCCCATGACGGCATAGGAATGCGCTTAGCGCTTTGTAGGATAAAGACCCGAGTGCTGGCGAGTTAAGGAAGAGCCTTCACGCATCTTTGACACAGATCAAGAATAGCAAGAGCCCGGTTGTTAAACTGAAACTTCAGTAGGAATCGGCCTAACGCCACCTGCGAATGCTTACGGCAGCACCAGGGAAATTGAACAGGACAACATGATGAGGACCAGGATGCGCACTATTACTTCCGCCGCCACGCAATTGAACACCGCCGATTTCCTGGAATCGGCTGCCGACAATCTTCCCGACAATCCCCTGGCCCAGTCGGCGCTGGAGACCACGCGTGACGCGATCGCGCGCTGGACCGGCGGCATTCACCTGCCGCGCATGCTGGTGCCGGGCATGGTGCGCGTGTCGCCGCAGGCGCGCTGGTATGCGCAGGCCAACAATGGCTTCCAGGAATGGCTGAGCCAGGGTGGTTTCGGCCAGGGCTTCGATGGCGAGCCGGGGCAAGCCGGCAGTGCCGATTGCGCCGGCGCGCCTGCCCTCGATGTCGACTGCACCGAACGCAGGGTGGAGCGCCTGGGCACGGTCGACGCCGACAGCAGCGATGCCTGCATCGATTAATCCGGATGGACAGGCTTGCGCCTGCCCCCCTTGAGCGCGCCGGCAGGCGCCTGGCAGCGAAGGCCTCAAGTCCCCTCGCGCGTGGCCAGCACGCGGTCGATCAAACCGTATTGCGCCCCTTGGGCGGCCGACATGTAATGGTCGCGGTCCGAATCCTTGTCGATTTGCGCCAGCGTCTGTCCGGTGCGTTCGGCATAGATGGTGTTAAGGCGGTGACGCAGGTACAGCACTTCGCGCGCCTGGATCTCGATATCGGCGGCCACGCCCTGCGACCCGCCATGCGGCTGGTGCATCATCAGGCGGGCATTCGGCAAGGCGTAACGCTTGCCGCTCGCGCCGGCGGCCAGCAGGAACGAACCCATGCTGGCGGCGAAACCCGTGCACAGGGTCGACACGTCCGGCTTGATGAACTGCATCGTGTCGTAGACCGCCATGCCGGCATACACCGAGCCGCCCGGCGAATTGATATAGAGTGAAATATCCTTGTCGGGATTGTCCGATTCCAAAAACAGCAATTGGGCGACGATCAGGTTGGCCGATTGCTCGGTCACTTCCCCCACCAGGAAAATCACGCGTTCTTTCAGCAGGCGCGAGTAAATGTCGAAGGCGCGTTCGCCGCGTCCTGTCTGTTCGATCACGGTGGGCACCAAGCCTAGTCCCATAGGAAAATTCGAAGTCATATGCATTCTTTCGCGGTAGAGTTGAATCGCGGAGCCGATTCCGCCCGCTTGACGCCTGCGCCGCTGCGCCATGTGACAATAAAAAAATAGATCGCTGGCGTGTCACATCCGGGCAATGCCGGGCGTCAGGTGGTACCACACCCTCACAGGAGATTCCCGATGCCGCGCACGACCGATACCGAGGGTGCATTGTTTGAACAGCTGCGGCCGCGCCTGACCGCGATCAGCCGCCGCATCGTCGGCAGCGAAGCGCAAGCCGAGGACATCGTGCAGGACTGCTTTCTGAAATGGCAAGGCACCGATCAGGCGGCGCTGGCAACGCCGGCGGCCTGGCTGACCACTGTGGTGCGGCACCAGTCGCTCGACTGCCTGCGCGAACGCGCCCGCGATAGCGTGGCCGCGCGCGGCGCCATGAAACTGGTGCCCGAGGTGCCGCCCGCGCCGCCGGAACAGGGCTTGCTGCGGCGCGCCGAACTGGGCGAGGCGCTGGCCCGCCTGCTGGCCTGCCTGTCGCCGTCCGAGCGCCTGGCATTGATCCTGCATGAAGTGTTCGAACGCGAGCACGCCGACATTGCGGCGGCGCTCGGCACCACTACCGTGAATGCACGCCAGTACCTGGCGCGCGCACGCCGGCGCCTGCGTGAGGACGAAGCCGCAACGCCGGCCAGCGAGAAGCTCTGCCGCGAGCTGATCCGCCGCTTCCAGGCCGCGATCAACGGCCTGGACCTGCCGGCGATGCTGACCCTGCTCGGCGAGGAGCAGCCTGTGTCGGTACGCGCATCGCCCCGGATCCGCGCCGGCGCATGTGCCAACGATGCGGCCTACCGTGTCGTGCTGGCGGCTAGAAGGCAGTCCACGCGGCAATGGCGGGATCAAAAAGAATGTCGCCAACGGCGATACCCAAGCCATTTGGCCAAGCGATCGCACATCGACAAGATGGCGAAATAAACAAGGGCGGGAATAACATCGGCCAGATGGAAAACGACGGCTTTAGGCCGCCGTTCCCATGTCCCCGTGCGAGGACTTCATGCGAGGAATTGTAATTCTCTCTATGCCGCATCACGATGCGGTTAGTAGTTCATTTCAAACAATATGCTGCCAACACACGCTTTACTTTTTATATCGGCCTCCCTTGGAAAGAACTACAGGTCTAATATAGAACACCTGCCCGAACATTCAAGGAAAATATTTGCCGGCGCTGTCAACGCAACGCTGGCCGTGCCGCTGGACCCAGGGTGTTGACCATCCCCGCGCCCACCGAGGCGCCGAATTTTTTCAGCACCCGTTCCGGCAAACCTTCATGCGCCGTGTAGTCGACAATATCTTCCGCCTTGACCACATCGCGCGCTGTCGTCTCGACCGTACCGAAGCCGTCGGCCAGGCCCATCTCGACCGCCCTGGCGCCACTCCAGAACAGGCCGGAGAAGGTCTCCGGCGTCTCTTTCAGGCGCTTGCCGCGCCCGGTGCGCACCACGGAGATGAATTGCTGGTGAATTTCGTTGAGCATGGCCTGGGCATGCGCCTTGTGCTTGTCGGACTGCGGGCTGAAAGGATCGAGGAAGCCTTTGTTTTCGCCGGCCGTCAGCAAACGCCGCTCGACCCCGAGTTTGTCCATGGTGCCGGTAAAGCCGAAACCGTCCATCAATACCCCGACCGATCCGACAATGCTGGCCTTATTCACAAAGATCTTGTCGGCGGCGGCGGCAATGTAATAGCCGCCCGAGGCGCAGATTTCATCGACCACCACATACACCGGCTTGTTGGGATAGGCCTGTTTCAGGCGCAGGATCTCATCGACGATATTGCCGGCCTGGACCGGACTGCCGCCCGGGCTGTTAATGCGCAGGACCACCGCCACCGAACCGGCATCGGCAAATGCCTTGTTCAATGACGGAATCACCACATCGGCCGAGCCGCTGCCTTCCGATTCGATGCTGCCATCGATTTCAATCAGCGCGGTATGGCGCCCCAGCGTTTCCATGTCGGAACCGCTGAAATCGAAATCGAAAAACGCCCACAGCCCGAAAAATGCCAGCCCGAGGAAGGTCAGCTTGAAGAAAATCCCCCAGCGGCGCGTGGCGCGCTGTTCCCGCACCGTGGCAAAAACCAGCTTTTCCAGGGTATCGCGCTCCCAGTTGCCCGTGGTCGGTGCCGCAGCCAGCGTGGTTTCCTTGGAATCGCCGAAAGTGTTGTCGCTCATAAATCTCTTTAATTATAGGTTGCCGGTGTCGGTACTGCGCGCTCACGCCGCGGGCGGCTTGATGAACTCGTCGGGTTGCCAGTAAATCTGCCCGTCTTCCTCGCGCACGCCGATCGGACGCAGGCGGCCGCCCTTGCACGGTCCGCCCGCGCAAAAGCCGCTTTCCGGTACATAAATGGCGCCGTGGGTCGAACACATCAGGTACAGGCCGCTCGACTCGAAGAACTCGCCTTCGGCCCAGTCCAGCTCGATGGGCACGTGGGCGCAGCGGTTCAGGTAGGCGTACACCGTGCCTTTGTGGCGCACCACGAAGCCGGTGGCCTTGTCGCCGAAGGCGCGCACGCCAAAGCGCACGCCGCGCCCGCCCTCGAGCACCTGGTCGGAACCGCAGACGAGCACGCCGCCAGCCTGGTCCGCCATCATGCGTTCTCGCTCAGCCAGGTGCGCAGCTGGGCCACGCTTTCGGCTGAGTAGATGGGATTGCAGGCGCTCAGCTGCTCGTGCGGATGGGCGCCGTACTGCACGGCGATCGCGGCCGCACCGGCGTTATTCGCCATCAGCACATCATGCGTGGTGTCGCCGATCATCACGGTGCGCTTCATATCCTGGCCCAGTTCACGGGTCAGTTCCTGCAGCATGGCTGGATGGGGCTTGGAGAATGTCTCATCGGCGCAACGGGTGGCATCGAACAGCGACAGCAGGCCGACCGCGTTCAGCGAACGGTTCAGGCCAACCCGGCTCTTGCCGGTGGCTACCGCCAAAAAGTAAGCTTCCTGCGAAAGTTCGGTCAACATCTCGCGAACGCCCTTGAACAGCACCAGTTCGTGGTCTTTCGACAGAAAGTGAAAACGGTAGCGTTCGACCATGCGCGGGTAGAAAGCGGGGTCGATATTCGGCATCACGGCCTGCATCGCTTCGTGCAAGCCCAGGCCGATCACGTGCGAAGCGGCATCGTCGCGCGGGATCGGCAAGCCCAAGTCCTTGGCGGCGGCCTGGATGCACTTGACGATGGTGGACGTGCTGTCCATCAAAGTTCCATCCCAGTCGAAAACGATCAGATCAAATTGCTTACGTGCCATGTATTGCGGCCGCTTGTGGCGGCCGGCTCCTTCCAGGATTGATCAACGCGCCAAGTCTAGTGAGACTAGCGCGGTGCTGTGTTCAGCGGTTTCCCCAAGCTTACCAAGAAACGTTCGCATTCTGCTGGCAACGGTGCATTTATCGTCACGTCCTTGCCGGTTTCAGGATGGGTAAACGTAATCTGGTGCGCGTGCAGGAACATCCGCTTGAGCGCGCCGCGCGTGGCGTCGGCTTTGAGCAGGACGCGGTTTAACGCAAAATCGCCGTACTTGTCATCGCCAACGATGGGAAAGCCCGACGAAGCCAGATGAACGCGAATCTGGTGGGTACGCCCGGTTTTCAGCTCGGCTTCGAGCAGGGCGAACTTATCGAACTTGCGCAGCAGGCTGAACACGGTGTGCGATTCCATGCCGCCGGCCTGCACGCAGACGCGGCGCTCACCATCGGCCGTGGTGAACTTGTGCAGCGGCAGCTTGATGTGCTGGCGCGCGTTTTTCCAGTCGCCGTACACCATGGTGAGGTAGCGCTTGTCAGTCAGGCCGTCGCGCATCTGCTCGTGCAGATTGGTCAGGGCCGACCGTTTCTTCGCCAGCAACAACAGGCCGGACGTTTCGCGGTCGAGCCGGTGCACCAGTTCCAGGAACTTGGCATCCGGCCGGGCCGCGCGCAACTGTTCGATCACGCCGTAAGACACGCCCGAACCGCCATGCACCGCCACGCCGCAAGGCTTGTCGATGATGAGCAGGTGCGCGTCCTCGAACAGGATCGGGAACTCGGCGCCGGGCACCACGGCGGTCGATTTCTCGGCCACCCGCACCGGCGGAATGCGCACCACGTCGCCGCTTTCGAGCCGGTACAACTGGTCGATACGGCCCTTGTTGACCCTTACCTCGCCCGAGCGCAGGATGCGGTAAATATGGCTTTTCGGAACGCCCTTACAGACCCGCAACAAGTAGTTGTCGATCCGCTGTCCGGCTTCCTCTTCGGTAATTGTGACAAATTGGGCTTGAACGGGGGCCTGTGATGAAGGGGGAACAACATCGTTTTGCATCTTCATTTGCTCTGTCTTCCCAGAAATTCTCTCTAAGTCCTTCATTTTGAATATATAATCGACAGGCGGCGGTCAAACCTCTGCTGGTGTAAGAATTAAAACGATATTTTACACAGGGGCGTCTCCATCGGCCCCGCCAAATTGCAAATTCGATGGAAAAAATGTGTACGCACATCCCGGCGCGAATCAAGGTTGCACCGTTGTTGTAATCGGATAACGCGCAAGGCTGCGGAATGGATTGTTTGGAATTGTAAGGATAAGTACTGGCAAGCTGTCCCTCGGGGCCAGCTTGCCGGATGATGGCGTCGATAACGCTTGTCGTTTTCGCCCGACCCGATGTAAGCCTCATCCTGAAGGCTTGAGAAGAAGGGCTGGTGTTTAAGCCTGGTATCGAGTCTTAGTATGTTCGCTGGCTACGGTTTGGCTCAATGATTTCGCTCAGCCTGGCTTTGTCTGTGCCCCGGTCACACCGGGGCTGCTTCAGCTAAGTTGCAGGTGATGCGTGCACTCGGCATGTCGATCGACCCCACCGCGCCCTGTTGCGGCCGTAACGCTTTGCGTTGCTGCGCCGTGCGAAAAGGCATACCCACCCTCCACTTCCCTTCCCGCGTACATCCCTGTACTTTTCGCCGCCCCGCGCCCAGCGCAGAGCGGCACTAGAACGGCCCCCGGGTCGCGGAGTCAATAAAAATGAAACGCATGTTGTTTAACGCTACGCAGCAGGAAGAACTGCGCGTAGCGATTGTCGACGGTCAGAAACTGATCGACATCGATATCGAAACCGCTGGTCGCGAACAGCGCAAGTCGAATATCTACAAGGGCGTGATTACCCGGATCGAACCCTCGCTCGAAGCTTGCTTCGTCAGCTACGGCGAAGACCGCCACGGTTTCCTGCCATTCAAGGAAGTCGCCCGCACCTATTTCCGCGAAGGCGTCGATGTGCGTACCGCTTCGGTCAAGGAAGCGCTGCGCGAAGGCCAGGAAATCATGGTCCAGGTCGAAAAAGAAGAACGCGGCAACAAGGGCGCCGCCCTGACTTCCTTCGTTTCCCTGGCCGGCCGTTATCTGGTCCTGATGCCGAACAATCCGCGTGGCGGCGGCGTCTCGCGCCGGGTCGAAGGCGAAGAACGCCAGGAACTGCGCGAAACCATGGACAAGCTGGACTTGCCGCAAGGCATGTCGGTGATTGCCCGCACCGCCGGCATCGGCCGCAATGTCGAAGAACTGCAGTGGGACTTGAATTACCTGATGCAACTGTGGCGCGCGATCGAAGGCGCCGGCAAGTCGGCCAGCGGCGCCTTCCTGATCTACCAGGAATCGTCGCTCGTGATCCGCGCGATCCGCGACTACTTCCAGCCCGATATCGGCGAGATCCTGATCGATACCGACGATATCTACGAACAAGCGCACCAGTTCATGCGCCACGTGATGCCCGACATGATCCACCGGGTCAAGCGTTACAGCGACGATGTACCGCTGTTTTCGCGCTTCCAGATCGAACACCAGATTGAAACCGCGTATTCGCGCACGGTGCCATTGCCATCCGGCGGCGCGATCGTCATCGACCACACCGAAGCCCTCGTTTCCGTCGACGTCAACTCGGCCCGTGCCACGCGCGGCTCCGACATCGAAACCACCGCATTCAATACCAACTGCGAAGCCGCCGAAGAAGTAGCACGCCAGCTGCGCCTGCGCGACCTTGGCGGCCTGATCGTCATCGACTTCATCGACATGGAAGTGGCGAAGAACCAGCGCGAAGTCGAAACCCGCCTCAAAGATGCCCTGCACCATGACCGTGCACGCGTCCAGATGGGCAAGATTTCCCGTTTCGGCCTGATGGAACTGTCGCGCCAGCGCCTGCGCCCTTCGCTGTCCGAAGGCTCGCACGTGACCTGCCCGCGCTGCTCCGGCACCGGCCACATCCGCGATACCGAATCGTCCGCCCTGCAGGTGCTGCGCATCATCCAGGAAGAAGCGATGAAGGAAAATTCGGCCACCATCCACGTGCAAGTGCCCGTCGATGTTGCCGCTTTCCTGCTCAATGAAAAGCGTGGCGAAGTGCTCAAGATCGAGAACCGCCACCGCATCAGCGTGATCCTGATCCCGAACAAGCATCTGGACACGCCGCACTACAAGCTCGAACGCATCAAGCACGACGATCCGCGCCTCGAAGACAGCCAGGCCAGCTACAACCTGGCCGAAGAAGCGGAAACCGACATGGCTTACAGCAAGCGCCAGAAGGAAGAAGTCAAGCCGCGCCAGGAAGCCGTCGTCAAGACCATCACCCCGGACCAGCCTGCCCCAATGGTGGACCGCTCCGAAGTGCTCAAGCCAGTCGCCCCGCCAGTCCAGGCACCGGTACTGACCGCGCCCGAGGAAGAAGGCTTCCTGGCCAAGATCATGGGCTTCTTCTTCAAGAAGGAAGCACCCGTCATCGCCGCTCCGGCGCCAGTCGCCCCGGCCAAGCCGGCCGCTGCGCCTGCCGGCCGCGAAGACCGCAGCGGCCGTGGCCCGCGTGCCCGCACCCGTGGCGGCAAGCCGGACGGCCGTCCTGAGCGCGAGCCAGGCAAGCCAGCCGCACTGGAAGACGCGGGCAAGCCGGGCGATGCCGACAAGGCCGCCCGTCCGCCGCGCCCTCCACGTCCACCGCGCGAGCCGCGTGAGCCTCAGGTCGACGCCGCCGGCGCGCCAGTGGCAGCGCGCGCCGAACGTGGCGAGCGCGCAGAGCGTGGCGAACGTCCGGAACGTGGCGAGCGCACCGAGCGCGCACCGCGTCCACCGCGCGAACGCGCCGACTACCGCACCCCGGTAGCCGAAGCGAAAACCGATGAACTGGCCGTGGCGCCGGTCGTGGCTGACCCAGTCATGGTCAATGTCGCCGTGCCGCAAGGCGATGAAGAAGCAGCCGTGCCGAAAATGATCACCACGATCGGCCCGAACGGTGAAGAAATCGAAGTCGAAGCCGGTGGCGATGAGCCGCGCCGCCGTCGTCGTCGTGGCGGACGCAACCGCAATCGCCGCGACCGCGACCAGGCCGATGGCATGGACGGCGAAGACGGCGACGTTGTCAATGAAGCCAGCTTCACCGTCGAACCAGCGCCAGCGGATGCACCATTGTCCGTCGAGAAGACCGAAGCGCCGGTGTTCGCCGCCGCCCAGCCTGTTGTGGCCCAGCCGGTCGTTGCCGAGGCAGCAGCAGTGGAAGCTGTGCAAGCTGAAGCGGAAGCCGCACCTGAGCCCGTGTCGGAATACGTGGTAGCGCCAGCACCGGTGCAAGCTCCGGCACCGACACCAGTGGAAGCAGCAGCGCCTGCGCCAGTCGACGCTGCACCAGCAGCCCCGGCTCCGGTAATGGAAGCGGCACCGGCACCTGCCGAGCCAGCTCCAGTGGCTGAGGTAGTTGCCGCAGCACCAGTCGAAGCAGCGCCGGAAGTTGCTCCAATAGTTGCTCCAGTAGTTGCCCCGGTACGCGAAGAAATCGTGCCGGCAACGATGTTCACCCCGGCCGATCCGGTTGCGGAGGAAGCTGCGGAAGCGCTTGCCGAAGCGGCGGCTGCCGAAACAACGGCTGCTGACGCAGCTGCGCCGGTCGAAGCAGCGTCTGCGCCTGTTGCAGCACCTGCGCCCGCCCCTGTCGCGCCACCAGCGCCACTTGCACCAGCTCCAGTTGCACCAGCAGCAGTCGCACCAGCGCCAGTCGCACCAGCACCGGTTGCAGCAGCGCCAGTTGCAGCGACGCCAGTGGCCGACCTGGCCGAGATCCTCGGTTCGGCCGGCCTGACCCTGGCTGCCACCGATCCTGAAAAGCTGCGTGCAGCCCAGGAAGCGGCCGCCAGCGCAGCGCCACCGGTACGCGTGCCACGCGAGCGCAAGCCGCTGCCGCCGCAAGTCGATGAGCCGCTGGTCCAGGTGGACACCAGCCGCCAGTAATCAAGGCGCAACAAAAAAAGGGGAAGCTGAGGCTTCCCCTTTTTTTACGTGAAAATCAGCGTATTTACCTTGAACCTGAGTCAACGATGACCCTTCCGGCCGATATCCCTCCCGCTCCCGTCACCCTGCGCATGGCGTTCTGGTACTGGCTCAAGCTCGGCTTCATCAGCTTTGGCGGTCCGGCCGGCCAGATCGCGCTGATGCACACCGAACTGGTCGAGCGGCGCCGCTGGATTTCCGAACAGCGCTTCCTGCACGCGCTCAACTACTGCATGCTGCTCCCCGGCCCCGAAGCGACCCAGCTCGCCATCTACATCGGCTGGCTGATGCACAAGACCCGAGGCGGCATCCTGGCCGGACTGCTGTTCTTCCTGCCCTCGCTGCTGATCCTGATCGTGCTGTCGTGGATCTACATGGCGTACGGCACCCTGCCCGTGGTCGCCGGCATCCTGTACGGAATCAAGCCGGCGGTGGTGGCCGTGGTGCTGGCCGCCGCCTGGCGCATCGGCTCGCGCACGCTGAAAAACCGCACCCTGCTGGCGATTGCCGTCGCCGCCTTCCTCGCCATCGCGCTGGCCGAAGTGCCGTTCCCGCTGATCGTGCTGGCGGCGGCCACCATCGGCTTCGTCGGCGCCCGTGTGCTGCCGGCCCAGTTCCAGGTCGGCGGCCAGCATCCGGACAGCCGCGCCTCGTACGGCCTCGCGCTCATCGACGATGACACCCCCACGCCCGCGCATGCCCGCTTCACCTGGCCGCGCCTGGCGCGGGTAGCCCTTGGCGGCCTGGCCCTGGGCGCCGGCGTGTGGCTGCTGCTGGCGTGGCGCTATGGGGCGGCGGGCGCGCTGGCGCAGATGGGCTGGTTCTTCACCAAGGCCGCGCTGATGACCTTCGGCGGCGCCTACGCCGTGCTGCCCTATGTCTACCAGGGCGGCGTCGAGCACTATCAATGGCTGACCGCGTCCCAGATGATCGATGGCCTGGCGCTGGGCGAAACCACGCCCGGTCCGCTGATCATGATCGTCGCCTTTGTCGGCTTCGTGGGCGCCTGGAGCCACGCCATCTTCGGCCCGGGCGGCGTGCTGCTGGCCGGCGTGGCCGGCGCCTGCGTGGCCACCTTCTTCACTTTCCTGCCCTCGTTCATGTTCATCCTGGCCGGCGGCCCGCTGGTGGAAGCGACGCGCGACAATGTGCGCATGACGGCGCCGCTGACCGCCATTTCGGCGGCGGTGGTGGGCGTGATCGTCAGCCTGGCGCTGTTCTTCGGCCAGCACGTGTTCATGCGTGGCGGAGGGATCGATATCGCGGCGCTCGCCATCAGCACGGCCGCCTGCGTGGCCCTGTTCCGCTTCAAGGCGGGGACCATCAAACTGCTCGCCGCCTGTGCCGCCGCGGGCCTCGTGCTATCGTATCGGCATGGCTGAAAAAATTATCATGCTCAGCGACGGCCGCGCGCCGCCGCCGGCAATCCCCGCGCGGCTCGATGCGCCCACCGGCCTCCTGGCCGACGCGCTCGGGCGGCCCCTGCACGACCTGCGCATTTCCGTCACCGACCGCTGCAATTTCCGCTGCGTGTATTGCATGCCCAAGGAAGTGTTCGACAAGGACTACGCCTACCTGCCGCATGCCTCGCTGCTCTCGTTCGAGGAAATCACCCGCATCGCCACCCTGTTCGTCGCCCACGGCGTGGAAAAGCTGCGCCTGACCGGGGGCGAGCCGCTGCTGCGCAAGAACCTGGAACGCCTGGTCGGCATGCTCAGCGCCCTGCGCACCCCGAGCGGCCGTCCGCTCGACATCACGCTCACCACCAATGGCTCGCTGCTGGCGAAAAAAGCCCAGTCCCTGAAGGATGCGGGCCTGAACCGGGTCACGGTGTCGCTCGACTCGCTCGACGACGCCACCTTCAAGCGCATGAACGATGTCGACTTCGCGGTGGCGGACGTGCTGGCCGGGATCGATGCCGCCCACGCCGTGGGCCTGGGACCGGTCAAGATCAACATGGTCGTCAAGGGCGGCATGAACGACCAGGAAATCGTGCCCATGGCGCGCCACTTCAAGGGCAGCCCGTACATCCTGCGCTTCATCGAATACATGGACGTGGGCGCGTCCAACGGCTGGAACCTGGCCGAAGTGATCCCGTCGGCGGAAGTGGCGCGCCGCATCTCGGCCGAGATGCCTTTGGTACCGCTGCAAGCGAACTACAGCGGCGAAACCGCCGCGCGCTGGCGCTACGCCGACGGTGGCGGCGAAATCGGCCTGATCTCCAGCGTCACCCAGGCCTTTTGCAAGGATTGCTCGCGCGCGCGCCTGTCGACCGAGGGCAAGCTGTACACCTGCCTGTTCGCCACCCGTGGCCACGACCTGCGCGCCCTGCTGCGCGAAGGCCGCAGCGACGCCGAAATCTCGGCCGCCGTCGGCGCGCTGTGGCAGGTGCGCGCCGACCGCTATTCCGAAACCCGCACCATCAATACCAGCGGCATTGAAAGAGGCGGCAAACGCGTCGAAATGTCCTACATCGGCGGTTAAATGACACTCCTTGACGATATGACCGGCCTGATTCTGGCCGGCGGACGCGGCACCCGCATGGGCCACGTCGACAAGGGCTTGCAGCCCTTTCGCGGCGCCAGCATGGCCGAGCATGTGATGCGGCGCCTGGCGCCGCAGGTCGGCACGCTGGCCATCAACGCCAACCAGAACCTCGACGTCTACGCCGCTTTCGGCGTGCCGGTGTGGCCCGACCAGCTGACCGGTTTCGAGGGTCCGCTGGCCGGGCTGGCCACCGGCATGGCCCGCTGCGCCACGCCGCTGCTGGTCACGGCGCCATGCGACTCGCCATTCTTGCCGCCCGACCTGGTAGCGCGCCTGCGCCAGGCACTCGACGCCAGCGGCGCCGACCTGGCGCTGGCCGAAACCGAAGAAGCCGGCGCGGATGGCGTGCCGCGCATCCAGCCGCAGCCCGTGTTCGCCCTGGTCCGGACCAGCGCCCTGCCCCGGCTGCAAGCCTACCTTGCCGGCGGCGGACGCCGCATGGATGGCTGGTACGGCGCCATCAGGGTGGTGCGCGTGCGCTTCGACGACGCTAGCGCCTTCCGCAACATCAACACGCTGGACGAACTGCGCCAGTGCGAACCTGAATAATCCCTCACCCACGCACACCATGACCACGCCAACCCTGAACGACATCACCAGCTGTTTGTCCGCCTACGACCCCGACGCCCTGCCCGTGCGCGACGCGCAGCGCGTCATCCGCGACTTCATCGAGCCGGTCGGCGCCATCGAACAGGTAGCGCTGCTGGCGGCGCTGGACCGGGTGCTGGGTGCGGACATCATCTCGCCGATCAGCGTGCCGGCGCACGACAACTCGGCCATGGACGGCTACGCCCTGCGCGGCGCCGACCTGTCCGGCGCTAGCCCGGTCACCCTGGCGGTGGTGGGCAGCGTGTTCGCGGGCCGCCCGTCCGGGGTGATTCCGGGCAGCGGCGAATGCGTGCGCATCATGACCGGCGGCGTCATGCCGGCCGGCTGCGACAGCGTGATCCCGCAGGAACTGGTCGCGGCAATCGGCGCGGACAGCATCACCATCGCGCCCAACGTGATCCGCAGCGGCGACAACCGCCGCTTTGCGGGCGAAGACCTGATGGCCGGCAGCGCCGCCCTGCGCACAGGGAAAGTCATCCGCCCGGCCGACCTGGGGCTGCTGGCTTCCCTCGGCATTGCCACGGTACCGGTGGCGCGGCGCCTGCGCGTGGCGTTCTTTTCCACCGGCGACGAACTGCGCTCGATCGGCCAGCCGCTCGACGCCGGCTGCGTCTACGACAGCAACCGCTACACCCTGCACGGCATGCTCACGCGCTTAGGTTGCGAGATCGTCGACATGGGCGTCGTGCGCGACGATCCGCAAGCGCTGGAAGACGCACTGCGCCACGCCTGCGAACACGTGGACGCCATCGTCACCTCGGGCGGCGTGTCGGTCGGCGCGGCCGACTACACGCGCCAGATCATGGCCAAACTGGGCGACGTGAGCTTCTGGAAGATCGGCATGCGCCCGGGCCGGCCGCTGGCGTTCGGCCGCATCGCCTCGAACGGGCACAGTGCCTTTTTGTTTGGCCTGCCCGGCAATCCGGTCGCCGTGATGGTGTCGTTCTACTTCTTCGCGCGCGACGCGCTGCTGCGCATGATGGGCGCCGATGCGCCGCTGCCGATGCTCAAGGTGCGTTCGGCCGGCGCCATCCGCAAAAAACCGGGCCGCACCGAGTACCAGCGCGGCATCCTCGAACACGATGGCGAGGGCCGGCAAAGCGTGCGCATCACCGGGTCGCAAGGCTCCGGCATCCTGCGCTCGATGAGCGAGGCGAATTGCATGGTGGTCTTGCATGATGAGCAGGGCAACGTCGATGCGGGCGATCTTGTCGACATCATCGTGTTCGACGGCTTGATCTGACAAATCTATTGCAAATCGGTTTAATTGTGGTCGTTATGATAATTACGTTGTTTTTCAATCACTGTGATTTGTCATAGCTTGCCTATTCGTTGCCGTATTTTCCATGGAATGTTCATAGGAGAAATGCCTTAAAAGCATCCTTGATAGCAAAATACTATCGCCCTGATGGGCATGTTTTATGGGCGAACGGACCTGTCCGCTTGCTAGCAGTCTGTCGGACTTAGAAAACGAAAACGCGATGGCGCGCCTCAAACGAAAAAATATGAACTGCGGACACCATCCGAGGCATTTAAATGCCGAAATTCAGCCTAAATTTTCAGCAGTGGGGGCAAAATATTTCTTTTGTACCCATAGTCCGACAGGCTGCTAGTCTCAATCTCTACGCTAATCAGATTGGTCAGAGATCATGATGCCCGCAAGCCGCATTGCCGTCGCAAGCTACAAGGTTTCTCTCCCTGTGCGGGCCTGGGTGTTGATGCTGGGAGCGTTGCTGATACTGGCGGCGAACCAAGTCCAGGCAGCGTCCGGCCAACGGATCGAGAAATGCGACTGGGACCATCCCGGCGTGAATCCCTTCATGGGCGATGTGGTGGCGGCCGTGGACCGCTACCGCGACATTCCGCCGCTGGTGCGTGCGCGTCTCAAGGAGCGCATGGCGGACCGCAATTTCGACGAATTCGTGACCATCGGACGCGACTCGATCAAGGGCCAGAACTACTACGAACCAAAAATCCGCGACATGCATTTCGGCGCCGGCACGGTGTGCGGCAGCGTCTCGCGCGCCGGCTGGAGCGCCAGGACCAAACAGGCGGGATTGGTGTATTGCGAAGGCGACCACTGCATCCTGGTGCCGACCGTGTGCCGCAACGTGAGCCGCATTCATCGCCTGGGCACCAGCGGACCGTCGCGGCGGCGCGCCGAGGGCGGCCCCGGTTCGTCGATGTCGCTGTCCGAGGAGCCAGCGGCACCGGAAAGCGAACTGGCGCTCGCGCTGCGCGGCACCAGCGCCGAGCCCAAATTGCCTGTCCCGGAGCGCGCACCGGGCACGCCACCGGGACTGATTGCCTACCAGGGTGGGGTTCCGGTCCCGCCGATCGGGCCTGGCAGCTTCGGGCCGCCGTTCAGGGACAGTCCGACTACCGGCATCGATCTCACACCCGTCCCCGACACCGATCTGCCCGCGTTGCCAGTGCCGGAGCCGGAACAATGGATGATGATGGGATTTGGGCTGGCTGCGGTGCTGGGCGCCGCGCGGCGCCGTCGTTAGCCCCGTCGCCCGCCTTGGCGCGGGGCGACGGTTTGCAAGGAAGCAGGTAAGCGCTTGCACCTCACCCCTCGCTGTCGATATCCGGCCCCAGCATCAGCTGCGCCGCCTCGCTCGGCAACGCCTCCACCGACTTGAGCTTGCGCGCCATCTGGCGGCTGCGCACTTCGGCGTTCTCGATATTCTTGGCCGCCTTTTCCAGCGTCAGCTTGGTCTGCGTAAGCACATCGCCGAACTTGGTAAATTCCGTTTTCACAGCCCCCAGCACCTGCCACACTTCCGACGAGCGCTTTTCCAGCGCCAGCGTGCGGAATCCCATCTGCAAACTATTCAGAATCGCCGACAGGGTCGACGGGCCCGCAATCGACACGCGCAAGCTGCGCTGCAGATCGTCGGCCAGGCCGGGCCTGCGCATCACCTCCGCGTACAGCCCCTCGGTGGGCAGGAACAGGATCGCAAAATCGGTGGTCAGCGGTGGCGAGACATACTTGTCGCAGATGGTCTTCGCTTCCAGCCGCACTGCGCGTTCGAGCTCGCGCCCGGCCAGCGCCACGCCGTCGGCATCGGCCCGGTCGGCCGCGTCGAGCAGGCGTTCATACTGCTCCTTGGGGAACTTGGCGTCGATCGGCATCCACACCGGCGCGCCGCCTTCGACATGGCCGGGCAGCTTGATCGCAAACTCGACCCGCGCTCCGGTGCCGGGAATGGTCTCGACGTTCTTGGCATACTGGTCCACCGTCAGCACCTGTTCGAGCAGCATTTCGAGCTGCACTTCGCCCCAGGTGCCGCGCGTTTTCACGTTGGTGAGCACGCGCTTCAGGTCGCCCACGCCGATCGCCAGCTGCTGCATCTCGCCCAGTCCCTGGTGCACCCGCTCCAAGCGCTCCGACACCTGGCGGAACGATTCGGACAAACGCGTCTCCAGCGTGGCGTGCAGCTTCTCGTCGACCGTCTTGCGCATCTCTTCCAGGCGCGCGCCGTTATCGTTTTGCAGGTCGCCGATCTTCGCTTCCAGCGTCGCGCGCACTTCCAGCATGCGCCGGGCGTTCGATTCGGTCAGCGCCGACAGGGTCTGGTGCATGGTGTCGGCAAAGCGCTTGAGCGTGGCCGACTGCTCTTCGCGCCCGCTGACGCTGGCCAGGTGAATCTGCTGGCGCATGCTGTCGAGCTGCTGCACGGTGGCGCCGTGGTACTGCGCGAGACTGGCGCCGATATCCTGGCGCGTGCCCTGGGCGCCGGCCTGCAATTCCAGGCGCAGCTCGCGCTCCAGCCGTTCCAGCTGCGCGGCGCCACCGCCACTGCCGCGCGCACGTAGCAGCAGCACCGCCTGCAGAATGATGATGACAACCGCCAGCGCGGCGAGGATCAGGAATTCGCTTTGGGTCATCGCATCAGCCGTCTTTGTTGCGCATCCAGTCGGCGGTCTGGTAGAACGACTCCATCAGGCGCAGGCGCAGCGCTTCATCGATGCCGATATCTTCCATCGCCCACGCCATCGCGCGCAGCCACTGATCGCGCTCGCTGCCGCCGATGGCAAACGGCAGGTGGCGCGCGCGCAGGCGCGGATGGCCGTACTGTTCGACGAACAGGCCGGGCCCGCCCATCCAGCCGCTCAGGAACATGAACAGCTTGTCGCGCGAGCCGTCCATCGACGGCGGATGCAGCGCGCGGATGCCGGCAAACTCGGGTTCCAGCTCCATCAGGTCGTAGAAGCGGTCGACCATTTCGCGCACGCGCGCTTCGCCACCGATGACGTCATACAGGGTTTGTGGTTCACTCATGCCGCCATGATAGCGCAGCGCGCGCGCCGCTGTCAGACCAGTGTGAGGCGGCGCAGGCGCCGCGTCGACGGCCAGCTGTCCATCCCGACCTCCGGACGCATGTCGGCGCAGGCGTCGAGCAGGCGCGCGCACTGGGCGCTTGTCAGGCCGCTGTTGAGCGTGAGGCGCACCAGCGAGCGGTTCTTGGCGGTGGCCGGCGCGCAGAACACGGCGCCGTGGATGCCGCGCCGCTCGAGCGCCTTGCGCAGCGCCAGCGTGCGCGGTTCCGGACCCGCCTCCAACGCGACGATCTGTTCGCTGCCGTCATCGACGTTGTAGCCCAACCCGCGCAGGCCGTCCCTCACCGTGCGCGTGACGCGGGCCAGCGCCGCGCGGCGGCCATCGGCGGCGGCGATGAAGTCGAGCGCCGCATCGAACCACGCCAGTTCGTGCTCCAGCAGGCAGGAGCTGAAGATCGCCGGGCGCGAGGCCGACAGGAAGTAGCCCTTGAAGTGGCTGGAACAGGTAATGAAGCCGGCCCGCCCGGCGAAGCACTTGGCCAGCGAGGCGGTGCGAAAGTGCACCTGCCCCTCCAGTGCCAGCGCCGCCACCAGCCCGGCCCCGCGCGGGCCGTGGGTGCCGAGCGAATGCGATTCGTCGACCACCAGGATGCTGCCGCTGCCGGTGGCGATGCGCGCCACCTGTTCCAACGGCGCGACGCTGCCGTTGGTGCTGTACAGCGCATCGACCACGATCACGCCGGGACCGTGCTTGCGCACCTGGCGCTCCAGGTGCGCCGCGTCGTTGTGCAGGAACGGCAGCGCGGTGGCCTGCGCCGACTGCACGCCTTCCCACAGCGAGGCATGCGCCATCATGTCGAGATAGACCGGCACCCCCGGCCCGGCGATGGTTTGCAGCAGGCCGACGTTGGCGGCCCAGCCGGACTGGGTCAGCACCGCGTCTTCGGCGCCCATGAAGGCGGCCAGCTTCGCCTCCAGCCGGTGCTGGGCGCTGCCCTCTTGCAGGAATACGGAGGACATCAGCATGCCCGCCCGGCTCGTGACGAGGCAGCGCGCCTGCGCCTCCAGCAAGGCCGCTTCGCCGGAAATGCACAGGTAGTCGTTGCTGGCCAACATGATCGCGTCGGACTGGGGTGGCGTCCAGACATGCAGGTGCTCGCCGCCCAGCAACTGCGCGACGCGGGTCACGTAATGCTCATCCATGCGGCCTGTGACGAAGGATGGCATGGCCAGTTCGGCGCGCACGGCAGTCGAAATGTGATCGGCAGCAAAAGACATGATTTCTCCTTGGGAAAATTATCCATTCTGTGCCGCCCCTCCTTGCCATTCCTGCAACATCGATGGAGCTTGACATATATCAAATTGCAAAATATCAACATGGGTCAAGATTGCTCTTCCCCGCCCACCGCTGCGAGTCCCGGAAACCCTTCCATGATGTTTGCCAGTGCCCCCGCCCCGTTTTTCACCGACCGCCTGCGCGAGTTCCTGCTGCATTGGCTGCTGCGCTGGCTGGTGCACAACGAGCGTCACCACGCCCATGCGACCGGACCGTTCATCGTGCTGGCATGGATCGGCTTCCTGGGCATGCCGGCCTATTATTCGATCTGGACCTACTGGTTTCCGCAGGAGTTCGAGAGCCTCGCCCTGCGCCTGATCGGCGCGGCCCTGTGCCTGCCCGCGCTGGCCCCGGGGCGCCTGCTGCGCGGGCGTTTCGTGCATGCCTATCTGTTCATCGCGGTGACCTATGTGCTGCCGTTCCAGTTCGCCTTCATGTACCTGATGAATCACGGTTCGGCCGTGTGGAGCCAGTCGCTGCTGATCGCGCTGACGGTGCTGTTCCACTTTCGCACGCGTCTGGCGCTGAGCGCCTGCGCCACCGGCACCGTGCTGGCCTGCGCCCTGTTTGCGCTGGTCGGCGAGCCGGCTTTCATGCTCAGCCCCACGGTGCTGGAACAGCTGCCCATCTACGCCTTCACCATCGTCGCCGTGTCGGTGGCCAAGGCCGGGCGCGGGGCACTGGCGCGCGCGAAGCTGGCCGGCGTGGCGCACGGCCTGGCCAGCGTGTCGCACGAGCTGCGCACGCCCCTGATCAGCGTCGAGGCCAATGTGCGCGGCATCTACCGCCGCATCACGCCGCCGGCCCAGGCCAGCGAGGCCGACTGGCAGGCGATGTGCGAAGCGATGGCGCGCATCCAGTACGAGGTGCGCCACATGAACCACATGATCGACCTGTTCCTGCTGTCGGCCAGCGCGGTCCAGCAGCAGCTCGAAGCGAGCGAGGTGATCTCGATGCGCGAGGTGGTCGAGTCGGTGATCCGGCGCTATCCGTTCGCGGCGCAGGCGCAGCGCGATGCGGTCAGCGTCGCCATCCGCGCCGACTTCCGCTTCGCCGGCAAGCACGAGCTGTCGGTCGTCGTTTTGCTCAACCTGCTGCGCAACGCGCTCAAGGCGCTGCACAGGGCCGGCAAGGGACGCATCCGCATCGTCGTCGACGGCCGTCCCGACACGCCGCGCCTGCTGGTGATCGATACCGGCTGCGGCATCGCCGCGCGCCAGCTGCCGATGATCTTCCAGCGCTTCTTTTCCTACCCAACCAGTTCCGGCGCCGGCATCGGCCTGGCCCTGTGCAAGGACATCATCGATGCCTGGCAGGCCAGCATCCGCTGCACGTCGCGCGAGCGTGGCTACACCATGTTCGTGCTCGAATTTCCGCGCGTGGCCGCAGAGCCGCCCGCGCATTGACCCGCCATGAAAGGCCCAGCATGCCCCTGCCGATTTACAGCCATCCCAGCCTGACCGTCCTGATCGACGACAGTGACAGCTTCCTGAAAAGCGTCGCCTTCCAGCTCGACCCGGCCCTGGCCAGCAAATGTTTTGCCGACACCAGCAGCGCGCTGGCCTGGATCGGCGCCCACGGCGAACGCCAGCCAGGCCGGCTGGCGGCCAGCTACGATACCTATCCCGGCTCGACGGAGCGCTGCAACGTGGCCTTCGACATCGACCAGATCCACCGCATCAGTTTCGAGCCGCAGCGCTTCATGACGCCGTCGGTGGTGGTGGTCGATTATTCGATGCCGCAGATGGATGGCCTGGAGCTGTGCGAGGCGCTGCGCCACCTGCCCTGCAAGAAGATCCTGTTTACCGGCGTGGCCGACGAAAAGGTGGCGGTCGACGCCTTCAACCGCGGCCTGATCGACCGTTACATCAAAAAGAGCGACGATGGTGCGCTCGACAAGCTCGAAGCCGAAATCGTGTCGCTCCAGCAGGCGTATTTCGCCGCCCGCTCGGACCCGCTGCGCGACCTGCTGGAGCTGCACAACCACAGCTTCCTGAGCGACCCGGCGTTTTCCGCGGTGGTGCGCATGGTGGTGGAGCAGCACGGGATCGTGGAACACTATCTGTATCCGAATCCGGCCGGCATCCTGCTGTACGACGCGCGCGGACGCGCCCAGCTGATGGTGGTCGAAACCGAGGCCGGGATGAACGCGCACTACGAGGTCGGTTGCGACAACGATGCGCCGCAGTCGTTCCTGCAGGCGGTGCGCGAGCGCTGCATCGTGCCGTATTTTCGCGAGGGCGACGGCATGTATGCGCGCGATTTCGCCAAGAACTGGCACCGCTGGACCGCGCCCGCGCAGCGCTGTCGGGGCGGCCAGACCACCTATTACTGGGCACTGTTCGCGCTGGAGCCGGGCGAACTGGAGCAGCCAGCCCACCCGTTCGCGGCCTTCCTGCGCGCGCGCGAGACGGCGCCCTGATGCCAGCGTGCTTACGTACCGCGCAAGGTCTGCAAGGGCGGCTGGCGCAGCACATTGCGCAGCCCGAGCCAGCCGCCGATGATGGCGCACAGCGCGCCCACCACCAGCCCGGCCAGCCACACCATCGGGCTGAAAGTCCAGGGGAACTTGAACTGGTAAGTGGCCAGCGCCCAGCCCAGCGCCGCCGCGCCCGACGCGGCCAGCAAACCGGCCAGCCCGCCCACCAGCGAGAACTCGATCCACTGCGCGCGCGAGAGCTGCTTGCGGGTCGCGCCCAGCGCGCGCAGCAAGCCCGCTTCGCGGGTGCGCTCGTCCTGCGATCCCATCAGCGCCGCGTACAGCACCAGCACCCCGGAGGCCAGGGTGAACATGAACAGGAATTCAACCGCGGCCACCACCTGGTCCAGCACTTCCTGCAACTGGCGGATGATGCCGCTCACGTCGATCACCGTCAGGTTCGGGTAGTCGCGCGTCAGGGCGTTGGTGAAGGTGCTTTGCGCCGCCGGCAGGTGGAAGGCCGTCATGAAGGTTTGCGAGGTTTTCTCCATCGCGGCCGGGTTGATGATCACGAAAAAATTCGCGCGCATCGAGCCCCATTCCAGCTTGCGCAGGCTGGTCACCCTGGCGTCGACCAGGGTGCCGCCGACATCAAAGCGCATCGTGTCGCCCAGTTTCAGGCCGAGCGTCTTGGCGATGCCCTGTTCGACCGAGGCTTCGGCCACGCCCGGCGCATCCTGGTACCAGCGGCCGCCCACGATCTGGTTCGAGGCCGGCAACTCGTTCATGGTCGAGAGGTTGAATTCGCGCTCGGCCAGGCGGCGCGCATTGTCGTCCTGGTACGTGGCGGCGGTGATAGTCTGGCCGTTGACGGCGGTCAGGCGTCCGCGGATCATCGGGAACATCTGCGCTTCGCTGACCTTGGCGGCGGCGATGCGCTGGGCCACTTCGTTTTTCTGGTCGGGCAGGATGTTGATGATGAAGCGGTTCGGCGCGTCCGGCGGGGTGGCGCTGCGCCAGGCCGTCATCAGGTCGCCGCGCACCACGGTCAGCAGCAGCAGGGCCATCAGGCCGAGCGCGAGCGACACCACCTGCACGATGGTGGCGCCCGGGCGGCGCTGCAGCGAGGTGACGGCGAAGCGCCAGCTCTGGTTGTCGATCGCGCCGCGCAGCGTCTTGAGGGCGGCCAGGCCGCCCCAGGCCACCAGCGCGAAAACCGCGAAGCCGCCCAGGAAGCCGGCCGCGGTGGACAGCGCCAGCGTGACGTCGCCCGCCTGCCACAGCATCAGGCCGACGAACACGATCAGGCCCAGGCCGTAGGTGGCCAGCGCCATCGGCTTGGGCGCTGCCTGTTCGCGCCGGATCACGCGGTTGTGCGGCACGTTGCGCAATTGAAGGATCGGCGGCAGCGCAAAGCCGACCAGCAGCAGCATGCCGGTGGCGATGCCTTGCAGCGCCGGCAGGAAGGACACCGGCGGCAGGTCGGTGCTGAGCATGGACCCGATCAGCTGCATCAGTACAAAGTGGCCGCCGAAGCCGGCCAGCACCCCGAGCGCGCTGCCGGCCAGGCCGACCAGGGCGAATTCGATCAGGTACAGCTCGGTCACCTGGTTTTGCGTCAGGCCGAGGCAGCGCAGCATGGCGCAGGCGTCCAGGTGGCGCTGCATGAAGCGGCGCGCAGCCATGGCCACGGCGACCGCCGCCAGCATGGCCGAGAGCAGGCCGACCAGCGACAGGAAGCGGTCGGCGCGGTCGAGCGTGGCGCGCATTTCGGGACGGCCGTTTTCGAGCGACTCGACGCGCACGCCGCGCACCTTGTCCGCCTCGATGCGGGCCGTGATCCATTCTTCAAACGCCTTGACGCTGTTGGTGTCGTTGTTGGACGGCGCGCTCACCTGCAAGCGGTAGGTGACGCGCGAACCGTTCTCGACCAGGCCCGTCGCGGCCAGGTCGGCCAGGGGGAGCATCACGCGCGGCGAAAAATTGGCGAACGAGGGGCCGCGGTCCGGTTCCGAGGCGATCAGCTGGGCGATCGTGAATTCCTTGTCGCCCACGCGCATGCGGCCGCCGACGCCGGTCTTGAGCGCGCTAACGATGTTGGGGTCGACCCACACCGTGCCCGCCGCGGGCGTGCTATCGGTCTTCTGGCCCAGCGCGGCGCTGGCCTGCTCCATGCTGGTGGTGATGCGCAGCTGGCCGCGCAGCGGGTAAGCGGGCGAAACGGCCTTGACCGCCGCCAGCAGCGACACCGATTGCTCGCCCTCGCCGGCCTGCGCCATGCTGGGGAAGGTCACCGTATCGGCCAGCACCAGGCCGCGCTTGACGGCTTCGGCGCGCCAGGCGGGATCGAGCGGCTGGTCGGCATTGACCAGCAGGTCGGCGCCGAGCAGCTGGTGCGCATCGCGATTGAGGCCGCTGCGCATGCGGTCGATGAAGAAACCGACCGCCGACAGCGAAGAGACGGCGATGATCAGGGCGATCAGCAGGAAGCGCAGTTCACCGGCGCGCCAGTCGCGCGCGGTCATTCGAAGCGATTGAATCAGCATGGCGGCGTGGTGATCGATTTAGATGGTGGCGCCAGCGCCGGCACTGACGCTCGCAAAATACTGCTCGACTTCAGCCAGAAAGGCGCGCTTGGCTTCCGGCTCCAGGAAAGAGGCAGTGAAGCTGTTGCGGGCCAGCTGGCGCGCGTGGGCGGCGCTCAGGGGCAGTGCGTCGAACACGGCCAGGAAGTTGGCATTCATGTAGCCGCCGAAGTAAGCCGGGTCGTCCGAATTGACGGTGGCCACCAGGCCGGCGTCGAGCAGGGTCACGAGGTTGTGTTCCTGCATCTCGCCGAACACGCGCAGCTTGACGTTCGACAGCGGGCAAACGGTCAGCGCGATCTGCTCGCGCGCCAGACGGGCGGTCAGTTCCGGGTCTTCCAGGCAGCGCACGCCGTGGTCGATGCGCTCGACATTGAGCACGTCGAGCGCGGTTTCGATGTAGGCCGGCGGACCTTCTTCGCCGGCATGGGCGACCAGGCGCAGGCCGAGCTGGCGGCAGCGCTCGAACACGCGGGTGAATTTTTCGGGCGGATGGCCGCGCTCGGACGAGTCGAGGCCGACGCCGATGATCTTGTCGCGGAAGGGCAAAGCTTCTTCCAGCGTGGCAATGGCGTCATCTTCGCTCAGGTGGCGCAGGAAACACATGATCAGGGTGGCGCTGATGGGGCCATCCTGGCAGGCGCGCCAGATGCCGTCGATCACCGTCTGGAACGGGACGCCGCGCGCGGTGTGGGTTTGCGGGTCGAAAAAGATTTCGGCATGGCGCACATGGTCGGCATGGGCACGCTCAAGGTAGGCCATGGTCATGTCGTAGAAGTCTTGCTCCTTGAGCAAGACGCTGGCGCCCGCATAATAGATGTCGAGGAAGGATTGCAGGTCGCTGAAGGCATAGGCGGCGCGCAACTCTTCCACCGAGCCATAGGCCAGGGAAACACCGTTTCTTTGCGCGAGCGCAAAAATGAGTTCCGGTTCGAGCGAACCTTCGATGTGGATGTGCAATTCCGCCTTGGGCATCTGTTGCACAATATTTCTCATCTGGTCGTTCAGCATCGTATTTCTCCGTCGGTAATGGGTGTGTCGTCAGACAGCAGTGTAGCGCAAGCGCACGCCGCAAGCGCACGCCGCAAGCGCGCCACCGCCAAAGTTCACGGCAGAAAATGTGTGACACGAAAGGCGATTTTCGTGCGCCATCGGACGCCGAGTTCGTGCACTATCCAATCACCTTCGATGCGCGCGATGTTCTTCTCGCATTAGTGCGGGAAACCTTGATCAAGACGACATGCATAACGAACATCCAAGGCAAAAATGAGACAGCGAACATGGACGTAAACATGTCATTTTTCCGTTTTAAATCAACCACTTAAGACAGTTACATCAGCTTACTCTACATTACTTTGACTTCCGGAACTATTAGGCACATAATAAATTTCATAGGCGTAAGTAGACCTTGTCGGCACGCGCAAAATCACCGGAAAAAACCGGTAAAAATAATAAATATCGTTATCCGTTTTTGTTTCAGAAATGCTGGAACGGGAAAGCACGTGACGGTCCAAAAGGAGTACGCCAACGACCAGGGCTGGACAGCACCCCGATGGCACGTCTGCCAGTGACAGTGAAGTAGTGACAGCACATTAAAGGACATTCAAATGACCATTTTTGACAACTACGCAGCTCGCTACGAGCGTACCCGCGAAGAGGAATATTCCCTTTCTGAGTATCTGGCACTGTGCAAGAAGGACAAGCTCACCTATGCCAGCGCGCCGGAACGCATGCTGGCCGCGATCGGCGAGCCGACCCTGGTGGACACGCGCAACGACACGCGCCTGTCGCGCATCTTCGCCAACAAGGTGATCAAGATTTATCCGGCCTTCCGCGATTTCTACGGCACCGAGGAAGTCATCGAGCAGGTGGTGTCGTACTTCCGCCATGCCGCGCAGGGCCTGGAGGAACGCAAGCAGATCCTCTACCTGCTCGGCCCGGTGGGCGGCGGCAAGTCGTCGATCGCCGAAAAACTCAAGGTACTGATGGAACAGGTGCCGTTCTATGCGCTGAAAGGCTCGCCGGTGAACGAATCGCCGCTCGGCCTGTTCAACGAGGAAGAGGATGGCGTCATCCTGGAAGAGGATTACGGCATTCCGCGCCGCTACCTGCGCACCATTCCAAGTCCATGGGCGGTCAAGCGCCTGCACGAATTCAATGGCGACATCAACCAGTTCCGCGTGGTCAGGCGCTACCCCTCGGTGCTCAAGCAGATCGCCATTTCCAAGACCGAACCGGGCGACGAAAACAACCAGGATATTTCTTCGCTGGTTGGCAAGGTCGATATCCGCAAGCTCGAAGATTACGCCCAGGACGATCCGGATGCCTACAGCTACTCCGGCGGCCTGTGCCTGGCCAACCAGGGGCTGATGGAATTCGTCGAGATGTTCAAGGCGCCGATCAAGGTGCTCCATCCCCTGCTGACGGCCACGCAGGAAGGCAATTACAAGGGGACCGAGGGTTTCGGCGCGATTCCTTTCGACGGCATCATCCTGGCGCACTCGAACGAATCGGAGTGGAAAACCTTCCGCAACAACCGCAATAACGAAGCCTTCCTGGACCGGATTTACATCGTCAAGGTACCGTATTGCCTGCGCGTGTCGGACGAAATCAAGATCTACGATAAGCTGATCCGCAATTCCTCGCTCGAGCTGGCCCCGTGCGCGCCGGGCACCATGAAGATGATGGCGCAGTTCGCGATCCTGTCGCGCCTGAAAGACCCGGAAAATTCGAGCGTCTTCTCCAAAATGCTGGTCTACGATGGCGAAAACCTGAAAGACACCGATCCCAAGGCCAAGTCGATGCACGAGTATGTCGATTACGCCGGGGTGGACGAAGGCATGAACGGGCTGTCGACCCGCTTCGCGTTCAAGATTTTGTCGAAGGTCTTCAACTTCGACAATACCGAAGTGGCGGCCAATCCGGTGCACTTGCTGTATGTGCTGGAGCAGCAGATCGAGCGCGAGCAGTTTCCGCCCGAAACCGAGCAGCGCTACTTTTCCTATATCAAGGAGCACCTGGCGCAGCGCTATGTCGAGTTCATCGGCAAGGAAATCCAGACCGCTTACCTGGAAAGCTATTCGGAATACGGCCAGAATATTTTCGACCGCTACGTGACCTTCGCCGACTTCTGGATCCAGGACCAGGAATTCCGCGATCCCGACACCGGTGAAAGCTTCGACCGCGATTCGCTCAACAACGAGCTGGAAAAGATCGAAAAGCCGGCCGGGATCAGCAATCCCAAGGATTTCCGCAACGAGATCGTCAACTTCGGCTTGCGTGCGCGGGCGACCAACGGCGGCAAGAATCCGGCCTGGACCAGCTATGAAAAGTTCCGCACCGTGATCGAGAAAAAGATGTTCTCGAATACCGAGGAACTGCTGCCGGTCATTTCGTTCAATGCCAAGGCCAGCGCCGAGGATGCGAACAAGCACGCCGATTTCGTGGCGCGCATGGTGGAAAAAGGATATACCGCCAAGCAGGTGCGCCTGCTGTGCGAATGGTATCTGCGCGTGCGCAAGTCGTCGTAAGTCGGCCTTTGGCGGGCTGTCATGGTCCGCCTGGCCGCCACGGCGCCCGCCAGGCGCAAACAGGATTTGAAGCAGGAGGCCCGTTTTGACTTACCTCATCGACCGACGCTTGCAAGGCAAGAACAAGTCAGCGATCAACCGAGAGCGCTTCCTCCGGCGATACAAAAGCCAGATCAAGGACGCTGTCGGGCGCGCCATCAAGGGGCGCTCGATCACCGATATTGAAAATGGCGAGAAGGTATCGATTCCCGTCAAGGATGTGAACGAACCGAATTTCGGCCACGCCCACGGCGGCGTGTGGGAAACCATCAACCCCGGCAACAAGGAATACCAGAAGGGCGACCAGTTCAGCCGGCCCAAGGGCGGCGGCGGAGCGGGACGCGGCAAGGCCGGCAACAGCGACCAGCAATCGGAAGACGATTTCATCTTCGAGCTCTCGCGCGAAGAATTCATGAATTACTTCTTCGAAGACCTGGAATTGCCGAACATGGTCAAGACCCAGCTGACCGCGACCACGGAATTCAAGAACCAGCGCGCCGGCTACAATATGTCGGGCACGCCGTCGAATATCCACGTGCTGCGCTCGCTGCGCGGGGCGCTGGGACGGCGCATCGCGGTCGGCGGCAGTTCGCGCAAGGCGGTGCTGCAAGCCGAGAGCGAACTGATCGAACTGCTGGAAGAAGGCACGCCGCTGGACGATCCGCGCGTGGTCGAACTCAAGCGCCTGATCCATCATCTGCACACCAAGCTGCTGGCGATTCCCTTCATCGACCCGTTCGACCTGCGCTACAGCAACCGCATCAAGGTGCCCAAGCCGATGACGCAAGCGGTGATGTTCTGCATCATGGACGTGTCGGGCTCGATGGACGAGACGCGCAAGGATACCGCCAAGCGCTTCTTCATCCTGCTGTACCTGTTCCTCAAGCGCGCCTACGACAAGATCGAGGTGGTGTTCATCCGCCATCACACGGCCGCGTCCGAAGTGGACGAGGAAGAATTCTTCCATTCGCGCGAATCGGGCGGCACCGTGGTGTCCTCGGCCCTGCACCTGCTGACCAAGATTATCGGCGAGCGCTACGGCAGCGGCGAGTGGAACAGTTACGTCGCCCAAGCGTCGGACGGCGACAACTGGGACAACGATTCGCTGCTGTGCAAGCAGCTGCTGATCAACACCATCATGCCGTCGGTCCAGTATTACACCTATGTGGAAATCACCGATGGCCCGCCGCAGAACCTGTGGGAGCAGTACGCCGAAGTGTCGGATCACCATGCGAACTTTGCGATGCAAAAAATTGTCACGCCGGCCGACATCTATCCGGTCTTCCGTGAACTATTCAAGAAGCAGCCTAAATAGTTAACTCGTCGGCACCAGGAGAACCAGCCATGCCAAGAGACCCCAAACACCCGCGCGCCTTGCCCGAGCAGTCGGAATGGACTTTCGACCTGATCGAGCACGCGCACGAAGAAATCCGCCGTGTCGCCAAGAAATTCGGCCTCGACACTTACCCCAACCAGCTCGAAATCATCACCGCCGAGCAAATGATGGATGCCTACACCTCGGTCGGCATGCCGGTGTCCTACAACCACTGGTCCTTCGGCAAGCATTTCCTGTCCACGGAAAAAAGCTACAAGCGCGGCCAGATGGGCCTGGCGTACGAGATCGTCATCAACTCGAACCCCTGCATCGCTTACCTGATGGAAGAGAATAGCCTGACCATGCAGGCGCTGGTGATCGCGCACGCTGCTTACGGGCACAATTCATTTTTCAAAGGCAACTACCTGTTCCGCACCTGGACCGATGCCGACGCCATCGTCGACTATATGGTGTTCGCCAAGAACTACATTGCCGAATGCGAACAGCGCTACGGCATCGATGCGGTCGAACTGCTGCTCGATTCCTGCCATGCGCTGCAAAACTATGGCGTGGACCGCTACAAGCGCCCCGCCAAACTCTCGATGGCGCAAGAAAATGCGCGCCAGAAAGAACGCGAGGAATATGCCCAGTCCCAGGTCAACGCCCTGTGGCGCACGGTGCCGCGGCGCGACGAGGAAGCGGCCGATGTCGCGATCCCGCGCTTCCCGCCCGAGCCCGAAGAAAACTTGCTGTACTTCATAGAAAAGTATGCGCCCCTGCTCGAACCCTGGCAGCGCGAAATGGTGCGCATCACGCGCAAGATTTCCCAATACTTTTATCCGCAGCGCCAGACCCAGGTCATGAACGAGGGCTGGGCCACCTTCTGGCACTACACGATTTTGCAGGAACTATATAAAGAGGGCATCGTCGGCGATGGCTTCATGATGGAGTTCCTGCAAAGCCACACCAACGTCGTGTACCAGCCGCCCGCCACCAGCCAGTATTACAGCGGCATCAATCCGTACGCGCTCGGCTTTGCCATGATGAGCGATATCCGCCGCATCTGCGAAGAGCCGACCCAGGAAGACCGCGACTGGTTCCCCGCGATTGCCGGCACCGACTGGCAGGTGGCGCTCGACTTTGCGATGCGCAATTTCAAAGATGAAAGTTTCATTGCTCAATACCTATCGCCGAAGCTGATCCGCGACTTCCATTTCTTCGCCGTGCTCGACGACGACAAGAATGAAAAGCTGACCATCTCGGCCATCCACGACGAACGCGGCTACCGCTACGTGCGCCAGCAGCTGGCCGAACAGTACAACCTGGGCAACCGCGAACCGAATATCCAGGTCTGGCAAGTCAACACGCGCGATGACCGGGCACTGACCTTGCGCCATACCCAGTTCCAGCGCCGCCCGCTCAACCAGCACGCCCAGGAAGTGCTCAAGCACGTGGCGCGCCTGTGGGGCTTCGACGTCCACCTGGACACTGTGGACCCGTCCGGCACCATCCTCAGCAGCCTGGAGTGCAAGCGCGAGAAGCGCACCCGCGCCTGAGCCGCCAGCCGGTGGAAGTCCGGCTGCCGGGTCCTCCACCCGGTCCTACCAGATGAGCGCAACAGAATCGTCCATGCCCGCGCAAAAAAGACTGGTACGCGCGCATCAATATGCTATATTGCTGACGTGATGACAGTCATTAGCCAGGCGCATAGCTTGGCGCGCCAGGCTGGTCCGGCATCTCCGCGATGCCGCCCTTTCCGGCGCTGCGCAGCCAGCATTTCGACAGCAAGTTCCCGGATGCGCAACCGTGGCTTTCAACAGGACGCCCTCCCTCCATGAAACTGGTTATGGTTAGCATCATCGCCACGGCGGGGGTCGAATGTTATTTGGCGCGATGTCAGCAAGTTGTAAGGAATATTCGCTTCAATCGAGTGTTTCCCTCACGTTGTACGGTTTCAACATGCCCTTCACATTATAGTATTGCTTTTTTTACCAGAAGATGCAGGTCCGGGCTCTAGCGAGGCTTTGACAATCGTTTTCACACTCTGAATCACACCGTTTTGGAGCTGTAAAAATGTGTGGTAAAAAAAGGATTCGTAGGTATAATTCGCCGACGTCCCGGATGCGGCTCAAGGTCTTGTCGTGTTTTGTGGGTTTAGTAGCAACAAAAAGAGTTGGTATTGGAGAAAGCAGGCATGAATTTTTCGCATGATAAGAACCCCGGGAAGAATTTCACTGGCATTGCGGTCGTTATCGCTATTCACGCATTGGTGGCTTGGGGGATCGTAAGCGGTCTTGGCACCCGTATGGTCACGAAAATGGCTGAAGCAGTGGAAACCAAGATCGTCGAAGAGGTCAAACCTCCTCCTCCGCCGGATGTTCCGCCACCGCCACCGCCGCCTGAAATGAAGGCGCCTCCGCCTCCATTTATTCCGCCGGTCGAAGTGAACGTTCAACAACCGGTACCGGTGCAGAACACGATCGCCGCGGCGACCAATGTCAAGCCGACCACGACGGAACTGCCACGCCCGACAACCCCAGCGCCTCCTGCACCACCAGCGCCGGCTAATCCAAATCCCGTCCGCGTCGCAGCGGTCGCCGATTTCAACACTTGCGCCAAACCGGAGTTTCCAAAAGCTTCCCTGCGTAATGAAGAAACCGGTACGGTAACCTTGTCTTTCCTGATTGGTGTTGACGGTCGCGTCGCCGATTCGAAGATCGTGAAGTCGAGCGGCTTCCGCGATCTGGACAAAGCGGCGCAGGCCGGTATTAGTAAATGCAAGTTCAAGCCAACCATGGTTGATGGCAAGCCGGAACAAGCGTGGATGCAAATGCAATACGTCTGGACGCTGGATTAAGAACCGAGGCGGCAGTTTAGTCTCACTACTGTGATTTTCGTTGTCATTATGTTCAGCGAACTGATTATTTTATAAATTTGGAGGAAGCATGTTTAAGAATACCCGTTTGTCCGCTGCACTGGCGGCTGTCCTGTTCTCGGTTACAGCAGCTACGGCGCTGGTCTCCGCACCAGCTTTCGCTGACGCTCCTGCTCCAGCGGCAGCCCCTGCAGCAGACGCAGCGGCTCCAGCTGCGGCACCAGCTCCAGAAGCGGCTGCACCAGCAGCGCCGGCAGCTGAAGCTCCAGCAGTCAAAGAAGGCGAAAAAGAAGCGGTGCATAACCCGTACGGTATCGAAGCACTCTGGGCTGAAGGCGACTTCGTTTCCAAAGGCACGCTGATCATCCTGTCGCTGATGTCCATGGGTTCGTGGTACATCCTGATCACCAAGCTGATCGACCAGGCCAAGATCTTCAAGCAATCGAAAGAAGCCCAGGCCAAGTTCTGGAAAGCATCGTCGATCGCAGCTGGTTCGGCTACCCTGAAAGAAGGCAGCCCATTCCGCTTCATCGCTGAAACCGGCACCAAGGCAACCAACCACCACGACGGCGCCCTGCTTGAGCAGATCGACCTGTCGACCTGGGTGACGATGTCGGTCCAGCGCGCTGTTGACAAAGTTCAATCGCGTCTGCAAGACGGCCTGTCGTTCCTGGCAACCGTTGGCTCGACCGCACCGTTTATCGGTCTGTTCGGTACGGTGTGGGGTATTTACAATGCGCTGACCGCCATCGGCATGTCGGGTAACGCATCGATCGATAAAGTTGCAGGTCCGGTGGGTGAAGCGCTGATCATGACCGCGTTCGGTCTGTTCGTTGCGGTTCCTGCGGTTCTGGGTTACAACTGGCTGGTTCGTCGTAACAAGTCGGCGATGGAAGATGTCCGCTCGTTCAGCGCTGACGTTCACTCGGTCCTGATTTCGGGTGCCATGTCGACGAGCGAAGCTGGCCGTGCTGCCGGCGCGAAAAAGATCGGATAATTCACCATGTCCATGAGCGTCGGCTCCGATAGCGGAGAAGAAGATGCAGTCATGTCAGAAATCAACACGACGCCGCTTGTCGACATCATGTTGGTTCTGCTGATTATCTTCTTGATTACGAGCCCGGTGGTTCTGAAGCTGCAAAAGATCGCGTTACCTTCGGAAACCAACCAGGCATTGAAACCTAAGCCAACCACGGTGAACATCGTCGTCAATAAAGAAGGCGACATGTACTGGAATCAGACCCGTCTGAACGACACGACCGAGCTGTTCGAGTTCCTGAAAAAGGAATCCGTCAAGCTGCCGCAACCAGAAGTGCACGTACGCGGCGATCAACAGACGCGTTACGAGTTCATCGGCAAGGTGATCTTCACGGCACAGCGTGCTGGGATTCAGAAGGTCGGCTTCATCACGGAACCACCAGATAAAACTGGCGGCACCCGCTAAGAGCCCTCCTTCGGCAGGGCGCGGGACCAGCGGCACCGGTCCCGCGCCTTACGGGTTCCAACATTAGAAAAGGAAACATCATGAGTATGAATGTCGGTTCCCCCGCCGCCGGTGCGGATCCGGAACCAATGATGGAAATGAACATGACCCCCTTGATCGACGTTATGTTGGTCTTGATTATCATGTTGATCATCACGATTCCGAAACAGAACCACTCGGTCAATCTGAACATGCCTGTCGGTCCGGCCTCGACACCGCCAGTACCACCGGTGGTCATCACGGTTGACGTCGACTTCGATGGCACGATTTTGTGGAACAACGAGGTCGTCGCTGACCGTCCTGCCCTGGAAGCGAAGATGAACGCCATCTCGTCCATGCCAGATGCGGATCAGCCGGAAGTGCATCTGCGCCCTAACAAGCTGGTCGAGTACAAGTATGTTGCTGGCGTGATGGCAACTGCCCAGCGTCTGGGTGTGAAAAAGATCGGTATGGTTGGTAACGAACAGTTCCAATAAGCGCTATTGCTAATTGACGATACGGCAGGGTAAACCTGCCGTTTCGCTTTTGATTGAAAGAGTCCCAATGATCAAGTTTCGTCTCGCACATCTCGGCCTCGCCATGGCCGCTCTTGGCTTTACCGCAGCAACGCCCGTCCTCGGTCTGTCCACTGCTTACGCGGCAGAAGCCGTGCGCCCGGAAATCGGTGGCCCTTTGCAAGCTGCCCAGAAAATGATGCAAGCCGGACGCGCGAAGGATGCGCTGAACGAACTGCGCAAGCTCGACGGTAAAAACCCGACCGGCAATGAGCAATACCTGATCGAACGCGTGCGCGCTGCCGCCGCCTCGACCGCCGGCGACTACGATACCGCCGCCCGCTCCTTTGAAAAACTGATCGACTCGGGCAAACTGTCCGCCGGCGAACGCGCCAGTTTCTCCGAAGGCTTGATCGGCATTTACATGCGCGCCAAGGAATTCGGCAAGGCCAACGCCGCCATCCAGCGCGCGCTCAAGGAGCGCGACGATCCGAAGCTGCGCGCCTACCTGATCCAGAATTACATGGCGATGGGTAACACCGCCGAAGCCACCAGGCTGCTCGAAGCGGACCTGCGCTCGTATGACAAATCCGGCCGCACCCCGCCGGAAGAACCGCTGCAAATGATGGCCAACCTGCAGATCAAGAACCCCGACAAATCCGGTTACGTCGCGACGATCGAAAAGCTCGCCGCCCACTATCCGAAGTCCAGCTACTGGGCCGACCTGCTGAACCGCATCACCAGCAAGCCTGGCTTCGCCGACCGCCTGAAGGTCGACGTGGCGCGCCTGCAATTGGCCAACAACCTGCTGAAAAAGCCGAACGATTACATGGAACTGGCACAGCTGGTCCTGCGCGATGGCGCCGCTGCCGAATCGGTCAAGATCGTCGACAAGGGCTACAAAGCCGGCATCCTGGGTGTGGGCGCCGATGCGCCGCGTCACCAGCGCCTGAAAGACCTGGCCGACAAGACTTTGGCCGACTTCAACAAGAACCTCGCCACCACCGAAGCCTCGCTGCAAAAGGTCGCCGATAACGACGGCCTGGTGAGCCTGGGCTATGCCATGGTGCAAGCCGGCCAGGCCGACAAGGGCCTGGCGCTGATGGAAAAATCCATCGCCGCCGGTAACCTCAAGCGTCCTGACGATGCCAAGCTGCGCCTGGGCCAGGCCTACGCCGCCGCCGGCCAGAAAGCCAAAGCCATCTCCACCCTCAAATCGGTGGGCGGCAAGGACGGCACGGCCGAACTGGCGCGCTACTGGATCATGGCCATCAACCATCCAATGGCTTGATCGTCACCGCTTCACCGTCGTTCCACTGAAAAGCGCTGTCTGCATCTTGCAGGCAGCGCTTTTTAGCTTTGAACGTATAATCGCTGTTTCGATTATGTTGGCCTGTTCATGCACAGTCATCCCAAGAGCACCCTATGAAGGTTTTTCGCGGACTTCCCAACGACAGGGCGCGCGCGCCCTGCGCGCTCACGATCGGTAACTTTGACGGTGTCCATCGCGGCCACCAGGCATTGTTGGCGCGCGTGTGCGCGGCCGCCTCCGACCTGGGACTGGAAGCGGCAGTGATGACGTTCGAGCCGCACCCGCGCGAATTTTTCGCGCGCCGCGCCGGCGACCTGTCGAAAGCGCCGAACCGCATCGCCAACCTGCGCGACAAGCTGCAATCGCTCTCGAACGCCGGCATCGACCGCGTCATCGTCGAACACTTCAACGAACACTTCGCCGCCATTTCGCCCCAGGATTTTGTGGAGCGCGTGCTGGTCGACGGCCTGCACGTCAAGTGGCTGATGGTGGGCGACGATTTCTGCTTCGGCGCGCGGCGCGCCGGCACGGTCGCCATGCTGGTCGACGCAGGCAAGCGCCACGGCTTTCATGTCGAAACCCTGCCCACGGTGATGCACGGGGCCCAGCGCATTTCCTCGTCGGCGGTGCGCAGCGCGCTGGCCGCGGGCGACTTCGACCAGGCTGGCCAGCTGCTCGGCCATCCCTACGCCATGTCCGGCCACGTGATCCACGGCCAGAAGCTGGGCCGCACGCTGGGCTTCCCGACGCTCAATTTGCGCGTCGCGCACCGCCCTGCCCTGTCGGGCATCTTCATCGTCCAGGTGCATGGCCTGGGGCCCGAACCTCTGCCCGCCGTGGCCAGCCTGGGCGTGCGCCCCACCGTCGACGACAGCGGCCGCGTGCTCCTGGAAGTGCACGTGTTCGACTTCGCCCAGTCCTGCTACGGCAAGATGGTGCGCGTCGAATTCCTGGAAAAGATACGCGACGAAGAAAAGTACATCGACCTGGCCACCCTGACCGCTGCGATCACGCGCGACAGCGACCAGGCGCGCGCCTGGTTCGCGCGGCGCGCCGCCGCCCTCACCGCCACCGACCGAATTTGACGCCGCATCGCAGTTAGCTGCCCCCGCGTCACGATCCAAGACACCCAGATACACCTCCTTGAAGAAAAATATGTCCGACAATAGCCAAACCAGCAAACCAGAGCAGAACCAGCAAGCCCCACAGGCCGCCAAAAAAGACGGCAAAAAGGACGCCAAGCCGGTCAGCAAATACCCGGTCAATATGACCGACACCCCGTTCCCGATGCGCGGCGACCTCGCCAAGCGCGAACCGGGCTGGGTCAAGCAATGGCAGGACAAAAAAATCTATGAGCGCGTGCGCAAGGCAGCCAAGGGCCGTCCGATGTTCGTGCTGCACGACGGCCCGCCATACGCCAACGGCGACATCCACCTCGGCCACGCCGTCAACAAGATCTTGAAAGACATGGTCGTCAAATCGCGCGGCATCGCCGGCTTCGACGCGCCCTACGTGCCGGGTTGGGATTGCCACGGCATGCCGATCGAAATCCAGATCGAAAAACTGCACGGCAAAAACCTGCCGACCGCCGACGTGCTGACCAAGGCACGCGCCTACGCGCTCGAACAGGTCGACCGCCAGCGCGCCGGCTTCATTCGCCTGGGCGTGCTCGGCGAATGGGACAACCCCTATATGACGATGGCCTTTCGCAACGAGGCCGATGAACTGCGCTCGCTCGGCACCCTGCTCGACAAAGGCTATGTGTACCGCGGCCTGAAACCGGTGAACTGGTGCTTCGATTGCGGCTCGGCCCTGGCCGAAGCGGAAGTCGAATACCAGGACAAGCGCGATCCGGCCATCGACGTCGGCTTCCCCTTCGCCCAGCACGACAGACTGGCCGCCGCCTTTGGCCTGCCCGCACTGCCGGCCGGCGACGGTTTCATCGTCATCTGGACCACCACGCCATGGACCATCCCGTCCAACCAGGCACTGAACGTCAATCCGGAAGTGAGCTACGCGCTGGTCGAGACCACGCGCGACGGCAAGCCGCTGCTGCTGATCCTGGCGGCCGACCTGGTCGAATCGTGCCTGCTGCGCTACAAGCTCGAAGGCAAAGTGATTGCCACCTGCCTGGGCCAGGCCCTGGAAGGCATCGGTTTCAAGCACCCGCTGCACGCGGCCGATGCGTTTTTCGACCGCCTCTCGCCAATGTACCTGGCCGACTACGTCACCACCGAAAGCGGCACCGGCGTGGTTCACTCGGCGCCCGCCTACGGCCTGGACGACTTCATTTCGTGCAAGGCGCACGGCATGCAGGACGACCAGATCCTGACCCCGGTGATGGGCGACGGCCGCTTTGCCTCGACCCTGCCGCTGTTCGGCGGCCTGACCATCTGGGAAGCGTCCAAGCCGATCTGCGCCGCGCTGACCGATGCCGGCGCCCTGTTCGAACTGAAGATGTTCGACCACAGCTACATGCACTGCTGGCGCCACAAGACCCCGATCGTCTACCGCGCCACCTCGCAATGGTTCGCCGGCATGGACGTCACGCCGAAAGACGGCGGCCCGACCCTGCGCGAAACGGCCCTCAAGGGCATCACCGAAACCCGCTTCTTCCCGGACTGGGGCCAGGCGCGCCTGCACGGCATGATCGAGAACCGTCCCGACTGGACCCTGTCGCGCCAGCGCCAGTGGGGCGTGCCGATGGCCTTCTTCCTGCACAAGGAAACCGGCCAGCTGCACCCGCGCACCCCGGAGCTGCTGGAGAGAATTGCGAAGATGTTCGAAGAACGCGGCATCGATGCCTGGCTCGATATCGAACCAAAGGACCTGCTGGGCGATGAAGCCGACATGTACGTCAAGAACAAGGACACGCTCGACGTCTGGTTCGATTCCGGCTGCACCCACCAGACCGTGCTGCGCGGCTCGCACGCGGCCCAGTCGCACTTCCCGGCCGACCTGTACCTCGAAGGCTCGGACCAGCACCGCGGCTGGTTCCATTCGTCGCTGCTGACGTCCTCCATGCTCAATGGCTGCCCGCCGTACAAAGCGCTGCTCACGCACGGCTTCACGGTCGACGCCGAGGGCAAGAAGATGTCCAAGTCGCTCGGTAACACCATGGCGCCGCAAAAAATCTCCGACACCCTGGGCGCCGACATCCTGCGCCTGTGGGTCGCCTCGACCGATTACACGGGCGAGCTGTCGATCTCCGAAGAGATCCTCAAGCGCGTGACCGAATCGTACCGCCGCATCCGCAACACCCTGCGCTTCCTGCTCGCGAACACCTCCGACTTCGACCACGCCAAGCACGCGCTGCCGAACGCCGAGCTGCTGGAGATCGACCGCTACGCCATCGCCGCCATGGCCGCGCTGCAAAACGACATCGCCAGCCACTACGAGCGCTACGAGTTCCACCCGGTCGTCTCCAAGCTGCAAAACTACTGCTCGGAAGACCTGGGCGGCTTCTACCTCGACATCCTCAAGGACCGCCTGTACACGTCCGCCGTCGATTCGCCGGCGCGCCGCTCGGCCCAGACCGCGCTGTGGCACATCACGCAAAGCCTGCTGCGCGTGATGGCCCCGATGCTCAGCTTCAGCGCCGAGGAAGCGTGGGCCGTGTTTGCCGACGCCGACGCCTTTGCAGCCAGCGACGAAACCATCTTCACGCAAACCTTCTGGACCCTGCCCGACGTGGCCGACGGCGCCGCGCTGCTGGACAAATACGCCACCTTGCGCGCCGTGCGTACCGACGTCACCAAGCAGCTCGAAGAATTGCGCGTGTCGGGCGCCATCGGTTCGTCGCTGCAGGCCGAGCTGACCATCAAGGCCAGCGCCGTCAAGTACCGCCTGCTGGCCAGCCTGGAAGACGATCTCAAATTCGTCTTCATCACCTCGCAGGCGCGCGTGACCGAAGTGGCCGACGAAGCCGCCGAAGCGATCGAGGTGGCCGCGTCGGCCGCGCCGAAATGCGAGCGTTGCTGGCATTACCGCGCCGACGTCGGCACCCACGCCGAGCACGCGGGCCTGTGCGGCCGCTGCTTCAGCAATTTGTTCGGCAGCGGCGAGAAGCGCGCCTTCGCGTAAACAATAACAAGACACCATCCCATGGCAACCAAAAAGAAACAGCTGTTCTCGTCCGCGCCGCAAGGCGGTTCCGGCATGATGCCCTGGCTGGGCATCGCCGCCATCGTGATCCTGCTCGACCAGCTGACCAAGATCGCGATCCAGAAAACCTTCACGTTCGGCGAGGAAAAGGTCATCACCTCCTTCTTCAACCTGGTGCTGGCGTATAACAAGGGGGCCGCGTTCGGCTTCCTGAACAGCCAGCCCGGGTGGCAGCGCTACTTCTTCACCGGGATTGCGGTCATCGCGGTCGGCTTCATCCTGTACATGTTGAAGCGCCATGCCGGCCAGCGCCTGTTCTGCTGGGCACTGGCGCTGATCATGGGCGGCGCCATCGGCAATGCGATCGACCGCCTGGCCTACGGCCATGTGGTCGATTTCCTCGACTTCCACGTCGCCAGCTTTGGCCACTTCCCGGCCTTTAACGTCGCCGACAGCGCCATTTGCGTGGGCGCCGCGCTGTTCATCTTCGACGAGCTGCGGCGCGTAAACCGGCAATAAGGAGAACGCGATGACGATGGACCTGCAAGGCAAGAAAATCGTGCTCGGCCTGTCGGGTGGGGTAGCCTGCTACAAGGCGGCGGACCTGTGCCGCGCGCTCATCAAGCAGGGCGCCTCGGTGCAGGTGGTCATGACCGACGCCGCCACCCACTTCATCACGGCGGTGACGATGCAGGCCCTGTCGGGCCATCCGGTCCACACCGACCAGTGGGATCCACGCGTGGCCAACAACATGGCCCACATCGACCTCACGCGCGGTGCCGACGCGATCCTGATCGCGCCCTGCTCGGCCGACTTCATGCGCAAACTCGCGCACGGCGTGTGCGACGACCTGCTCTCGACCCTGTGCCTGGCGCGCCCGCAGCGCGTGCCGCTGCTGGTCGCCCCGGCCATGAATGTCGAGATGTGGGAAAACCCCGCCACCGGCCGCAATGCCGCCCAGCTGCGCGCGGACGGCATCAGCATCTTCGGCCCGGCCGCCGGCGAACAGGCTTGCGGCGAAACGGGTCTGGGCCGCATGCTGGAGCCAAGCGACCTGCTCGACGAAGTCATCGCCTCGTTCCAGGCCAAGGTCCTGGCGGGCAAGCGCGTCCTGATCACCGCCGGACCGACGTTCGAGGCGATCGACCCGGTGCGCGGCATCACCAATCTGTCGTCCGGAAAAATGGGCTATGCGATTGCCCGCGCCGCGCGCGAAGCGGGAGCCGAGGTCACCCTCATCTCCGGCCCGACCGCGCTGGCCACGCCGCACGGGGTGCGCCGCACCGACGTGCAAAGCGCGCGCCAGATGCACGACGCCGTGATGAACGCCGTCGGCGGCCAGCATGTGTTCATCAGCGTGGCGGCGGTGGCCGACTGGCGCGTGGCCAATGCCAGCGCACAGAAAATGAAAAAGCAGGACGACGGCGCCACGCCCAGCCTGCAGTTCGAACAGAACGCCGACATCCTCGCCTCGGTCGCCGCCACCACCTCGCTATCGGGCTGGCCGTACTGCGTCGGCTTTGCCGCCGAATCGGAGAACCTGGTCGAATACGGCGCCATCAAGCGCGAGAAAAAAGGCATTCCCCTTTTGGTCGGCAATATCGGCCACCACACCTTCGGCCAGGACGACAACAGCATCATGCTGTTCGACGACCAGGGCCACACCGTCCTGCCGCGCGCCGACAAGCTCACCCTGGCGCGCCAGCTCATTTCAGAAATCGCAAAGCGCATCGAACAGCGCTCCCTGCTCAAGTAAAAAGTACCCGCACCATGAAAACCATTGACGTCAAAATCCTCGACCCGCGCATGAAGGACCAGCTGCCGGCCTACGCCACGCCGGGCAGCGCCGGGCTTGACCTGCGCGCCTGCATCGACGCGCCCATCACCATCGAAGCGGGCGCCACCGTGCTCATTCCGACCGGGCTGGCGATCCATGTGAGCGATCCCGGTTACGCCGCCATGATCCTGCCGCGCAGCGGCATGGGTCACAAGAACGGCATCGTGCTGGGGAATCTGGTAGGCTTGATCGATTCCGACTATCAGGGACAACTGATGGTATCGACCTGGAACCGCGGCCAGGCCGCCTTCACGCTCAACCCCATGGAGCGCCTGGCGCAACTGATCGTGGTGCCGGTGGTGCAGGTCGGATTCAATATCGTCGACGATTTCGACACGAGCGAACGCGGTGCGGGCGGTTTCGGCAGCACCGGCAAACACTAATTTGGAGAAGTCTATGGCCCGTTTCACTGGTCTGCGTCCGGCTATGCCGGTAATCTGCCTGGCACTGCTGCTGTCGGCTTGCGAGACGACCGGGCCAGCGCCTGAACCCACGCCCACTATCCCGGTTCCGCAAAAGCCGGCCGAGCCGGCGCCACGGGTCGTCACGCCACGCCTGGCGGCTGCCGCCGAAGCGCTCACCAAAATGGCCTCGCTGCAGGAACGCCTGTACCGGATCGCCGCCCCGCTCCTGATCAACAACGCCGACTTGTGCAAGACGTCCACGCGCAACCTGCTCGGCTTCACCGCGCGCAACCGCTACTGGTATCCGGGCGAATACAACGAAGCGGCCAACATCGCCTTCGACATGGGCGAGCGCCTGCAAGTGACGGGCGTGCTGGCCGGCAGCGGCGCTGCGCGCGCCGGACTGCGGCGCGGCGACAACCTGGTTTCCGCCAGCGGCAAGGCGCTGCCGGTCGGCCCCAACGCATCGAGCACGGTCGGCGCGGTGTTCGGTCCCCTGGTGGCCAGCCAGGCCAGCCTGGCACTGCAGATCGAGCGCGACGACAAAACCCGCGAGCTGACCGTGCCCGTCACGCGCGCCTGCGGTTTCGCCGTCGAACTCGGGAACGCCGACAACGTCAACTCCTACGCCGACGGCGCGCGCGTCCTGGTCACGCGCGGCATGCTGCAGTTTGCGAAGAACGACGAAGAAGTCGCCTACCTGCTGGCCAAGGGCATGGCGCACAATATCCTGGGGCACGCCGCCACGCAGCGCAGCACCGGCACCATCGGCAGCATCATCGACAACCTGACCAACGTGCGGCCGGATACCTCGATGCTGATCGGCAGCGGCGGCATCAAGGCCATGCCGCCCGAACTCGACGCCGCCGCCGACCAGCTCAGCATGTACCTGCTGGTGCGCGCCAACGTCGGCATCGACGCTGCCCCGGCGTTCTGGAAGCGCCTGGCCGCCACCTATCCGGCCACGGTGTTGAACGGCTACGTCGCCAACCACCCGGGTACGGCCGTGCGCCTGGCCGCGATCGACAAGGCCACGGCCGATATCAGGGCCAAGCAGATGGCCAAAAAACCGGTCGCGCCATGAAAAAGCTGCTGCTCGCCTGCCTGACGATTCCCCTGCTGGCGCACGCCGCCCAGTGGGTGAAGGTCGGATCGGCAGCGGGCAGCCAGTCGTACATCGACAAGGGCAGCATCATCCGCAGCGACAAGAACTACAAGGTGTGGTCGCTGGTATCGTACGCGAAGGAGCAGGCCACGCCGGAAGGCACGCCCTACCTGTCGATGAAGGCCCTGCATCTGTATTCATGCGCCGAGCGCACCACGACCTTGCTCAGCCAGGTGTACTACGCCGAGGCGATGGGCAAGGGGCCGGTCTCGCAAAGCTTCAAGTACGAAAAGTTCGCGCCGGAAGACATCGTGCCCGACAGCGTCTCGGACGGTGCGCTACAGGTGATCTGCAAGCGCAAGAAGCGATAGCGCGTTCAGCTCGGGAAATTCGGGAAGAACGTCCCCATCACCCACGTCAGCACGCCGCAAAAAATCACCACCGCCACCAGCACGATCAGCAAACGCCCGAACTTCGGCGAGCCATCGTCATTTTTTGTATCATTGCTCATCTTCCAACCACCATGTGCTCGATTCAGGAGCGCCAGTATATTCGATTCAATGGACAGCATAGACCTGGAAGTATTAAAGAGCGCCTCGGCGTGGATCGCCGCCGGTCACCGCTGCGAATTGATCACGGTGATCAAGACCTGGGGGTCGAGCCCGCGCCCGATCGGCGCCACGCTCGCCATTTGCGACGATGGCCGCGTGGTCGGTTCGGTCTCCGGCGGCTGCATCGAGGATGACCTGATCGAGCGCGTGCGCCGGGACGGCATCACGCGCACCATTCCTGAAGTGGTCAGCTACGGCATCAGCGCCGACGAAGCGCACCGTTTCGGCCTGCCCTGCGGCGGCACCATCGAACTGGCGATCGAGCCGTTATCAAGCGCCAGCGCCATCGACGAACTGCTCGCGCGCCTGGAAGCGCACGAACTGCTGGCGCGCCGGCTCGACCTGGCCAGCGGCGCGGTCAGCCTGGCGCCGGCGCAGGCCGGCGCGGTGCAAGTGCTGGGCGACGGCGCGCTGACCACCGTGCACGGCCCGCGCTGGCGCCTGTTCATCATCGGCGCCGGGCAGCTCTCGCGCTTCCTGGCGCAGATCGCCACGGCCATGGATTACTACGTCACCGTGTGCGACCCGCGCGAGGAATATCGCTCCGGCTGGAATCTGCCGGGCGTGCAACTGGTGCACATGATGCCGGACGACCTGGTGCTCGAATCGCGCCTGGACCACCGCAGCGCCGTGGTGGCGCTCACGCACGACCCCAAGCTGGACGACCTGGCGCTGATGGAAGCGCTCAAGTCCGATGCGTTCTACGTGGGTGCGATCGGCTCGCGCCTGAATAACGCCAAACGGCGCGAACGGCTCAAGGAGTTCGATCTGTCGGACCACCAGCTGGCCCGCCTGCACGGGCCGATCGGCCTGTACATCGGCAGCAAGACGCCCTCGGAGATCGCCATTTCGATCCTGGCCGAGCTCACCGCCGTCAAGAATGGCGTGCCGGCCGACCTCCAGGTACGCCATGCGGCGGCGCTGGAGCCGGCCAGCACCGGGGTGTGCGCGGTGGCGCTGATTCAACAGCAAGCGTAATAACAATAGCAAGAATGGGCTATCCCGCAAGGCGCCGGCGGTGGACAATGCCGCTTCATTATCGAGCGCGAGGGGCGCATTGAGAGTCGACCCATGAACACAGCCAATCTGCTTCGCCTGATCGTCCTCGCTGCCATCTGGGGCAGTTCCTTTCTCTTCATGCGCATCGCCGCGCCGGTGCTCGGGCCGGCCGTGCTGATCGAATACCGGGTCGCCTTTGCCGCCCTGTTCCTGGCCATCGTCGGCGTGATCCTCAAGAAGCGCCTCGACCTGGCCGCCAACTGGAAGCACTACCTGATCCTGGGCTTCATCAACTCCGCCCTGCCCTTTCTGCTGTTCGCTTTTGCCGCGCGCACCTTGTCGGCCTCCGTGCTGTCGGTGCTGAACGCCACCGCGCCGATATGGGGCGCGCTGATCGGCGCGTTCTGGTCGCGCCAGGCCATCGCCGGCAAGCAGGTGCTCGGGCTGGTGCTCGGCACCTGCGGCGTGGCCCTGCTGGTCGGCTTCGACGACGTCAGCGCGCGCCCCGGCGCGCCGCTGGCCATCGCGGCGGCCCTGCTGGCCGCCTTCTGCTACAGCGTGGCCAGCACCTATGCCAGGTCGGCCAAAACCGTCGAACCCTACGCCAACGCGCACGGCAGCATGTGGGCCGCCACCGTGCTGGTGATTCCGGCGCTGCCATTCTTCCCCGCTCCCGCCGCGGCCACGCCGGGCATCATGGCGGCCGCGCTCGCGCTGGGCGTGCTTTGCAGCGGCATCGCCTACATCATGTACTTCAAGCTGATACAGCAGGTCGGCCCGACTTCCGCGCTGACGGTCACCTTCCTCAGTCCCCTGTTCGGCATTTTGTGGGGCGTGCTGTTCTTGTCGGAACACGTGGGCTGGTACACCGTCGCCGGTGCCGCCGTGGTCATCGCCGGCACGGCGCTGGTGACTGGATTCACGCCGTTCGGGCCGCGTGCTATCGTTGCGCCCTCCCCCACCAGCAAATAGGCAGCCGCTTGCAAACGTCGATTCCCCTTCCGGCGCTTTACCGCAGCGCCGATATCCTCGCCTTTCACAGCCGCGACCTTGAGGCCGTGGCCGAACAGGTGGAGCCGGCCCGCATCCGCAAGGGCGTGATGATCGGCGGCGTGCCGGTATTGCTCGATATCGCCCTGGGCGCCGACGTGGCGCACTGCACGGTGCAGGCCGACGGGCCACTGACGCCCGATGACCTGCGCCAGATTGACGACGCCCTGCTCAATATCCTGGCGCTGCGCATCGATCCGGCGCCCTTCCTGGCGGCGGTGGCGGGCGATCCGCTGCTGGGGCCCGTGGCACAGCGCCAGCCCGGATTGCGCATCGTGCAGTCAGCCACGATTTTCGAGGCGCTGACCTGGGCCATCATCGGCCAGCAAATCAACCTGACCTTCGCCATTGCGCTGCGCCGCACCTTCATTTTGCAGGCTGGACGCCAGCACAGCAGCGGCTTGTGGTGCTATCCGGAGGCGCGCGACGTGGCCCGTCTCGGCGCCGAGGTCCTGACCGGCCGCAAATTCTCGCGCTCCAAGGCCGATACCTTGCTGCGCCTGACGCAACTGGTCGACAGCGGCGAACTGACGCTCGATCGCCACCAGGACGCGGCCGACGTGGCGGCCTCGCTGCTGGCCGTCAAGGGCATCGGCCCGTGGACCGTCAACTACGCCCTGCTGCGCGGCTACGGCTACCCCGACTGTTCGCTGCATGGCGACGTGGCGATCCGCGCGGCGTTCCAGCACCTGCTGGGCGAAGACGCCAAGCCGGACATGGCGCGCACCGAAGCGCTGCTGGCGCGCTATGCGCCGCACCGTACCATGGCCGCGGCCCACCTGTGGGCCAGCCTACATCCGCGCGACGACCAACAAGCCGCTTGACCCTGACGCCACGTCAGACTCCACACTGCGCTGACGCATGAAGACAAGGAGTGATTCGATGAAGTTGAAAATAGGCGAGCTGGCGAAACGGTCGGGACTGACGGTGCGCGCGCTTCATCATTACGACAGCATCGGCCTGCTCTCCCCTTCGGCGCGTTCCGAGGCCGGCTACCGCCTGTACAACCGCGACGACATCGCCCGCCTGCACCAGGTGCAGGCACTACGCCGTTTCGGCGTGTCGCTGGCCGACATCGGAACCTTCCTGGCCAATCCGGGCGCCAGCCTGTCGACCATCGTGGAGCAGCAGATCGCCGCACTGACCCGGCAGATCGACCAGGCCGGCATCTTGCGCGAGCAGCTGACAACGCTGCACCGTGAACTCGATGCCGGCGTGGAGCCCGACCTGGCCGCGTGGCTCACTACTTTGGAGTTGATGACGATGGTCGATACTTATTTTTCAAAAGAAGAACTGAAACAGCTGCCCTTTTTCGCCGGCGACGCCGCCTGCATCGCCGAGTGGGATGCGATGGTGGCGCGCTTCAAGCAGATGATCGCCGCAGGCACGCCGCCATCGGCCGCCGAAGCGCAAACGCTGTCGCAGGAATGGATGCTCAAGATGGAACGCGACACCAACGGCGACCCGGACGTGATGGTGCGCATTCTCGCCATGCAGGCGCACGAACCGGCCATGCGCGAGCAGAACGGCGTCACGCCCGACGTCGAGGCCTATCTGAAGGAAGCGTTCGTGCAGTCGCGCCTGGCGATGTTCAAAAAATACCTGTCGCCCGAGGAGTTTGCATACATGGATGCGCACTACCGCATCCGCATGGACGAGTGGCCGGCGCTGATCGCGCGGGTGCGCAAGGCGATTGCAAGCGGCGCCGCGCCGGCCGATCCCCAGGTCGGGCAGTTGATGCGCGAGTGGATCGATTTGTCGCAGTCCTTCGCCGGCGACGATCCCGCCACCCACGCGAAAGTGCGCGTCGCTTACGAGAAGGAGCCGCTGCTGATGATCGGCAGCTGGATCACCGATGAAATGAAGGCATACATCGGGCAAGCCATGGCGGCAGTGCATCAGAACTCCTGAACGGCGCGCGCCCGGCCATCCGACAAAGCGGTGTTCTTGCATCCGATAAAGCGGTGTTCTTGTCCAGCCTCGGCAGGCGAGAACATCCCTGGACCCACATGACGCCTGCGCCGGACTGCGGACCTGGCAAATTTGCGCTCAAAGCGCGGACAAGCAAAGGCGGCGAGCGCCAAAACGGTAGCGGCAACGACAAGCAGGAAAAAACCAGGCCCTGGGCTGGATGCCGGCGCGCCAATACCAGCACCCGCAAAAGCGAAAGCCGCTGATTCCTGTAAGAGAATCAGCGGCTTGCTGTATTTGGTTGCGGGGACAGGATTTGAACCTGTGACCTTCGGGTTATGAGCCCGACGAGCTGCCAGACTGCTCCACCCCGCGTCTGTATGTAGCTATTATAGGGGGCTTTTCAGAATTAGGCAATGTTAATCCAATCAAGAGCTGCGATAGGCCCGAAGCGGACGCGGCGCAGGGGCGGCAGGTCCGGTTTACCCTCTGCGCGAACCGCATTGGCCCGGCAATCGGTGTAAAGTAAGCGAAAATCATTCTTCCCATTCCCTATGAAATTTTGTTCCGAGTGCGCCCATCCCGTCGACCTGCTCATCCCCGAGGGCGATAACCGTCCACGCTATGTCTGCAAGCAATGCGCGGCGATTCACTACCAGAACCCCAAACTCGTCGTCGGCTCCATTCCCGTCTGGCAACCGGAAGGCGAACAGGTCCGCGTGCTGCTGTGCAAGCGCGCCATCGAACCGCGCCACGGTTTCTGGACCTTGCCGGCCGGCTTCATGGAAAACAGCGAAACAACGGCCGAAGCCGCCGTGCGCGAAACCGAAGAGGAAGCCGGCGCCGACATCGAGATCGGCAGCCTGTTCAGCCTATTGAACGTGGCCCAGGTGCATCAAGTCCATCTGTTCTACCTGGCCCGCCTGCGCAGCCTGGACTTTGCGCCCGGCATCGAAAGCCTGGACGCGCGCATGTTCGCCGAGCACGAGATTCCGTGGGAGGAACTGGCCTTCCCCACCATCCGCAAGACGCTGGAACTGTTTTTCGCCGATTGCGCCAGGATGCGCGACGATGGCGGCTTCGGCTTTCACACGCACGACATCGTGCGCCCGATGCGTATCTCCAGCGATCCCGACTGAGCCATGATTCCCTGGCTTGAAACCGATTCGCCGTTTCCCGACGTCTCCCAAGCGCTCACCTCCGACGCACCGGGCCTGCTGGCGGCCGGCGCCGACCTGTCGCCCGAGCGCCTGCTGAGCGCCTACCGGCACGGCATCTTTCCCTGGTTTTCCGAAGGCCAGCCCATCCTGTGGTGGAGTACCGACCCGCGCATGGTGCTGATGACTGCCGATTTTCGCATCAGCGACAGTCTGCGCAAAGCCCTGCGCCGGGTCGAGCGCAGCATGGAAGAAGGCGGGCGCTGGCAGATCCGCTTCGACAGCGCCTTCGAGGACGTGATGCGCGCCTGTGCCGCGCCGCGCAAGGATGGCCCGGGCACCTGGATTTCGGACGACATCATTGCCGGCTATACCGGCCTGCACGCGATGGGCTACGCCCACTCCTCCGAACTGTGGCTCGATGGCGAACTGGTCGGCGGCGCGTATGGCGTGTGCATCGGCCGCATGTTTTACGGCGAATCGATGTTCGCGCGCGTGACCGACGGTTCCAAGATCGCGCTGGCGTGGCTGGTCGCCTTCCTGCGCGGCCAGGGCGTGGCCATGGTCGACTGCCAGCAGGAGACCGGGCACCTGGCCTCGCTGGGCGCCGCCCCCATCGCGCGTGCCGCCTTCCTGGCGCATTTGCGCGACGCCATCGCCAAACCGGGCATCGCCGAGTGGAAACCGGGATCGCCATTTACACAGACGCGGTAAACAGCGTAAAGTTTCGCTACAATAGCAACGAAGGAAGCAACCAGGGCCACCGATCGCAACCACGCCGTATCGAAAGCGACTGCATGACGCACTTAAACGACCTGCCTTTCTCGACGCTGCAGTTCTACACCACAGCGCCCTACCCGTGCAGCTACCTCGACGCACGGCAAGCGCGTTCGCAAGTGGCCACCCCTTCGCACCTGATCAATGCCGACGTCTACTCCGAACTGGTCAAGAATGGCTTCCGGCGCAGCGGCATCTTCACCTACCGCCCTTACTGCGACGGCTGCAACGCCTGCATCCCGGTGCGCGTGCGCGCCGCCGAATTCGCGCCCAGCCGCGGCCAGCGGCGCGCCTGGACCCGCCATGCGGGCCTGGTGGCCACGGTCGCCAACCTGAGTTTTTCGGACGAACACTACGCGCTCTACCTGCGCTACCAGACCACGCGCCACGTCGGTGGCGGCATGGACCAGGATAGCCGCGACCAGTACGCGCAGTTTTTGCTGCAAAGCCGCGTCAACACGCGCCTGGTGGAGTTTCGCGAACCCGGCGACGGCGCACTGCGCATGGTCTCGATCATCGACGTGCTCTCCGACGGCCTGTCGTCGGTGTACACGTTTTTCGATCCCGATGTCGGCGGCGCTTCCTTCGGCACCTATAACGTGCTGTGGCAGATCGCCCAGGCCAGCGAACTGAAACTGCCCTTCGTGTATCTGGGCTACTGGATCGAACAAAGTCCCAAGATGGCCTACAAGACCAACTTCCGCCCGCTCGAAACGCGCATCGACGGCATCTGGAGCCTGTTGAACCGATAACAGCTTGTGGGCGGGCAGCGCCGGCACACGGTAAAATGCCGGGACCCGCACCAACCCGAGCACTCCATGTCCCAGAAACTGCTGTATGCCTTAGGCCGTCCCCTGCTGTTCACCCTCAATCCGGAGACGGCGCACAATGTCACCCTGCCCGCGCTGCGCGGCGCGGCCGCGCTGGGCCTGACCGGCCTGTTGAGCAAACCTGCGCCCGATCCGCGCACCGTCATGGGCATCACCTTCCCCAACCCGGTCGGCCTGGCCGCGGGACTGGACAAGGATGGCGCCTACATCGACGGCCTGTCGGCGCTCGGTTTCGGCTTCATCGAAGTGGGCACCGTCACGCCCAAGCCGCAGGCGGGCAATCCCAAGCCGCGCATTTTCCGCATCCCGTCCAAGCGCGCCGTGATCAACCGCATGGGCTTTAACAATGGCGGCGTCGACGCCTTCGTGGCGAACGTGCAGGCGTCGAAGTTTTACCAGGATAAGCGCGGCGTGCTTGGCCTGAACATCGGCAAGAACGCCAGCACGCCGATCGAGAGCGCGGTCGACGACTATCTGCACTGCCTTGAAAAAGTGTACCCGTACGCCAGCTACGTGACGGTCAATATCTCCTCGCCGAATACCGCCAACCTGCGCCAGCTGCAGGGCGCGTCGGAACTGGACGCGCTGCTCACGCGGCTGAAAGATGCGCAACTGCGCCTGGCCGACCAGCACAAGCGCTACGTGCCGCTGGCGCTCAAGATCGCACCGGACGTCGACGGCGACCAGATCAAGGATATCGCCGCCGCCCTGCTGCGCCACAAGATCGATGGCGTCATCGCCACCAACACCACGCTCAGTCACCGCCTGGTCGACCGCGCACGGCACGGCCAGGAGACCGGCGGCGTGTCGGGCGATCCGGTGTTCGACCTGTCGAACATCGTGATCCGCGCGCTGCGCCAGGAGCTGGGCGACGCGCTGCCGATTATCGGCGTGGGCGGCATCATGCGCGGCGCCGATGCCAAGGAAAAGATGAATCTCGGCGCCTCGCTGGTGCAGCTGTACACTGGCCTGATATATCAGGGACCCGGCTTGATCCGCGAATGCGCGCAGGCCCTTCGACCATAAGGAACCCAGCATGATCAAGACCAGGCTCGGACGCACGCCGCTCGAGGTATCGAAGATCTGCCTCGGCAGCATGACCTTCGGCGAGCAAAACAGCGAGGCCGATGCGCACAGCCAGCTCGATTACGCGCTCGAACGCGGGATCAATTTTGTCGACACCGCCGAAATGTATCCGGTCATGCCGCGTCCGCAGACGCAGGGCGACACCGAGCGCTTTATCGGCAGCTGGCTGAAAAAGAGCGGCAGGCGCGGCGACATCGTATTGGCCACCAAGGCGGCCGGCCCGAATCCGAACCTGCACTGGGTCCGCGAAGGAAAACAGAACCTCGACGCCGCCAGCCTGCGCACGGCAGTGGAAGAGAGCCTGCGGCGCCTGCAAACCGATCATATCGATTTGTACCAGCTGCACTGGCCGAGCCGGAACGTGCCGGTTTTCGGCGCGACCGCGTTCGACCCGGCCAAGGAGCGCGCCGCCATTCCGGTCGAAGAGACGCTCGCTGCGCTGGCGCAGCTGATCGAGGCTGGCAAGATTGGGCATATCGGCCTGTCGAACGAGAGCGCGTGGGGCGTGAGCGAATTTGTCAAGCAGTCCGACATGCGCGGGTTGCCGCGCATCGCCAGCGTCCAGAACCTGTACAACCTGACCGCGCGCAGTTTCGAGACCAGCCTGATGGACGAGACCTGCTTTCGCGAGGACGTGGGTTTGCTGGCCTATAGTCCGCTGGCGTTCGGGCAGTTGAGCGCCAAGTACCTCGATGACCCCACGGCGAACGGACGCCTGACGATTTTCCCGGCCTCGTGGAGCCCGCGTTATCTGCGCGCGCCGGTGCTGGCGGCGGTGAAGGAGTACACGGCGCTGGCGCGCGCGAACGGCATGACGCCGACGCAAATGGCGCTGGCGTGGTGCTACTCGCGCTGGTTCGTGGCCTCGACCATCATCGGCGCGACCAGCCTGGCACAGTTGAAGGAAAATATCGATGCGATGTCGGTGACCCTGACCCCGGAGGTGGTGGCCGCGATCGACGCCATTCACGCGCGCATGACCAATCCGGGCGCATGATCGCCGTGCGCATGCCTGCGCAGACCAGAGGGCGGCGCGCCAGCGTGCCGCCCGATCAGCAGATCAGGCTTGCATCCTTTTAAGGAAATTCAAGGCATCCTCGATCTCCGAAGGACAGTAGGTGCCCCAATGGGGATGCGCTTTGCACCACTCGACAAAGTGGACCAGGCAGGTCACCTGCGGCCCGTTCAACGCCGAGAGACGAACCCGCGTTTCGGCCTCGAACTTCTCCACCGGAGCGAGGCTATACAGCAGAAACTCGGTCTCCGTCCGCTTGTCCTGCGCCTCTGGCGAGAGGCAGAACGGCAGGTAGTGAGGGAGCGCCCACGCCCACCCCTTCGCCGACAGCGACGACAGTTCCCGATGGAGCACCCAGATGACCGCGGCGCCAACGGGTTTCCCCCTGAATGTCTCAAGGTCGCGCGCCAGGTAATCGCAGTGGAAGCAGCTGTCCCGATGAAAGCGAAGATCTGATTTCCCCGGCATCTTGACGGGCGGGAAGGCGATGCTGATTTCAGCGAGGAGGGCCTCGGTTGTCATGCTTTGGCAGGGGGAAAAGGATTGCATCGTCACTCAGTTCACGGGCGGTGGAGGGATAGTCAAGCGACACCATGCGACTGGAAGAATCATATTGCAACATTTACCAGCTACTAATATTGTACATGATCGCACAGACGCGGCTGCTCCTACCCCTCCGCCAGAATCGCGATCTGCCGCAGCCCCCTCGAAAAACTCGTACTGCTCGGATTTTCCACAAACACGCACTGCTTGCCCGTGCGCTTGCAATGCTCCTTCACGCGCCAGTAAGCGTTATGGCTGATGCACCCGGTCTGGCAAATCACCAGGTCGGCCGCCGCCAGGTTCGCATCGAGCAAATCGGCCCCGTGCTCCTGCCCGCCGTCGTGATGGGCAAACCTGGCGCCCGCCTCCTCCGTCATGCAGCGGTAACTGGCCACGCTGGCACTCCTGCCGCCGACGCACAACAAGGTCTTGTCGGCCAGCTGCGCCGCGGCGATCGCTTCGGCCGCATCTTCCTCGCACACCACCGCCTCGGGCGGGCGCGCCGCCTGCAAGGCGTCGAGCTGGCGCGTGGTCGCCGCCAATTGCTGGCGCAACTGCGCCAGCTGCGCATCGCGCGCGGCCAGGCGCTGCGCCGCCTCGTCGAGCTTTTGCTTGAGCCGCGTGCGCGCTTCCAGGTCCGGCACCGACGCGCTCAGTTCCGCCATATCCGCCTGCAAGAACGCAAACTTGCTGTCGCGCGCCACCAGCTCGGCGCGCGCATGCATCAACTGGCCCTGCACCTGTTCCAGCTCGCGCGCCTTGTCGGCCAGGGTGCGCACGTGGCGCTGCTGCGACTGCGCCAGTTCGGCCGCCAGCGCCGCATGCTCTTCCTGCAGCTCGATGTAGTGCGCGTGGTCGATGCGCGTGTTGGCCCCGGCCTGGTGCTGGATCATGTGCATCTCGCGCAGCACGATGTCCTGCACCAGGAAATCGCTGCGCGGGTGCGTCAGCGCGGCCCAGAAGGCACCCGCCACGTCGCCCTGAGCGATCGCCTGGCGCCACAGCAGCATGACGGCGTCGCCGCTGCGCGCGTCGCGAAAGCGCAGCAGCACCAGCGCGTAACGCTGGTCGAGCGCATCCTGCAGCAGGTTCGAGATGCGGTTGCGGCTGGCGCATTCGGCCACCGCGCCGACATGGATTTCGTAGTCGTCGGCCAGCGCCTGGCCGCGCACGCCCTTGTTCACCAGCTTGCGCAGCGCGCCGAGCGGCAGGCACACGCCGATCACCGGGCAGTGGGTATTGGCCGGCAGCTCCCACAGGCGCTGGCGGCGCGACGACGAGGTGCGCGAAGCCGCTTCGCCGTCGGGAGGGAAGAACCGCGCGAGCGGCTTTTTGGCATCGTGGTCGCACATGCGCTACTCCTTAATGCAGCTTGGGGCCGTGGCGCGCGTCGTCGATGACGGCGGCGGCGGCAGCAGCGGCGTTGGACTGGGCAACGTGGTCAAGCCGCGCCTGGGCGTCGCCGACCATGCCGGACAGCGCGCGGAACGCTTCCGGCGTGAAGCGCACCGAGACGTGGTTCAGCGACAGGTGCAGCACGCTGCATTCGGGGCAGATGCTGACGTGGCCGATGGTACTGTCGGCGATCGTCACATGCTGGCAAGGTTCGCTTGGATTCTGTGGATGTTTGCTCGGCACGATGCTTCCTTGACGGTATGCAGTGGCTGGCGGCGGCGGGCTATGCGTGGGTGGATGGCTTGCTGAAATCAAGTATAAACGAGAATCATTCGCATTTGCAAGCCATGTCGCATACGTGCCGCGCATCCTGCGCCGCTCCCGCGCCAAGGCGGCGCGCGTGGGAAATCCAAGTCCCCCACGCGCAAACACTACGCCGCTTCGCGCGGCGCGTCGGCGTCGAGCGCGCGCTCGATATCGGCGCGCGAGACATCCGGCGCAAACTGCTCGATGAAGTGATACGCATACGCGCGCAGATAGGCGCCGCGCCGCACCGCCAGCCGCGTCACGTTGGGCGCGAACAGATGCGACGCTTCGACCGCGCGCAAGCCCTTGTCGCGCCCATGATCGAAGGCCATCGAGGCCACGATCCCCACGCCCATCCCCAGGCTCACATACTGCTTGATGACGTCCGAATCCATCGCCGTGAGCACGATGTCGGTGCCCACCCCCGCCTTGGCGAACGCCGCATCGATATGCCCGCGCCCCGTGAAGCCCACATCGTAGGTAATCAGCGGATAGCCGGCCAGGTCTTCCAGACGGATCGGCGAGCAATTGAGCAGCGCATGCCCGTCCGGCACCACGATCAGATGGCTCCAGCGGTAACACGGGAACGACACCAGGTCGGGGAACTGCGACAGGCCCTCGGTGGCGATGCCGATATCGGCCTTGCCCGACAGGACCCACTCGGCGATATGATCGGGAGCGCTCTGCTGCAGCGCGATGCGCACCTCCGGGAAGTCCTTGCGGAACGACTGCACCACCTTCGGCAGCGCATAGCGCGCCTGGGTGTGGGTGGCGGCGATGGTCAAGGTGCCGCTGTTCTGGCCCGCGTATTCCATGCTGGCCTGCTGCAGGTTCTCGGCCTCCACCAGCAGGCGGTCGATGATTTTCAGGATGCCCTTGCCCGGATCGGTCAGCCCGGTCAGGCGCTTGCCGTTGCGCTCGAAAATCACCACGCCAAGTTCGTCTTCGAGTTCGCGGATCTGGCGGCTCACGCCCGGCTGCGAGGTGAACAGCGCATTGGCGACCTCGGTCAGGTTGTAGCCGCGCCGGGCCGCTTCGCGGATCGAGCGCAGTTGTTGGAAATTCATATCGCCGCTCCCTGGTCGACGAACACCTGCATCCGGCGCGGACGCACCACCAGGGTTTCGCCTTCTTTCAATTGCAACTGGCGGTATCGCTCGTGGGGAATGACCGCTTCGATCAATTCGGCGTTGTCGGCGCGCTCCAGGTCGAGCTGCGCCAGCGGACCGATCGCGTGCGCGCGGCGCAGCTTGACGACGATGCCATCGGCGCCAGGCGTATAGCGGTCGATGTCAAGATCGTGCGGGCGCACGTAGGCGATGCCCTGCCCGTTGCTGGCCGACGCATTGCCCGGCACCGAAAAACTGGCGTCGCCGCTGGCCATGATGCCGTCGTTCACGCGTCCATGGAACAGGTTCACGTTACCGAGGAAGCCGTACACGAAGGGCGACGCCGGATTGTTGTACACCTGCTCGGGAGAGCCGAGCTGCTCGACCCTACCCTTGTTCATCAACACCACCTGGTCCGATACTTCCAGCGCTTCTTCCTGGTCGTGGGTGACGAAGATGCTGGTCACGTGCAGGTCGTCGTGCAGGCGACGCAGCCAGCGCCGCAATTCCTTGCGCACCTTGGCGTCGAGCGCGCCGAACGGCTCGTCGAGCAGCAGCACGCGCGGCTCCACCGCCAGCGCGCGCGCCAGCGCAATGCGCTGGCGCTGCCCGCCCGAGAGCTGCGGCGGATGGCGGTCGGCCAGCCAGTCGAGCTGCACCAGTTCGAGCAGCTGCTGCACCTTGTGGCGGATCTGCTGTTCGTTCGGACGATCCTTGCGCGGCTTGACGCGCAGCCCGAAGGCGACGTTCTCGAACACGGTCATGTGCTTGAACAGCGCGTAATGCTGGAACACGAAGCCGACCTGGCGCTCGCGCACGTGGCGGTCCGACGCATCTTCTCCGTCGAGCAGCACGCGCCCGCTATCGGGATGCTCCAGGCCCGCGATAATGCGCAGCAGCGTGGTCTTGCCGCAGCCGGAAGGGCCGAGCAGCGCGGTCAGTTCGCCCGAAGGGAACTGCAGCGAGACATTGTCGAGGGCGACAAAATCGCCGAACCGCTTGTTGATATTACTGACTTCGATCGTCATGATCCGTGCTCCATGTTGCGTGCTTCGGCGTGAACGCGATCGTTTCGCGCAAACGCCATTCGACAAAGGTTTTGATCGCCAGGGTCACCAGCGCCAGCATGGCCAGCAGCGAGGCGACGGCAAAGGCGGCCGCGAAGTTGTATTCGTTGTAGAGGATTTCGACGTGCAGCGGCATGGTGGTGGTCTCGCCGCGGATATGGCCCGACACCACCGACACCGCGCCGAATTCGCCCATGGCGCGGGCGTTACACAGGATCACGCCGTACAGCAGGCCCCATTTGATGTTGGGCAGCGTCACGCGCCAGAAGGTATTCCAGCCGGAGGCGCCCAGTACCAGCGCGGCTTCTTCTTCCTCGTTGCCCTGCGACTGCATCAGCGGAATCAGTTCGCGCGCCACGAACGGGAAGGTGATGAAGACGGTGGCCAGCACGATGCCCGGCACCGCGAACAGGATCTTGATGTCGTGCGCGGCGAGCCAGCCGCCGAACCAGCCCTGGGCGCCGAACATGAGCACATAGATCAGGCCCGCGATCACCGGCGAGACCGAAAACGGCAGGTCGATCAGCGTGAGCAGGATGGCCTTGCCCCTGAATTCAAACTTGGCGATGCACCAGGCCGCGCACACGCCGAACACCAGGTTGAACGGCACCGAGATGAAGGCCGCGATCAGGGTCAGCTTGATGGCCGCCACCGCGTCCGGGTCGGTGATCGCCTTGACGTAGGTCTCGATGCCCTTCTTGAAGGCTTCCGCAAAGACGGCGGCCAGCGGAATGAACAGGAACAGGGTCAGGAACGCAAAGGCGACCAGCTTGAGCAGCGCGCTGACCCAGACCGGTTCGAGCGGATGCGAGGGGCGCAGGAACAGTTCCCGCAGCGAGCGGCGCTTGGGCGCGGCGCCTTTGCCGGCGGGCGTCGCCGCCTGGTTCAATACGGTGCTCATTTTTTCCCCGTCCTGGCGCGGGTCCACGCCTGTAACAGATTGATGGCCAACAGCAGCACGAATGAGGCCAGCAGCATCACCACGGCGATGGCGGTGGCGCCGGCGTAGTTGTACGCTTCGAGCTTGATGTAGATAAGCAGCGGCGTGATCTCGGAAATCATCGGCTGGTTGCCGGCGATGAAAATGACGGAACCGAATTCGCCGGTGGCGCGCGCGAACGCGAGCGCAAAGCCGGTCAGCAGGGCCGGCATCACGGCCGGGAACACCACGCGCGAAAAGGTTTGCCAGGCGTTCGCGCCCAGGCTGGCGGCGGCTTCTTCGAGTTCCTTTTCCAGCTCTTCCAGCACCGGCTGCACGGTGCGGACCACGAAGGGCAAGCCGATGAAGGTGAGCGCGACCACCACGCCGAGCGGGGTGTACGAGACCTTGATGCCAAGCTCGGTGAAGTATTTGCCGATCCAGCCGTTGCTCGAGTACAGCGCGGTGAGCGTGATGCCGGCCACCGCCGTGGGCAGGGCGAACGGCAGGTCGACCAGCGCATCCATGAAGCGCTTGCCCGGGAACTCGTAGCGCACCAGCACCCACGCGACGATGCCGCCGAAGACCGTGTTGATCAGCGCCGCGATGAAGGAAGCGCCGAAACTGAGGCGGTACGAAGCGAGCGCCTGTTCCGACGCCACCACCTCCCAGAACGCCGCCCAGGTCATGCTGAAGGTCTTGATGAAGACCGACGACAGCGGGATCAGGACGATCAGGCAGAGATAGAAAACGGTGAACCCGAGCGTCAGGCCGAAGCCGGGCAAGACCCGGCGCGGCGTTTTTCTCGGAAGGGGGTGAACGGCGGACATGGGGCCTCTTATTACAAATTCGTCTAATAGGCAGAAATAATCGCACTCGAATCACATAAAGCAAACGAAGCATTTCTTATTTGCATAGATGGAATGGCTATTAGGATTGCGCCGACAGACCTGTCCGCCTTTGGTCGCAGGCCGTTTGAGCGGGCGCAAATGCCGGCTTAAACGGCTGAACCCGGTTTGGATGGACGCGGTCTGACTGACACAGACCAGGAGGAAGCATGAA
>NZ_JAQOZV010000210.1:0-688 GCF_030348125.1 Massilia sp. DJPM01
CGAACTGGCGCCATAGCAGAACGGCGGCACGCAAATGCTGACGCTTCCCCCGCTGCTCTTTTCCCGGCTCGTGTAGTTGTCGGTGTCCTGCAGGCTCACGATATTCAGGTCGCCGCCGATGTTGGCCACCACCTTGTCGCCCCTGACCTGCGCCCCGGCCATTGTGGTGTCCTTGCCGCTCTTGATATTGAGAACGTCGCCGGCCGTCACGCTGGTGTTCTGGTTGGTCGTGGCGTCGCCGTTGGCATTGCCATGCGACTGCCCGGCGGCCAGTTCCAGGGTGAACCCGTTCTGCGTGCCGCCCAGGCCGAAACCGACGCCCACCGACGCGTTGTGGCTGCTGTTCCGGCTGTCGTTGGCGCTCGTGTCCTGCGCGCTGGCGAGCCTGATGTCGCGGGCGGCATCGAGGGTCACGTCTTTGCCACTCAGTACCGCGCCACGCGCCGTGATGTCGCCATTCAAGGCCTTGCCGTCCGCATCCTTGCTGCCGTCGCCGGTGGCGACGATGCTCAGGGTCTGGCCGGCGCTGACCGTGCTGCCCTGGTTCTGCAAGGCGCTGTTGTCGGTCGTGCTGTCGCTGCTGTTGCCACCGATGCTCACCGTGGCCTTGATGCTCGCCTGGCTCGACGCCGGCGCCTGGGTGTTGTTGGCCGCCGGTGTTCCCCCGCCCATGCCAGTGCCGTTGGCT
>NZ_JAQOZV010000211.1:0-667 GCF_030348125.1 Massilia sp. DJPM01
AGCATAAAATTTCCAGGATTACAGATGTACTGAGCTGCGAACACCGTCGACAAGTGCCACAGCACCGCTTCGCCAGGTAACAAGGAGGTGCCACCGATCAAGATGCGGCTACGGCCACTTACACGAATTGAGGCAAATAAAATTTCTACTAGGCGCACAGGTCGCGCGATCACATTCATATCCGACATAATCTGTAGGTGCCGTCGGAGGCGGAGGCGGGGGGGGAGTCCATCCTCCACCACTCCCACCACCTCCCCCCCCGATACCGCCCCCCCCAAAATCACCACCCTCGCCACCCTCGCCACCTAGCTCCTTAGGGCACATCAATACCGGTGTTTCGCCCGCAAGCAAGCGTTGATCCTTCTCCGTTTTTACCACTGCTTTTTTAAACAAGGTAGTGTTCGCCTGCGAACCAAACAAAGATAATATTTTTGCAATTTGAGTTGGAGTTAACTCGCTTTCTAGTTCTGCATAACGATAGCCCGTTATCCCTTTCTCATTAAAAGTCAAACTCTCAAGAAATCGCTTACGTGCCGCTTCAGATAGGGCTGACAGCAAATTCTCCTGTGGCGGCGTCATCTTCATATAACGCGTCAGCTGCGCGGAAGAGGTAATCGTTGCCATATGGGAGGCCAGCGCTGAGGTCTGCATAGCTGATGTAGCTTTT
>NZ_JAQOZV010000212.1:0-649 GCF_030348125.1 Massilia sp. DJPM01
GAAGCGCTGGCTGGCCGTGGCGCTGGTAAAGCTGATGAGGCGATCCTGCCCATCGTAGCTGTAGCGCTGGTCCAGCCTGCTTGACGTGGCGTTCCCCGCATGCGTGCTTGCCACGATCCGCCCGGCGGCATCGTAACTGAGCGTGCGCGTCGCCCCTCCGAACTTCACGTTGCCGAGCGGATAACTGACGAGGCGGTTTTCCAGGTCGAACTGGCGGTCGTATTGATTGGGACTGCCCGCGCTGTGATTACCCCATAACCAAGAGCGCACAGCGCCGAACGGTTGGTAGCTTATCTGACTCAAAATGGTCGTGCGCGCAGTATTCGGACGGGTCAGGCCCAGGGCGGACGGTTTGCCATTACTGCCGTAAGTGAAGTCGATGCGATTGCCGCTGGGGTAGGTCATCGACGTGACGTGTCCAACGGCACTTCCCTCGGCGCCATAGGTGTAGTCGGTCACGAAGCGCCTGGACGCCGGGCCGCTCGTCTGCTCTTTCCTCAAAACCCTTCCCATGCCATCGTATGAGTATATAGTTTTCCCAGCCTCATCATTTATTACCGTCACGCGATCCGCTGCCGGGCTGCCGGCAGCGCCGTATTCAAACGTGCTGGTGCCGATGGCTGTCACGCGGCCCGCCGCGTCGTATCGA
>NZ_JAQOZV010000213.1:0-649 GCF_030348125.1 Massilia sp. DJPM01
AAAGCGCTGGCTGGCAGTAACGCTGGTAAAACCGATCAGACGATCCCGACCATCGTAGCTGTAGCGCTGGTCCAGTCTGCTTGACATGGCGTTCCCCGCGTGCGTGGCCGCCACGATCCGTCCAGCGGCATCGTAAGTGAGCGTGCGCGTCGCCCCTCCGGCCTTCACGTTGCCGATTGGGTAACTGACAATACGGTTTTCCAGGTCGAACTGGCGCTCGTACTTGTTGGGACTGCTTGCGCTGTGATTCCCCCATAACCATGAGCGCACTGCGCCAAACGGTTGGTAGCTTATCTGACTCAGAATCATTGTCCGCGCAACGCCAGGGCGGGTCAGGCTCAACGCGGAAGACCTTCCGTTGCTGTCGTAGGTAACGTCGATACGATTGCCGCTGGGGTAGGTCATCGAGGTAACGTGTCCAGCGGCACTTCCCTCGGTGCCATAGGTGTAGGCGGTCACGAAGCGCCTGGGCGCCGGGCCGCTCGTCTGTTCCTTCCTCGTAAGTCTTCCCATGCCATCGTAGGCGTACACGGTTTTTCCAGCTTCATCCGTCATTGTGGTCACGCGGCCCGCTGCCGGGCTGCCGGCAGCGCCGTATTCAAACGTGCTGGTGCCGATGGCTGTCACGCGGCCCGCCGCGTCGTATCGG
>NZ_JAQOZV010000214.1:0-629 GCF_030348125.1 Massilia sp. DJPM01
ATGAGCCGGTTTCCGTGAAAGCATTGGCGTTGTCGCTGCCGTCGCAAGGCTACCGCCCGGTCACATGGCGGGAAGGTTCCAATGCCAACCTGTCCTCTCGCTTCGCCGCCGTACGGGTGCGCCCCGCCCACCGGGACTACCTCGGCACCGAGATGCGCGCCGAGGAATGGCTGCTGATCGAATGGCCGGAGGGTGACGCGGAGCCGCTGAAGTACTTCCTCTCGACAGCGCCCTGCGATGCGACGCTTGAGCAAATCGTGTTCGTGACAAAAATGCGTTGGCGAATCGAGCGCGACTATCAGGAACTGAAGCAAGAGTTCGGACTCGGGCACTACGAGGGGCGCGGTTGGCGCGGGTTTCACCATCACGCCACGTTGTGCATCGCCGCTTACGGCTTTCTGACCTCGCAGCGCCTCAATCATCCTGGCGTCAAAAAAAACTCTGCAGGGCCAGAAGCACCTGGCTTACCCGACGATTACATCCCTCGCGGAAGCAGGACGAGCGCAACGTCATGTCCCTGACTCCATTACAACGCTGCGCGCGCTTATCGCCAGTGCAATCACAACACAACTACAGCGTTGCCCTTGCTGCTTTCAGATCAAGTTAATTTTGTGACACAGTAAGACTAG
>NZ_JAQOZV010000215.1:0-626 GCF_030348125.1 Massilia sp. DJPM01
CAGCTTGCGCGTGACGAAATCCCCATGCACCTCTGCGCCCTGATAGATCGTCATTGGCCCCTTGAGGAACGCTGTCAGGATCTGCTCGCTGCGTGAATTTTTCTCAGGAAATTTCATACCCAGCTCCTGCAGGCGCTCGCCGGTGGGTTTTGGCCGGTGTCTGGTGGACCTGGCCGGCGGCGATCCGCGCGGCGATCATCGTTTCGGCGGCGAACAGGTCTTCGCGGGTCGCAACGGCGCACTGCGCCTCATGAATCGCCAGCGCATTGCTCACCGCGTTCATGCCCGGCCCGTCGAGCCGGTACTGGCCGGTCCTGGCGCCCCGTTCCGCCGCCCGCGCCATCGCCTCCAGGGCGGGTATCATTTCCGGAACGTACTCTTCGCCAATGCCCGTTTCGGCAAGACAGAGCGTTATGTTCATGGCCGTGCAGAGATAGACATACGACGTCTCGGTTGCATCGCCCAGCTTGATATCCTCGAACGCACGCCAATATTTTACGCAGATGAGGGTCGCCTCTTCCCCCTCGATCGGCAGCGCATTCATCATGCGCACGTCATGCCGGGATACGCCGGCAGCGATCACCTGCAGGCCGCCGCCGACGGCACACTTCTTCGCGCGATATGCC
>NZ_JAQOZV010000216.1:0-622 GCF_030348125.1 Massilia sp. DJPM01
TATGTGCAGAGCGATCCGATTGGGCTCGGTGGTGGAATTAATACGTACAGTTATGCGCTCGGAAATCCTGTTTCTTATACCGATCCAAAAGGATTATTGACTGTCTATTATTGGGCGCAGAACGGGGGGAACGTCGGGCATGCTTCAATGGTTCTGGACAACGGGGTGCACATCAGTTTTTGGCCTGAAAAGGGAGAGAAATGGGGTGACTCCCCATCCTACGGGATGCCGAACGTACGCGCAGATGCGATCGCTGAGGGTGGTATGCCGGATGGTGTTGTTCGTGTTGAAGGGCTCGATGAAGCAGCAATTGAACGGTGGTGGGCGAAGTATCTCAAGGATCACCCTAACTGGAACTTGAAAGGCCCAAATTGCGCTTCGACCGTTGCTGAAGCACTTACTGTAGGTGGTGGGCAAGCTGCAGCGACGAATGGGGGATATTTCCCCTACAACGTCATTTGGAGTCCCAAAAATGCATACGATTACGCGACTGCAATCGGTAAAGGTTTGGGCAAGCCCCCTACGAACGTTTCACTTTTCCCTAAGCCGGGAGAGAAGTAACATTTGAAAGTATTCTCATGAGCCAATTGCAAAACGATTTTTCTGAACTGGCCGACATCAA
>NZ_JAQOZV010000217.1:0-615 GCF_030348125.1 Massilia sp. DJPM01
GCCAGCACGGCCAGCTGCACCACCCTGCTCGCCGCAACAAGCCTCACCGCACCTATGCGCAAGGTCAACACCCTATGGCATGCCAAATATCGCTTGCCATCGCAGATTTCCGAGCCGAAAAAACGCATTACGTATGTTTACGATAACGTTGGCAATTTGTTGACGAAGACGGAACAGGCAACCACCGATGAAACCGGCGTACTTGGCTTTAACGCTCCTGTCGTTGGGTTGCCGCGCAAGTGGACATACGAAGTCAACGGCCGCGGCCAAGTTCTGACCGTCACGGGACCCCGAACAGATATCGTCGATCGCACCACCTTTACCTACGATGCTGCCGGCAATCTGGAAACCACAAAGGATGTACTGAACCGTACAACGGTTTTTTCCAAGTTCGACAAACACGGCAATGCCCAGCTGATCGAAGCGCCAAACGGCGTGGCAACCGACCTGGTCTTCTCGCTGCGCGGGAAACTGCTGAGCAAAACAGTGCGTTCGACCGGGCTGCAGGCAACGACAATTTATGAATATGACCGCGCGGGAAACATGAAGAAGATCACTTTACCAGACAACAGTATCATTAAATACACCTACGATGCGGCACACCGCCTGACGGCC
>NZ_JAQOZV010000218.1:0-614 GCF_030348125.1 Massilia sp. DJPM01
CTGGCTATAGAGCCAATTTATTAAGCGTCCACTCTTATCGACTGTTGAATTTAGAAGAAACAGTAGCAGTGTCCAAGTCGGGGCTGTAGCTCAGCTGGTTAGAGCACCGTGTTGATAACGCGGGGGTCGTTGGTTCGAGTCCAACCAGCCCTACCAAGGTTATCAAACGAAAGTAAAAATCTACTTTCGTTTGGGTTAGTTAGTCAAAAAATCACTGGCAAAGCCAGATGATTTTTAGAGTAAAAGCCACACAAGACCGGGGGATTAGCTCAGCTGGGAGAGCACCTGCTTTGCAAGCAGGGGGTCGTCGGTTCGATCCCGTCATCCTCCACCACTCTACTAATCTTGAAAGTACAAACGTAAGCCACGAGGTTTAGGTTTGGTCTTTTAGAGATTAAAGCTGTTTCGTTCTTTAACAATCTGGAAGAAGTAAAGTTTTAATCGAATCGCCGACAGGCGGTTCGATGGGTAGTGATTGTATGTATCAAAACAAAGCAACAACGCTGTACTTTCTTATCTCTGTAACGCTCTTTTAGTGGCAACACTAAGAGGCTAACGTTATAGGGACAAGCGAATAAGTGCACATGGTGGATGCCTTGGCGATTACAGGCGAC
>NZ_JAQOZV010000219.1:0-604 GCF_030348125.1 Massilia sp. DJPM01
TGTTGGAGCGTACACGCTTGAACGCCCGCCGCAGGTTCTCTGTTGTCAGCGCCGCTTGCAGCAGCGCTGACCCTGTGTCTCCGGTTGGATGTCGCGGGCAGAACGCTTCGTCGCTGAAAGCGTCAAGCATGGCTTCACCATGCCCTACGGCCTCCCGCCCCGCTTTCGCAGGCATCTGACGCTGTGCTTTCTGCATCGACATATCGGATTCACTCCTACTCGTTCGGTCCTTCGTCGGCGGGGTCGAGCCTTCCCGGCGCTACCACCAACTACTATGACCTCTGCTGAGACCCCGCTCCGACTCTCGTCGTCGCCCTTTCAGGCACAAGGCGGGGCGTCCCCAGGTAAGGGCCGCACTCCTTCATCACACAACCGCCGCATTTACGCCACTTCTCCTTGACCACAAGAGCTTCGCGGTTTACGGCCCGCTCGCCCTGATTGGCAGCGCCTTCTATGCGGTTCTTGTCCATCGGCTCATGATTTACGCTCCACGCTTCCTTTCCACACTCGGTTGCCCTCATGCAGTTGCGCTTCACTTCGCTCACTGTGGTCAGCTCGCGGCGGGACTTGCACCCGCAGGAGTGCGCCCATGCTGGGCGCACCG
>NZ_JAQOZV010000022.1:0-110463 GCF_030348125.1 Massilia sp. DJPM01
GTCGCGCACCGATGCCAGGACGGCGTTGTCCGACCACGCCGATTTCGCCACGAAATGGTGAAGCGACTGGTGTTTGGCGCGTACCTGCGTCGGCTTGATGTGCGCCGCCAACGGCTCGACGCTCTTGCGCGCGATCGGCAGCATCAGCCCTTGGCAGTAGTCTTTCAGACTTGTCCTGCGATCCATATGACCCAACGCGCTGCACAGCCGCTCAAGATACATATCCAGCTCCGCCAAATTCGTCATTCCCGTCTCCTGTCGTTATAGACAGTTCAACAGTATACGCACATAATTGATTTTGTGACATAGTAAGACTAGAGGCTGACGACCTGCAGCATCTGCGCGGGCACGCTGCGCTCGGCCACGCTCAGCAGGTGCGCATGGTGGGTAAACACGATCACCTGGTGGTCCCTGGCGAAATCGGCGATCGCGCGCAAGGCCAGCGCCGCGCGGCCGTCGTCGGAGGTCATCAACACGTCGTCGAGCACCACCGGCAGGTCGTAGCCGGCGTCGCGCCGGATTTCGAGTGCGGCCAGCCGCAGCGCCAGGTAGAGCTGGTCGCGCGTGCCTTCGCTCAAGCCCTCGACACGCACCTGGCCGCCAGTGCCGCGCTGCGCCAGCAAGACCGGCTTCGGACCGGCGTCGTCGCTGACCAGCCGCACGAACTGGCCGTCCGTCATTTGCTGGAAGTAGCGCGATGCCGCCAGCAGCATCGGCCCCTGGGCACGCTCGCGGAAGCGCTTGAGCGCCTCGTCGAGCAAGGCATGCGCCAGCCGCGAGCGCATCCACGGCGCCATCGATAGCCGCACCCCTGCCGCATCGCGCTCCATGAGCTCGCGCGCTGCGGCAGCGGTATCGGCCGAGTCGACCGCCTCCAGGGCACGGCGCGCCGTTTCCTCGGCCTGGCGCGCGCTGCGCAAATCCTCCTCCAGCTTGTCCAGCTCGGCCGAGACCTGGCTTTGCTCGTCGTCCATGCGCCCGGCATCGTAGTCGCGCAGGAGCGCGCGCAACTCGTCCAGCGGCCGCGAGGAGGCCACGGCGAGGTCCTTGCGGGCGCGGTCGGCGTCGGCTTGGGCCAGGCGCTTGCGCGTCGATTGCGCTTCCGCCGCCGGCAGCGCCTCGGGCGCATCGACATTGGCCGCGCGGCACAGCCGCTCCAGTTCCGCTTGATGGCGCTGCGCCAGGCTTTCCTGTTCGCGCCAGCGTTCCTGCGCGTCGTCCAGTGCCTGCTGCCTGAGGGCGCGCTCGCTGTCGATCCGCCTGGCTTGCGCCAGCCTTGCCTCCAGCTGTTCGACGTAGTGGCGCAGGTCGGCGGCCGGCGGATCTCCCATGGCCTGGGCCAGTTCGCGGCCCTGCCCTTGCAAGCGCTCGAATGCTTGCTGCGCCCGCAATTCGCGCGCGCTGGCGCCATCGAGCTCGGTCTTGGCATCGCCCAGGCGGCCGAATTCGGCCAGGCGCGCGCCCGCAGCGGCGATACCCGCCTCCGGATCGAGGTGCAGCGCGCCGTAGACGTGCGACGACACCGCCGCCACCGCGCCGGCAAGCTGCTCTTCCAGCGTCGCCTGCTGCGTCTTGAAGCGGCGCCGCTGCTGTTCGCGCTCGATGCGCTTGCCCGCCGCCGTGCTGAGCACCCGCTGGCGCCGTTCGATGTCGTCCTGGATATCGTCCACCAGCGACGACAGGGTGGTCAGGGAACTGCTGGCGGGGGCCGCCACGCCAAGCGCCGCGATTGCATCGAGCAAGTCGTCGACCAGCGCGCGCTCGGTCGTGCGCGCCACCTCCAGCTCGTCGGTCAGCGCTTGCAGGTCGCCGCTGCGCGCGCGCGCGCTGGCAAGCAGTGACTGCCATTCGCGCAGCGCTTTCGGCGCCAGTGGCGGCAAGCCGTGCGCTTCCAGCCTGGCGTTCCAGCGCTCCAGCGCCGCCGCGCTGCGCTCCTCGATCGCCGCGTGTTCGTGTTCCAGATCGGCCGACTGCTGGGCAAGCCGTGCCAGCTCGTCCTGGCTGCCCTGCAACTGCGTGGCGCGCTCGGTGTCGCGGGCCAGCTCGTCGACCAGCCGGTCGGCATCGCGGATGCCGGCCTCGACGTTGTCGAGCAGGGCGGCGGGCGCCGGACTGCCGCCGCTGTTGGCATCACGCACCTGCATCCAGCGGGTGTCGCGCTGGCCGCGCGCGGCGCGCACCTGTGTCATGGTCGGCACCGCGCCGGCGGCCAGCAACTGGTCGCGCCTGGCTGCGGCGGCCGCGTGCTCGGTTTTCAGCTGCGCAAGCTGCTTGCGCAAGGTGGCCATTTCAGTGTCCGCCGATTCCGACGCGCTGCGCGCGGCATCGATTTCGCTGTCGAGCAGCGCGCGCACCTTGGGCAGCGCCGCGTGATCGGCCAGGCCCAGCGCCGTCACATCGGCCTCGATCAAGCGCTCCAGCTGGCGGATCTCGGCCGGAAGCTGCTCCTTGCGCTTCATCAGCGCTTCCTTGCGCTTGGCCTCGTCCCGGACCGCATGCAGCACGCTCACCAGCCCGGACGCCGGCAAGGCGTCGCTCGCCTGTTCGTCGTCGTCCACGGGCAGTGCCGACTCCAGATGCTGGTCCAGCCGCTGTTGCGCCAGTTTGAACTCGCCCAGCACCTCGTCGATCCGGGCGCGCGCGGCCGGCGCCGGCGCCAGGGCCAGCACGGCATCCGCCGCCGCACCGGGCAAGATGCCGCCCGCGTATTGCTCGAGCAGGCGATGCGCGCCGGCGACCTGGTCCGACGCCTCGGCAATCGCGTCGCGCAGGCTGTCGAGCGCTTCGGCGCTCACGGCCAGCCGTTCGATGCGGGCGGCCGCGTCCAGCGCCGCCTGGTCCGGCGCCAGCGCCTTGAGCTGGGCGGACAAGCGTTGCACGGCTTCCCGCTCCGCTTCCGCACTCTGGTGCGCGGCGGCAAATCCCGCCTGCGCCGCCGCCCTTTCGGTGGCGGCGTCTTCCGCCAGCACGCGCACGTCTTCCAGTTCGGACAGGATCTCGCTGGCCGCATCCTGGCTGCGGATCAGCGGCCCGACGCCACGCAGCTCGGACAGGCGCAGCTGGCGGCGGTTGGCTTCCTCGTGCCGCACCTCCAGGTCGGCCAGCCGCTTGGCCGCCGCCTGGTGCTCCTTGAAGCGTTCCGCCCACCACGCCGGCTTGACCTGCGCATCCTTGAATGCGTGATGATGTTCGCCATAGCTGCGCAGCGCCTCGTTGATGCGCCCGTTCTTTGCGCGCGTGCCCGGCATGAAGTAGTTGCGGGCCGACAGCTCGAGCTGCGCCAGCACCGCCGGAATGCTGCGCACCCCGGCGCTGGCCTCGAACAGCGCCGCGCCGACCTCGCCCTGGCCGGCCAGCAGCGCCTCGCCGCCCTTGCGCAAGCGGTCGTGGTCCAGGCCGAACATGGCCTCGTAATCGTCCTTCGACAGGCCGCAGGTGATCAGCGCCTCGATATCGGGCGTCACCGGGCTGCCGTCGGCATAGTGCAAGGTGTTGGTGCGGCCCTTGCGGCGCGTGAGGTGATAGGACTTGCCGTTGCGGTCCACCAGCACGCCGCCCAGCAGCATGTCGCGGTGCTCATGCACGAAATTATCGCGGCTCAGCTGCGGTATGCCGAAGCGCAGGTCCGAAATCGCGCGCAGGGTCGACGATTTGCCCGCTTCATTCGGACCGTGCACGAACACCACGTTTTGTCCGGCGCTGCCGAAATCGAGCTTGCGGTCGGTGAAGGGACCGAAGGCGGTCAGGTGCAGTTCGCGCAGTTTCATCGTGCGCTTCCTTCCATGCCGCCCAGGTGGGCCAGGACGGTCGCCTCGGCGTCGGCCAGCAGCGCGCGCAGCGCTTGCGGCGTCAACAGCGCGGGGTCGCAATCGGCCAGGCCGGACGGCAAGGTTCCCAGGCTGCCGAGCTGCGCCAGCGCCCAGGCGCGCAGCTGCTCCTCGCTCGACGCGATCTCGTCAACCAGTTGCACCACCTCGCCGACCGCGTCCGTGCGCTTGAGGGCGACATCGCGGTCGAGCGGCGAGCGCAGGTCGAGCTGGACTTCCTCGACCCACAGGTCGGCGCCCTCGAAGTCCTGGGTGCCGGCCTGGATCGCGGCGGCAATGGTGCCGGGCTGTTCGGCCTCGATCCGGTGCAGCTCGGTCTGGCCGCTGACGATCACCCGCAGCGCATGCAGGCGTTCATGCTCGCCGGCCACCAGCTCACCAGCCGCCTTCATGAAGCGCTGGCGCAAGGCATTGACGTCGGCCGCGCCGCCCGCGTCCAGTTGCAGGCGGTGCCAGCGCACCACGTCGAGCGGCACGAACTGCGCGCTGGTGATGGCGCCAGCGCTCACCGTGACCAGTTCGCAGCCCTTGGGGCCGGTCTCCTTGGCGTGGCGGCCTTGCAGATTGCCGGGATAAACGATGCGCGGACCGGCCTCGCGCACGACTTCGCGCGCGTGCACGTGGCCGAGCGCGAAATAATCGTAGCCCTTGCCGCACAGCGCATCGACCGTCGTCGGCGCATACACGTCGTGCCCGCCGCGCCCGTTCAGGCTGGTGTGCAGCACGCCGATGTTGAACATATTGGCGCTGGCGTCGGGATAGTGCTCTACCAGGTCTTCCGGCACGGCGCGGTTGGGGAAGCTGCGTCCGTGCAGGGCTACGCCGAGCTGGGCTATCGTGAAAGTCTCGACCGAGGTCGACTTGAACGTGTGGACGCCCTCGACCGGCGGCAGCTGTTTGGTGATCTGGCTTTCGGCATCGTGGTTGCCCTTGACGATGTAGACCAGGATGCCTTCGCGCGTCATGCGTACCATCTGGTCGCGAAAAAACAGGCCGGTGCGGAAGTCGGCCCAGTTGCCGTCGTAAATGTCGCCCGCCAGGATGACGAAATCGACCGCTTGTTCAATGGCGAGGTCGACCAGGGCGGACAAGGCCCGGCGCGTGGCGCCGCGCAACGCCTGGACCGGCGCGCCATCGTAACCGTTCAGCCCGCGCAACGGGCTATCGATGTGCAAATCGGCGGCATGGATAAATTTCATGAATCTGACCTTGGAAAGTGAGCTCGACAGAGGGCAGCCGTATTGTAGTGGCAAGTGGAAAGGATTTGCTGGCTCTTGTGAAGCGCCAATCATGCGTCCGCCGTCTGGACCACCGTCGGGCATCGACAGTCCGCTCTCCGGCCATGCGTCGATTCCTGTTTTCGCTGCGGTATTGCGGCTGCGGCTGCTCAAGGCCAGCGCGGCGGTAGCGGGCTATCGTCGCCACGTAAGCCCTCACCGCAGACCGTGCCGCCAGGCATCCCCGCGCTTCCCGGCCGGAAGCCACCTCTCTGGGAATCCACCATGAAACGACGCACCTTCTTAACGATAGGCGGCACCGCCGCTCTCGGCAGCGCCCTGACGGCGTGCGGCGGGTCGCACGAGCCGCCACCTCGGCCCCAGCCGGAACCGCCCATGCATTCGGGCACGGTGATCGCCTGGAATACCCTTGCGCTCGACGCGGTGCGCGCCACCCGCATGCCGCCGCCCATCGCCGCGCGCGCCCTGGCAATCGTGCACAGCGCCATGTACGAAGCCTGGGCCGCCTACGACAGCGTCGCGCTTGGCCAGTACCTTGGTTCCCAGCTGCGCCAGCCGCCCGCCGAATGCACGCGCGCCAACAAGGCGCTGGCGATCAGCTTCGCCGCTTACGCGGCCCTGCTTGATCAATTTCCCGGCCAGCAAGCCGCCTTCGGCGCCCACCTTGCCGCGATGAACAGCCGGCCTGTCGACGCGTATAACAATAGCGCCACCGCTCCTCGTGTCGGCAACATTGCCGCCCACGCGGTGCTCGACCAGCGCCGCAACGATGGCGCCAACCAGGACGGCAAGCTGGCGCCCGGCGGCATCCCGTTCGCCGATTACAGCGGCTACCAGCCGCGCAACCCGCCGCTGCTGGTCAGCGAGCCCACGCCGCGCGCCAGCATCCCTTTCCCCGGCCTGTGGCAGCCGCTGTCGTTCATCGATGCCGGCGGCGTGCGCCGCACGCAAGCGTTCCTGACGCCATTCTGGGACGCCGTGCGCCCGTTCGCCCTGGGCACCGGCAGCCAGTTCCGCCCGCCTCCGCCCGCCGCCTTCGGCAGCCAGGAATTCATCGAGCAGGCCGAGCAGGTCGTGCAGATCCAGGCCACCCTGACCGAACGCCAGAAGGTGATCGCCGACTACTGGGCCGGCAGCTCCATCGGCGAACTGCCCGGTTCCTACTGGTGCCGCTTCGCGCAACTGATATCGGAACGCCACGATTACAGCGACGATGACGACGTCAAGCTGTTCTTCGCCCTGGCCAATGCGGTGTTCGACGCCAGCATTGCCGCCTGGGACGCCAAGCGCGCCTACGATTCGGCGCGCCCGCTCAGCGCCATCCGCTACCTGATGCAAGGCCACATCGTCCAGAGTTTCGGCCCCGGCGGTCCCGCCAGCGGACTGCGCCCGGTGGCCGGCGAAGCCTGGATGCCCTTCCACCTGGCCAGCGCGCCCACGCCCGCCTTTCCCGACCACGTGTCCGGCCACAGCACCTTCAGCGCCGCCTCGGCCGAGATCCTGCGCCGCTTCACCGGTAGCGACAGCTTCCGCCACACGGTGACGATACCGGCGCGCTCGCTGCTGTTCGACCCGGCCCTGCCGTCCGCGCCAGTCACCCTGGCGTGGAACACGTTCAGCGATGCCGTGGCCGAAGCGAGCATCTCGCGCGTCTACGCCGGCATTCATTTCGAGCGCGCCAGCATCGATGGACGGGCCCTGGGCAGGCGAGTTGGCGCCGCCGTGTTCGCACGCGCGCAGGCGCTCTGGCGCGGTCACGCCTGAACCGACAGCCCGGGGCGGGAATGCAAACGGTCCATGCTGTCGCCCAAGGCGACAACCGCAACCGCAACCGTTCGCGCGCAAGCGCTCTGGCTCGGTCACGCCTGAACCGACAGCCCGAGCCGGGAATGCAAACGGTCCGTGCTGTCGCCTAAGGCGACAAGCTGAGCCGACAGCCCGGGCCGCGAACGCACCCGGCCCCGGCTATCCTCATCGCCATCCCGGCAAAAAAGACTTCCCAAAATTAACGTCAGCGGTTAACTTACTATCTTTAATCATTTGCCAACGGTCATAGGCCGGTGGCATTGCTCCTCCATGACTTTGAATGCCGATCAAATCCTCGCACTGGCGCCCGATGCGAGTTCCGCCAAAGCCGGCAGCCAGCTGGCAGGGCCCGCCAAGTGGGGCAACCTGGGCCGGACCGACAGCGCCGTGTGGGGCGAATGCCAGGGCAGCGGCAAAGTCCCCTATCGTACCCAGATCGACCTGGGCGAGCCGGCCTTCAAGTGTTCCTGCCCCAGCCGCAAGTTTCCCTGCAAGCACGGCATCGGCCTGTATCTGTTACTAGCCAGTAACAGCCCCCTGTTCGCGGCCGGCGCGCCGCCGCAGTGGGTCAGCGACTGGCTCGACAGCCGCCAGCAGCGCAGCGAAAAGAAACTCCAGAGCGTCGCCGACAAGGCCGTCGCTCCCACGCCCGAACAGGCGGCAGCCCAGGCCGCGGCGGCGCAAAAGCGCGAGGACAAGCGCGACAGCAAAGTCGCGGCCGGCATTACCGAACTGCACACCTGGCTCGAAGACCTGGCGCGTGAAGGCTTGTCCACCCTGCGCGCACGCGGTCCGGCCTTCTGGAACGACATTGCCGCGCGCATGGTCGACGCCCAGGCCGGCGGCCTCGCAGCGCGCCTGCGCCGCGCCAGCGGCATGTGCTTCGACACCACCCTGCCCGACTGGGAAACCCGGCTGGCGCGCGAGCTGGCATCCATTTACCTGCTCGGTACCGCCTTCCGCCGCCTGCCGGACTTGCCGCCGGAACTGCAAAGCGACGTGCGCACCCTGATCGGCTGGAGCGTCAGCCAGGAAGAGGTGCTGGCCCAAGCCGGCGTGCAAGACCGCTGGCAAGTGCTGGCCCAGCACACCAGTGACAACGAGCGCATCCGCGCGCGCACCACCTGGCTGCGCGGGGTGGCGAGCGGACGCTGGGCCATGATCCTGCAGTACGCCGCAGGCACCCAGGGCTACGACAGGGTGCTCGCGCCCGGCACCCAGTTCGACGGCGAACTGTGCTTCTATCACAGCGCCTATCCGCTGCGCGCCCTGATCAGGCAGCAGGATGCCTTCGGCCCGCTTGATACCCGACTGGCGAACGCCCCCACGCTCGACGCCTCGCTGGCGGCCTACGCCGACGCCCTGGCACGCAACCCTTTCCTCGACCGCTTTCCGCTCGTGCTCGACGCCATGGTGCCGCGTGCCGGTGCCACGCCCCACCTGGCCGGCGCCGATGGCCGCGTCGTTGCGCTGCATGCCAGCTTTCGCCACCTGTGGCCCCTGCTTGCGCTCAGCGGCGGCCATCCGGTGACAGTGATCGGCGAATGGGACGGTGAGGCCATCGTCCCGCTCAGCGTGTTCGCCGAAGACCGCTTACATTCCTTCGACAACGAGACCGTAGCATGAGTTCCCCGCTCCCTTTGAAAATGCATAAGACGCTGCAGATCGGCACCTCGCGCGCCGCGCCCGGCGTCGACGACGACTTGCCGCCGGCCTTGCGCGACAGCGTGCGCGGCCGTCCCGGCGCCGCTGCCGCCACACCCGAAGAAAACCTGTGGCTGTCGCTGGCCGCCCACACCCTGTGGCAGCGCGCCGGCCATCAGCCCACTGCGCCGGAACTGGCCGCGCCAGCGACGCCATCGAGCGACAGCGATACCCTGCGCGCCTGTCCGGCGCAGGCCGAACGCGCGCTGGCGCTGCTGGTGCAAGATGAATATCCGCAAGTGCGCTCCGAATGGCTGCGCCTGGCCAACGCCTGCCAGTGCCGCCTGCCGCCGCGCCTGCTTCCAGCCGTGCTGGACATGGGTAGCGCGCATCGTCCCTTGCGCGGCCTGATCGAGGGCGTACTCGGCGCGCGCGGCCACTGGCTGGCGAAACAGAATCCCGCCTGGAACTGGGTGGGCGCCGACACCGACGATGTGCGCTTGCTGTGGGACGAAGGCCATATCGAACAGCGTGCCCATGCCCTGCGCGACATGCGCGCCCAGGATGGCGCCGCCGCCCTGCAAGCACTGCAAGCAACCTGGCCGAGCGAAACGCCGGAACACCGGGCCACCCTGCTCGGCTGCCTGTCGGTGGGCCTGGGCCTGGCCGACGAGAGCTTCCTGGAAAGCGCGCTCGACGACAAACGCAAGGAAGTGCGCAGCGCCGCCCAGCGCCTGCTGGCCGGCCTGCCCGGCTCGCAAATGGCGCAGCGCATGCTGGCGCGCGCCGTGCCGCTGCTGCGGGTGGAGCGCAACGGCGACTCGGCCCACCTGCTGGCCGAGGTACCGCATGAGCGCGACAAGAGCATGCAGCGCGACGGCGTCGGCGCCGGCCTGTACCCCGCCATGGGCGAAAAATCGGGCTGGCTGGTCGATATCCTGGCGGCCGTACCGCCAACTTACTGGTCGAACAGCTTCGACGCTTCGCCGCGCACCTGCCTGACCCTGGCCATGGCCAGCGAGTTCAAACATACATTGCTGCTGGGCTGGTCGAGCGCGCTGCAACGCAGCCTGCAAGCTGGCTACGATGCCGGCCTGCACGCCTGGTTCACCGCCTTCCTCGACCTGTATTTAAAGTCGTCCGGCATCCACACCCACATGCCGCGCGACTTTTTCAGCCTGTTCGGCACCCTGCCAAGCGACGCCGCCGACGACTTGCTCAGCACCCTCGTAGAAGCGACCCCGGCAGCGTGGATGCGCGCCCATTCGAGCCTGATCGACCTGCTCGACGACGCCGCCAAGAGCGCGCAGCGCAACTGGCCGCTGGCCTTGTCCAAGGCCGTGGTCAGCCGCATCCAGGCCGGCTGCGCGGCCAACACGCTGCAGAGCTGGTCGCTGACCTACACCATGGCCTCGCTCGCGCTGGTGCTCGACCCGCGTGGCATCGAGGCCTACGAAAACGGCTGGCCGACCGCCATCCCCGAGTTCGCGCAATGGCAGGACACGGTCGACAAATTCCTGCGCACCCTGCGTTTCCGACACGATATGTATTCCCCTTTTCAGGAGCAATCTGCATGACCGCCATTTCTACCATCCTGCGCCAGCACGCTGAAACGCAGTACGCCGAGGAACTCGCAGCGCTGGCCGCGGCCGACACGCGCCAGCGTCCGCCGCGCTGGAAGCTGTCGCCGTGGGCCGTGTCCACCTACCTGCTGGGCGGCACGCTGGACAATGGTGTCGAGATCAGCGCCAAGTACATCGGCAATGCGCGCGTGATCGAAATCGCCGTGGCCACGCTCGCCACCGACCGCGCCCTGCTGCTGCTCGGCGTGCCGGGCACGGCCAAGTCGTGGGTATCGGAACACCTGGCTGCCGCCATCAGCGGCGATTCCACCATGATCGTGCAGGGAACCGCCGGCACCAGCGAAGAAGCGGTGCGCTTCGGCTGGAACTACGCGCAACTGCTGGCCAAGGGCCCGTCGATGGAAGCAGTGGTCCCAAGCCCGATCATGCGCGCCATGCGCGACGGCAAAATCGCCCGCGTGGAAGAACTGACCCGCATCCCGAGCGAAGTGCAGGATAGCCTGATTACCATCCTGTCGGAAAAGATGTTGCCGATCGCCGAGCTCGACGACGAAGTGCTGGCGCAAAAAGGCTTCAATATCATCGCCACCGCCAATGACCGCGACCGTGGCGTGAATGAACTGTCGAGCGCGCTCAAGCGTCGCTTCAATACGGTCGTCTTGCCGCCGCCGGCCACCGCCGACGAAGAAGTACGCATCGTCGAAACGCGCGTGGCCAGCCTTGGGCGCGCACTGGAGTTGCCGGGCGAAGTGCCGGCGCTGGAAGAAATCCGCCGCGTCGTCACCGTGTTCCGCGAACTGCGCGCCGGCGTCACCACCGACGGCAAGCGCAAGATCAAGGCTCCCAGCGCCAGCATGAGCACGGCTGAAGCGATTTCGGTCATTACCAACGGCATGTCGCTGGCCGCCCACTTCGGCGACGGCACCATGCGCGGCGCCGATGTGGCCGCCGGCATGATCGGCGCCATCATCAAGGACCCGGTCCAGGACCGCGTCGTGATGCTGGAATACCTCGAAACCGTGGTCAAGGAACGCGAAGGCTGGAAAGACCTGTACCGGGCCTGCCGCGACGTGATGAATTGACTGGCCGATGAGCGTTCATTTATTCGGCATCCGCCACCACGGTCCGGGCTGCGCGCGCAGCCTGGCGCAAGCCTTGCAGGCGCTGCAGCCGGACTGCATCCTGATCGAAGGCCCGCCCGAGGCCGACGAGCTGATTGGCTTCGCCGCCGACCCGGCCATCAAGCCGCCGGTGGCGCTGCTGGTCTACGTGCCGGCCACGCCGCAGCGCGCCGTGTTCTACCCTTTCGCCGAGTTTTCGCCGGAGTGGCAAGCCATGCGCTACGCCACCGCCAACGGCGTCCCGGTACGTTTTTGCGACTTGCCGCAGGCGCACCGCCTGGCCGAGCCGGAAGCGGCCGCGCCGGCTGCCGACCAATCGACAGCCGGGCAATCCGAATCCGATTCCGAATCCGGTTCCGGCACCGACCAGCTGCACCAGGACCCCTTGCAATGGCTGGCCAACGCGGCCGGTTTTTCCGACACCGATACCTGGTGGGACCATCTGGTCGAGCAGCGTTCCGACAGCCTCGACCTGTTCGCCGCCATCGCTGAAATGATGACCACGGTGCGCACCGACATCGCCGCCCCGCCCGATCTGCGCGAGCAGCAGCGCGAAGCGTGGATGCGCAACGCCATCCGCCTGGCCGAGAAACAGGGCCACCAGCGCATCGCCGTGGTCTGCGGCGCGTATCACGTGCCGGCGCTGGCGACCATGCCGTCCGCCAAAAGCGACAACGACTTGCTCAAGGGCTTGCCCAAGGTCAAGCTGGCCGCGACCTGGACGCCGTGGAGCTACGGCCGCCTGGCGTTTCGCAGCGGCTACGGCGCCGGTGTCAGCGCGCCGGGCTGGTATCACCATATGTGGGGCCACCCGGCCCAGGCCAGCCTGTACTGGCTGACCGATGTCGCCATCCTGCTGCGCAAGCACGACCTGGATGCCTCGTCGGCCAGCATCATCGAAGCGGTGCGCCTGGCCGATACGCTGGCGGCGATGCGCGAGCGGCCCCGTGCGGGCCTGGGCGAGTTGCAGGAAGCGGTGCGCGCCGTGTTCTGTTACGACAGCGACACCCCGCTGCGCCTGATCCACGACGCCCTGTTGATCAACGACCGCCTGGGCGAGGTGCCGCAAGGCGTGCCGACCCTGCCGCTGCCGCAGGACGTGCAAACCCAGCAAAAGCGCCTGCGCCTGCCGGTCAAGGCCGATCACAGCCAGCTCGAACTCGACCTGCGCCAGCCGGCCCACCTGGAAAAAAGCGTGCTGCTGCACCGCCTGGCGCTGCTCGGCGTCGACTGGGGCCGCGCCGAGCGGGTCAGCGGCAAGTCGGGCACCTTCCACGAATGGTGGCGCCTGGCATGGGAGCCGGAATATGCGATTCGCCTGATCGAAGCGAACGTCTGGGGCGGCACCGTGGAAGCGGCCGCCACCGGCAAGGCGGTCAGCCAGGCCAATGAAGCGAGCACCCTGCCCGAGCTGACCGCGCTGATCGAACAAGTGTTGCTGGCCGACCTGCCGCAAGCGGTCGACTTGCTGATGCAGCGCATCCAGGAAGTCGGCGCGCTCACGCCGGACGTGGGCTTCATGCTGGCCGCCCTGCCGCCGCTGGCCAGCGTCATGCGTTACGGCAGCGTGCGCGGCACCGATACCAGCGCCATCGGCCAGGTGGTCGACGGCCTCGTCACGCGCGCCTGCATCGCCCTGCCCTTCGGCGTGCTGGGCATGGCCGATGAACCGGCAGCCGAACTGGTCAGGCAGCTGATCGCCGCCGACCGCGCCATCCGCCTGATCCAGGAAGAAGCGCTGCTGGACGCCTGGTTCGGCGCGCTCGACCAGGTGGCGGGCAATGAACTGTCGCATTCGCTGATCAGCGGGCGCTGCGCCCGCATCTTGTCGGAGCAAGGCCACTGGGACCAGGAACGCACCGCGCGCGCGCTGGCCTTGCGCTGTTCGCATGCGAGTGCGCCGCTGGCCAGCGGCAACTGGCTGGAAGGTTTCCTGCAAGGCAGCGCCGCCCTGCTGCTGCACAACGACAGCCTGTGGAGTTTGGTCAACAACTGGATCAACCGCCTCGATCCGGACAGCTTCGTCGAACTGCTGCCGCTGCTGCGGCGCACCTTTGGCGCCTTTGAAGCGCCGGAGCGGCGCCAGTTGAGCGAACGCGCCGGCAGCGCGGGCGGCACGCTGGTCATTACCGCGTCCGCCGGCAGCGTCGATGAAGCGCGCGCGCGCTTGGTGCTGCCCGTGCTCGGCATGATCCTCGGCGGCAGCGCTGCATTATCAACACCGGAGACTTCCCATGTCGCATGAGCTCACCCAGCAGGAACAAACGCGCCGCTGGCGCATGGTATTGGGCAGCGAGCCGAACCAGCCGGAAGTGTCGCTGGGCGCGGATGACCTGGCCATGGACCGGGCGCTGTCGGCCCTGTACAACCCGGCGCCGGGACGCAATGGCGGGCTGGGCGCATCGGCGCCGAACGTGTCGCGCTGGCTGGGCGATATCCGCCAGTATTTTCCATCGAGCGTGGTGCAGGTGATGCAGAAAGATGCGCTGGAGCGGCTGGGCCTGGAGCGCATGCTGCTGGAACCGGAAATGCTCAAGGCGGTCGAGCCGGATGTGCATCTGGTCGCCACCCTGCTCAGCCTGAATCGGGTGATGCCGAACAAGACCAAGGAAACGGCGCGCATGGTGGTGCGGCAAGTCGTGGACGAGCTGGAGCGCAGGCTGGCCAATCCGTTCCGGCAAGCCGTCACGGGCAGCCTGAACCGGGCGACGCGCAAGCGCCGTCCGCGCCATCACGAGATCGACTGGCTGCGCACGATCCGCGCCAATCTGCGGCATTACCAGCCGGAATATCGGACGATTATTCCGGAAACGCGCGTCGGGTTCGGGCGCAAGGGCCAATCGCTGCGCGACATCGTGCTGTGCATCGACCAGAGCGGTTCGATGGCGCCGTCGGTGGTGTACGCCAGCGTGTTCGCGGCGGTGCTGGCCAGTATCAAGGCGGTCAGTACGTCCGTGGTGGTGTTCGATACGGCCGTGATCGACCTGACGCCGATGCTGGCCGATCCGGTCGACGTGCTGTTTGGCACGCAGCTGGGCGGCGGTACCGATATCAATCGGGCGCTGGGGTATTGCCAGGGTTTGATCGAACGGCCGGCCGATACCATTTTCGTGCTGATCAGCGATTTGTACGAGGGTGGGAATAACGCCGAGATGCGCAGGCGGGCGGCGGCGATGGTGGCGGCGGGCGTGCAGGTGATTGTGCTGCTGGCGCTCGATGATCATGGGGCGCCGGGGTATGACCACGCCAATGCGGCGTATTTTGCGGCGCTGGGAGCACCGTGTTTTGCGTGTACACCGGATTTGTTTCCGGAGCTGATGGCGGCCGCGATCAAGCGCAGTGATGTGGGGCAGTGGGCTGCGCAGGCGGGGATTGTGGGGGTTAAGCCGTAACGCGTCGTTCCTGCCATTGGCAGGAACGACGGCTCAACGTTCAGCGCTTGAACGACTACGGCGCAATCGACGTCGATTCATACGCCCCGATATCGAGCTGGCTGGTTACCGGCCGGCCGATCCAGAATGCCACGTGCTTGTACTGCGCCACCGGTGTGAGCGAATAACCCGTCGCCGACACCCCGGGATCGGTACCCGCATTGATCACCAGCGGCGATGGCGTCGGCCGCAGATCGTAGGTCGCGCGGTTAACAAACCCCGGGGCGATCGAACGGTAATTGGTCTTGGCCACCGTGCTGACCTGCGTACTCAAGGTCCCGATCCCCGAAAAGATATTATTCTGCAGTAGCGCCGGCTTGGTCACGCCCGAACCGACCATCACAAACACCCCGCGCGCCGTATCGTCATTCACGAACGTATTATTCACCACATATAAATTATGCCCGGGATTGGTGGCGCCCTCTTCCCCGTAGGCCAGCATCGCCCCGTTCTGATTGGCCGCCGGCTGCTGGATCACATTCCCGATCACGTACGAGGTGCCGGCATTCGGCAAATCGATCTCGTAACTCGGCTGTCCCGACGCCGTCGAACCCGTCTCGCCCGGACGCAGGCTGGAAAAACGGTTGTACAGGATATGGTTGGTCTGCGCGCGCGACTTGAGGTTGTGCCCGACGTGCGCATCATGCGAAAAGTTGCGACGGAACATCAAACTACGCACGTTGCCGATGTACAGGTTGTGCGTCTGCCCCGTGCCGTACCCATTGTGTCCGAATTCGGTGCCTTCGATGACGATGTCGCTGGCCAGGTTCGCGCCGCTGAGAATGCCGTTTTCATTGTCGTGCAGGAAGCTGTTGCGCAAGGTGAAGCCGGCACCTTCCAGGCGCAGCGCCGCGCCATTGCGGTCAGGAACCTTGGCACCAAACATTTCCACGTTTTCGATCAGCACGGTGTTGCCGACCACCACCCAGATCGCCTTGCCCATCGCATTCTTGCCGGCCGCATCGATGCGCGGACGGCCGTTCACGCCCTGGATCGTCAGGTAACTGGCGTAAATGGCGCACACGTCGCCGCTGTACAACACACCACCTTCAATCTGGATCCGGTCGCCGTTTTTTGCCGCCGCAATCGCGCGGCACGGGGTCGCGTAAGTCTTGCCCGGGCCGACGCTCAGGATCGCGGCCGAGGCGACACCCTGCATGCCCAGCACTGCCACGGCCGACACGCAGGCCGCGCGCAGTATGTTTTTCTTTACCATTATTTTATCTCCTGGGGAGCAGGTGAACGCACAGACGCCATCCCTGCGAAAAATCAACTAGAAATATGACCGTTGTCAAAGCGTCATGCTGCGTATAGTAACCGCAAGCTGTCGATTCTACGAGGAAGTTGTGGGCGCCGTCGCGCCTGAGGCCTGATTACCCGCTCAGGGAACCTGGACGTTGAGGCGCTTGCCGAGCTTGCGCAGTTCGCCGCTGTCGACATAGGCATTGAAGGCGCGGTCGAAGCGCGAGCGCATGACGTCGTACTCGGGCCGCTTGGGGAAAGCGAAAAAGCCGCGCTGCAGGGAAATCGTGCGTCCCACCGGCACCACCTTGCCTTCCAGCGCCAGCAGCGGGATGACCGGCTCGGTATTGCGCACATTGCTGGCAAACAAATCCACCCGCCCGTGCGCCAGCATGGTCAGCGCCGACTCGACCGAGTTGGTCACGCTCACCGCCAAATCCTTGATCCCGGCATTGAACTCGTCGCCATAGGCCCAGCCGTTGATGATCACGATGCGCTTGCCGCGCAGGGAGGAGAAGGTGCCGTCCCAGGCAAACGGGGCGCTGCTGCGCGAGAAAAACACCATCTGGTCCTGATAGAAAGGACGCTCGGAAAACGTGAACAGTTCGAGCCGTTCGGGCGATTTGTAGGGGCCGACGAGGATGTCGGCCTGCCCCTGCGCCACCATCGATTGCGCGCGCGCCCAGGGATACAGCTCGAAATACACCGGCTGGCCCAGTTCGCCGCCGATGGCGCGGATGATTTCGACCGCCATGCCGGAAAACTCGCCATTGGCGCGCTCGTACACGCGTGCAAAATGGGCGCCCACCACGAGCAGCTCGCGCGGCGCGGCACCAGCCGGCAGGGCCAAGGCCAAGGCCGCGGCCGCGCCCAGCAACAGGGCGCGTCTGGCGGCGTCGACAGGGGAATCGGAGCGCGTCATGGCAAAAATTGTTTTCTCATAAAACAATTGTACTGCCCACAGCGCTCGCGGGGGAATTACTTGACGGTTACCTTGATCGATTTGCTCATCGGCGTGCCGTAGGACTGGTGCGCACCGTTGGCGAACTGCAGGGTCAGGGTGTACTCGCCCGGCGCCAGCTTGACATCGGATTCGGTCTGGCCTTTGCCGAAATGCAAGTGTTTGTCGTCGAAGGGGATCGATTCGCCTTCCTTGATCGCGGCACCGTTGATGACCAGGTGATGGTGGCCGGAATTGGCGACCAGCGCGCCGGCCGGCTTGACGTCCATGCCTTCGACGGCGAACTTGACCTTGAACGGGCTTTTGACGGCCGCGCCATCGGCGGGTTCGACGAAGGAGACCGATTGTGCCGACGCGGCCGCCATGGCCAGCAGCGATGCGGAGAAGACGATGTGCTTGATGAAGGATGTCAAGTGGATTCCTTTGCGGTTGAAAAAACGACAGTGGAAAAGCAAGCCCTTGGCGCTGTGCACGCCAACGCTTGCCGGGCTCAATGGTGCGTGGCTAGTCGTTCTTGATGACGATGCTGGGGAACTTGCTGGTCATGTCTTTCGCCTTTTCGGCGATCTTGATGGCCACCTTGCGCGCGATGTCCTGGTAGATCTGCGCCACCGGCCCGTTCGGCTCGGCCACCACGGTCGGACGGCCCGAATCGGTCTGCTCGCGAATCGACATGGTCAGCGGCAAGGCGCCCAGGAATTCCACGCCGAAGTCGGCGCACATCTTGGCCCCGCCGCCGTGGCCGAAAATGGCTTCCGTGTGGCCGCAGTTCGAGCAGATATGCGTGCTCATGTTTTCCACCACGCCGAGGATCGGAATGCCGACTTTCTCGAACATTTTCAAGCCCTTGCGGGCGTCGAGCAGGGCGATGTCCTGTGGCGTGGTGACGATCACCGCGCCCGTGACCGGCACTTTTTGCGACAGGGTCAGCTGGATGTCGCCGGTGCCCGGCGGCATGTCGACGATCAGGTAATCGAGGTCGCGCCAGTTGGTTTGCTCCAGCAACTGCTGCAAGGCTTGCGTGACCATGGGGCCGCGCCACACCATCGGCTCGTCCGGATCGATCATGAAGCCGATCGAGGACACCTGCAAACCGTGGTTTTCCAGCGGTTCCATGGTCTTGCCATCGGAAGTTTCCGGACGGCCGTTTATGCCAAGCATCATCGGCTGCGACGGACCGTAAATATCCGCGTCCAGCACGCCCACGCTGGCGCCCTCGGCCGCCAGGGCCAGCGCCAGGTTGACCGCCGTGGTCGACTTGCCCACGCCGCCCTTGCCGGACGCCACCGCGATGATGTTCTTCACGTTCGGCATGATCTTCAGGCCGCGCTGCACGGTGTGCGACATGATCTTGGAATACACGTTCGGATTGATGCGGCCCGCGCCCGGCAGCGCCTGCAGGGCGGCCACGATGGCGCTGCGGATGCCATCGATCTGGCTCCTGGCCGGATAGCCGAGTTCGACGTCGAGCGCGATATCGTTGCCATCGAGCTTGATATTCTTGATCGTCTTGGACGACACAAAATCTTTCTGGGTGTTCGGATCGATAACCGCCGTCAATGCATTCTTGACGTCTTCTACTGTGATGCTCATGTAAATCTCCAGGGAATAGGATGCCGAAACATGCCGGAGTTTAGCGCAAATCGCCTTGTCAAGCCTTGCCTGAATGGCAAATCCGGGCAAACCCCTGTGCGCAGTCGGGTCATCCGCTGGTAAAATGCTTCTCTGTTTTTCTTGATAAACTTTCCAATAAGCGCATTTCAACCATGACTCGCAAGCTGTTCGTCACCACCGCCCTGCCTTACGCCAACGGCGCCTTTCACATCGGCCACATGATGGAATACATCCAGGCCGATATCTGGGTCCGTTTTCAGCGAATGCAACGCGACGGCGACGCCCAGCGTGAAGTCCACTTCGTCTGCGCCGACGATACCCACGGCACGCCAATCATGATCGCGGCCGAAAAGGAAGGCATCACGCCCCAGGAATTCGTGGCCAAGATCGCGGCCGACCGTCCGCAATACCTGGACGGCTTCCACATTGCCTTCGATAACTGGTACTCGACCGATTCGCCGGAAAACGTGGAGCTGTCGCAAGGCATCTACCGCAAGCTGCGCGATACCGGCCTGATCGTCACCAAGACGGTCGACCGCTTCTTCGACCCGGTGAAAGGCATGTTCCTGGCCGACCGCAACATCAAGGGCGAGTGCCCGAAATGCGGCGCCAAGGACCAGTACGGCGACAATTGCGAAGTCTGCGGCGCGGCTTACCAGCCGACCGAACTGGTGAACCCGTTCTCGGTCTTCACCGGCTCGACGCCGATCCTGAAGCCGTCGGAACAGTATTTCTTCGCCCTGTCCGACCCGCGCTGCTACACCTTCCTCAAGGAATGGCTGAACACGCCTGGCCGTTTGCAGTCGGAAATGGTCAACAAGGTCTCCGAATGGCTTGGCGAGGCCGGCGAAAAACTGGCGGACTGGGATATTTCGCGCGATGCGCCCTACTTCGGCATCCCGATCCCCGATGCACCAGGCAAGTTTTTCTATGTCTGGCTGGACGCGCCGGTCGGCTACCTGGCCAGCCTGAAAAATTATTGCAGCAAGAAAGGGATGGATTTCGATGCCCTGCTGAACGACCCGGACACCGAGCAAGTCCACTTCATCGGCAAGGATATCGTCTCCTTCCACCTGCTGTTCTGGCCAGCGATGCTCAATTTCGCCGGCCACCCGGTGATCGACAAGCTCAAAGTCAATGTGCACGGCCACCTGACACTGAACGGTGAAAAAATGGCCAAGTCGCGCGGCACCGGCATTTCGCCGCTGCGCTACCTCAAGCTGAAGATGAATCCGGAATGGCTGCGCTACTACATCGCCTTCAAGCTCAATTCGAAGGTCGAAGACCTCGACTTCAATGGCGAAGACTTCATTGCCCGCGTGAATAGCGACCTGATCGGCAAATACGTCAACATCGCCAGCCGCTGCGCCGGTTTCATCGCCAAGAATTTCGAAGGCAAGCTGACCGCCACCCTGTCGCCGCACGCGCAGCAGTGGATCGGCCGCGCGCTGACGGTTGACGGCAATGAACGCCAGGCCAGCATCGCCGCCAACTTCGAGAACCGCGAGTTCGGCAAGGCGCTGCGCGAAATCATGGAAATTGCCGACATCACCAACCAGTATGTCGATGAAAACAAGCCATGGATCTTGGCCAAGGACCCGGAAAAAACCGCGCAACTGCACGATGTGTGCACCACGGCGCTGATTTTGTTCCGCCAGATCACCATCATGCTGTCGCCGGTGCTGCCGCAGATTGCCGCCAAGGTCGCCGAATTCCTGCGCGACGATGCATTGAGCTGGAGCGACACGACGGGCGCCGCCGTGTACGAAACCATGCTCGGGCGCGAAATCGGCGCCTACAGCCACCTGATGACCCGCATCGACCCGAAAATGGTCGAGGCGCTGATTGAAAAACCAGCCGTGGCCGCTGCGCCCGTGCCGGCACCCGCGCTCGCCGCGCCCGTCCTGGAAGCGCCAGTCGCCGGCGACATCGAAGCGATCGCGCCCACGATCGAATTCGCCGACTTCGGCAAGATCGACATGCGCATCGCCAAAATCGTCAACTGCGAACTGGTGGATGGATCCGAACGCTTGCTGCGCCTGACCCTGGACGTCGGCGAAGGCCGCCTGCGCAACGTACTGTCCGGCATCAAATCGGCCTACACGCCCGAGCAACTGATCGGCAAGCTGACGGTGATGGTGGCCAACCTGGCGCCGCGCAAGATCGGCAAATTCGGCAGCTCCGAAGGCATGGTCCTGTGCGCCTCGGCCGCCGACGAGAAGGCCAACCGTATCGACGGACCGCCTGGCCTCTACGTCCTCGAACCATGGCCAGGCGCGCAGCCTGGCATGCGCATCGGCTAAGGACGCACATGAACCTCGTGGTGCGCCCGGCAAGCGACGACGACGCCCAGCTGATCGCCGACCTGACCCGGGCCTCCTGGGCCGGCACGGTGACGGTGACGTCGAGCGGGCACCGCGAAACCGCCCAGCGCGTGGCCGAACAGCTGCGCTGCGGCGGCGCCTTCATCCTGCTGCAAGACGATGCGCCGGTCGGTTCGGTGCGCTGGGCGCCGCACGACCTTGAACCGGACGTGTGGGAAATCCGGCGCATGGGCGTGCTGCCGCACTGCCGCGGCGGCAATTTGTCCCAGCATCTGCTCGAAGCGGTGATCCATCAAAGCCTGGCCAGCGGCGTGCAGGAACTGCGGCTGGCGGTGCGCAGCGACCAGCCCAAGCTGCTCGACCTGTACGCCGCCTATGCATTCGAACTGGCCGAGGAACTCGACTATTCCCACGCCAATGCGGCGGAACCGCCGCCGCGCGTGATGCGGCGCGTGCTGCGCCATTGACGCCATCGCCATCCTTGCAATGCATCACATGAGTGCCGCTATCGGAACCGCGATATCGAAGGCCGCAAGCGGGCGCTATAATGTCGCGCTTGACGAGAAAAACAACATGCCCCGCACTTGCGCCCTCGTGGCGCCGGCCGGGGTGGTGGGCCCGGGGCCCGAACCTTCTTACTTTTGAGTGGTATCTATGACCGAATTGACTTCCTTGAGGCACATCCCGCACGCCAACCTGTTTCGCAAGGGCGATGTGTTCGTACTGTTCGGCGAACTGTTCGGCCGCGGCTACGCTAACGGCCTGATCGATGAGGCACGCAAGGCCGGCATGACCATCGTCGGCATCACCGTCGGCCGCCGTGACGAAAACAACGCGCTGCGCGCACTCAACGAAGAAGAACTGGCCGAAGCCGAAGCCAAGCTGGGCGGGCGCATCATCAATGTGCCGCTGATGGCCGGCTTCGACCTCGACGCGCCCGCAGGCGAACAGAACCCGACCGAAATGCTGGCCGGCCTGACCCTCAAAGGCTGGCAGGAAGAAAAGCTGGACTGGGCCGCTGTCGAGCGCTGCCGTGAAGTCGGCGTGCGCCGCTTCACCAGCTCCGCCGCCCAAGCCATGGCGGAGATCGACAAACTGATTCCCGACGGCAGCAATGTCTTCTTCGCCCACACCATGGCCGGTGGCATTCCCAAGATCAAGGCCTTCCTGGCCATCGCCAACCGCATCTACAAGGGTCGCGGCGAGCGCTTCATGTCCTCGCGCGAACTGCTCGATAGCGACCTCGGCAAGCTGATCTTGATGAACTTCGACGAAGTCACGGCGAACACCCTGCAACACCTGATGACCGCCAGCGCCGCCATCCGCGACCGCGTCGTCGCCAAGGGCGGCCAGGTGCGCTACACGGCCTACGGTTACCACGGCAGCGAGATCCTGATCGACGGCAAGTACCAGTGGCAGACCTACACCAACTACACCCAGGGCTACGCCAAGATGCGCCTCGAAAGCGTCGCGCAGGCAGCCTGGGCGCAAGGGATCAGCGCCACCGTCTTCAACTGCCCGGAAATCCGCACCAACTCGTCCGACATTTTTGCCGGTGTCGAACTGTCGCTGTTCCCGCTTCTGAGCGCGCTGAAACGCGAAGGCGGCGCCGCCTGGGCCGAGCAGCAATGGGCCGCCTGCCAGGAACTGCTGAACGATGGCGTCTCCGTGCAAAGCCTGATCGACCAGATCGAGGCCTACAACAACGACCCGGTCAGCGCCAGCTTCCGCAACTTCGACGCCTGGCCGATGGACAACACGCTGCCGTTGGCCGAGGTCATGATCGGCACCTCGGACGACATGACCAAGCTGCACAAGGACCGCAAGGCCCTGATCACCGACCACCTGAGCGCGCTGGTGCTGGAAAGCGCCGGTCCGCTGATGTTTTATGGCGCATCCGAGAAAATCGCCCCGGTGCTGTGGCTCAATCACGACATCATCGCCAGGCAACTGAACCTGCTGCACCCATAAGCGCGCGAGCGCACGCCTCGTCGGCCCGCCCTGGCGGCCGACGAATTCCCCCTGCCGCCTTGCTCGCGGTAAAATAGCATTGTCCGCTACCCAAGTCCATACCATGAAACTGACCAAACAATTCCAGCTTTACGAATCCGACCACACCAAGTTCATCCGCGAACTCAAGGCCAAGAATCCCGAGATGGAAGCCGGTCAGATTGCCGGCCGCGCGCTGCTGTGGGACAAGGCCCCGACTTCCCTGGCCGAGCAGGATAAAACCAAGGAATCGCGCGTCAGCCAACAGGCCTACGTGTACCAGAACAAACTCTGACATCCCAGGGCGAGACCATGTTGCCAGATGAGGCGGCGACGGAAGAACTCGCCACAGAGCCAGGCGACGCACTACGTGACGCACTACGTGACGCACCGACTGCCGCGCCGGTCGAGTTGCCGGCGGTGCTGCAGACGCCGGAAGAGGTACCCGCGTTTGCCCGTTTGTACGGCGAGCCGCTGCTGCGCATGCCAACCGACCTGTTCATTCCGCCCGACGCGCTGGAAATCTTCCTTGACGCCTTCGAAGGTCCGCTCGACTTGCTGCTGTACCTGATCCGCAAGCAAAACTTCAACATCCTCGACATTCCGATGGCGCAGGTCACCCTGCAATACCTGAAATATGTCGACCAGATCCGCCTGCACAACCTGGAACTGGCCGCCGAATACCTGCTGATGGCCGCCATGCTGATCGAAATCAAATCGCGCATGCTGCTGCCGCAGCGCGTGGCCGAGGACGACCTGCTCGACACCTACGATCCGCGTGCCGACCTGGTGCGGCGCTTGCTCGACTACGAGCAGATCAAGCTGGCCGCCTACGAAATCAACGCCATTCCCCAGCTCGAGCGCGACTTCACCCGGCCGCAATTGTTCGTCGAACAGAGCAACATTCCCAACTGGCCCGATGTCGACCCGCTCGACTTGCAGCGCGCCTGGCTGGACGTGCTCAAGCGCGCCAAGCTGACCCAGCATCACCGCATCAGCCGCCAGGAACTGTCGGTGCGCGAGCACATGACCTCGATCTTGCGGCAGCTGCAATCGGCGCGCTTCGTCGAATTTGCCGACTTGTTCCAGGGCCAGGGCGGCGTGCCCATCGTGGTGGTGCACTTCGTGGCCATGCTGGAACTGGCCAAGGAAACCCTGATAGAAATTACCCAGGCCGAGCCGTTCGCGCCGATTTACGTGCGCCTCGCCTACTCCCCGGCGTAAGCCGATCCATTTGATACCCGTTTGAGGAAAGCCCCATGAAAATCATCTCTTCCGTTGAAGAACTGCGCGACCAGCTCAGCGGCCAGCTGCGCACGGCCTTCGTGCCGACAATGGGCAACCTGCACGAAGGGCATCTCTCGCTGATGCGCCTGGCGCGCAAGCATGGCGACCCGGTGGTGGCCTCGATTTTCGTGAACCGCCTGCAATTCGGGCCGAACGAAGACTTCGACAAATACCCGCGCACCTTCCAGGCCGACGTCGAAAAGCTGGAAAAGGAAGGCGTGTACGTGCTGTTTGCGCCGACCGAGAAGGATTTGTACCCGGAGCCGCAAGAGTTCCGCGTCAGCCCGCCGCAAGACCTCGGCAATACCCTGGAAGGGGAATTCCGTCCGGGCTTCTTCACGGGCGTGACCACCATCGTGCTGAAACTGTTTTCGTGCGTGCAACCCAAGGTGGCCGTATTCGGCAAGAAGGATTACCAGCAGTTGATGATGGTGCGCAATATGAGCCGTCAATTCGCCCTGCCGACGCAGATTATCGCGGCCGAGACCTGGCGTGCGGACGACGGGCTGGCGCTATCGTCGCGCAATATGTATTTATCGGAAGCGGAGCGGGCTGAAGCGCCAGCGCTGTACCAGAGCCTGAATGCGGTGGCGAATGAAGTGCGCTCCGGCCACCTGGATATCTTCCAGCTTGAGCACAAGGCGATGGAAGAGTTGGCGCGGCGCGGCTGGAAGCCGGACTACATCTCGATCCGCAAGCAAAACGATTTGCAGCCGCCGACGGCGGGCGACCTGGCGCAAGGCGCGCCGCTGGTTGTGCTCGCTGCGGCCAAGCTCGGCACCACCCGCCTGATCGACAACCTCGAAATCTGACCCCACAACAAAACCGGGGTCTGACCCCGGTGTGGAAAGTCGAGGTCAGACCCCGGTGTGGAAAGTCATTCTAGGAGGTAAGCTGATCCGGATTTAGAATCTGCCCTTGAATTTGCAGTTGCTGGCACCGCGCTTGCGCGTTTTGCAGCGCTCGACGCGGGTAGTGCCTTGTGCGTCGTTGTCGATCTCCACCGCAAACAGCCTGCCATCGACGCAGCGGGCACTCCACAGCGCCGTGTCGCGTTCATCGCTGCCTTGGTAGATCGCGCGCTTGATGCCGATGCAGCGGATGCCCGCATCGGTCACCGCCTCCGCCAGCGCCGCCTTGCGCTTGGTTTGCGTCATCTTTGCCAACTGCATGTGAACCGGATTGGCACTGGCCGCACTCGACAGCGCGGCGATCAGGACGCCTGCGACCAGGCGTGAGATCATTCGTTTCCCCACAGAACTTCCTTTATTCAGTGCCAGCACGGCCGGCGTAACGTTCAATTGTTCGGATTCCCGCTTCCATTTTTTCCCGTGCAGAGGCATTGGCCGAGTGCACCCGCATCGCTGGCAGCCGAAAGCCGGCGGTAAATACCTGTTCCTCGATCCACAACACCACATCGTAGCCGGTGCCGCGCGCATCGTCGCCCAGGTCGTGGTCCAGGCTGAGGTGCGTAACCGCGCCGCCCGCCAGCAAGGCGATGGCCTCGTCCGGCCAGTAGACGCGCACCCAGCCATCGGGCGTGGCACGTTCATCGTCAAGATACACTTTCATCAACACCTGCCGCCTTCCCCGCGAGAGCATACCCGGTTCGCCAAAAAAATGGCAAAAAAACAACCGGGGTCAGAGCTCCGATCAGAAAGATTTCTGATTGGAGCTCTGACCCCGGTTGTGCAATAAAGTCGTGCGGCAAGGCCGATGGTCAGGTGCTGATGTTTTGCGCCCAGGCCAGCGCCGACAGGTGGGCCTTGTTGACGTCGACCGGCGCAATGTTGATCGACTTGGCCAGCGAGGCCACCAGCTGCGAGTTGAGCTCGCAGGCTTCGGCCAGCGCCAGGTACGGTCCGTACGCGCCGCCACGGGTAAGCAGCGCGCGCACCACTTCGTCCGGCAACTGGATGGTGTCGAGCACTTCTTTCATCGACAGGCCCAGCAGGCGGTCGAGCAGCGAGAACATGCCGGTCATGAACAGGTTTTCACTCTCGCTGCGTGGCAAGCCTTTGTTGCCGAGCAGCTCGGTCAGGCGCCCGCGCACGACCGCCGTTTCCATCAGGACCGGCGAGTAGCCACTGGTGCTGGCCGTGGCCAGCAACAGGGTCAGCCAGCGGTACATCGGCGAGTAGCCCAGCATGGTAATGGCCTGGCGCAGCGATTGAATCTCGCGCCCGACACCAAATCCAGCCGAGTTGATGAAGCGCAGCAGCTTGTACGAGAGCGCCGGATCGCGCTTGAGCACGCTTTCGATCTTGGGGATGTCTTCGTTCTTTTGCACCATCTGCATCAGTTGCAGGATGATGGTCTGGGCCGGGTTCATGCCCTTGACCGGCATACCAGGACGCGGGGTCAGGTGCAGCTTGCCGACAAAGGCGTCCAGGCCGAGCGCGGCGCAGGCGTCGAAGTCGGACCAGGTGGTGACCGGACGGCCGACCATGCGCACCGACGATTGCTTGGCCGCCGCGTAGGTGCGCGCCTGCGCCGCCACGTCGGCGCCCGAGAAGCGCACTTCGATGTAGGAAGCGCTCATGCCGAGATTCGGGCCCAGGTGGGCCAGGTCGCCGTCGCGCACCGAAATGCCGACGCCGCCGGCGCGCAAGCCCTGCACCGCGGCCAGGGTGTCCGGGTCGGCCAGGTCGGAAGCCTTCATGGTCAGCACGGTGCGCTCGGGCGGCATGGCGAACAGGGCGTCGGTCGAGAGCATGTTCGGGACCGCGTCCAGGAACAGGATCTTGTCTTTCAGCAGCCAGCCATGCTCGTCGTCATTGACGTTTTCGGCGACGAAGCCGATCAGCGCTTCGAGCTCTTCGTCGGTGACGGGCTGGTCTTCTTGATGCTGCCAGGATAATTCATAACCGATCACGCGCTGCTTGGGATCGAGCAGGGGTTCGCGGACGATAAAATTTGATTCGTGCATTGTATGGGTCGTTAAGGTGTTGCCGATGCGAAAGCGGGGCAATGCGCCCCGCCTGACTCAAAATCTCAGCCGGATTAAAAGCCCAGACTGTCCAGCAGATCGTCGACCTGGCCCTGGTTCGAGACCACGTCGTGCCGGGTCGGATCGATCTGCGGGCCATTGAGCAGCCCATTGTCGTATTCACGCTTGACCTCGGCCGGCGCGAAATCGACCAGCATTTGCACCAGTTGCTGTTCCAGGTTGCGGGTAATGGTGGTCACCTTGGTGATCACTTGCCCGGTCAAGTCCTGGAAGTCCTGGGCCATCATGATGTCCATCAGGTAGCCCTTGGTGGCGCTGCTGGCCGTGCGTGCCTGGGCCATGGCCGCCACGCTGCGCCCGGCCAGCGCGCGCCATTCGGCGTCGCTGGTGGCCGGTGCGTCGAGCAGTGCTTGCCACGAGGCCGACAGGCCGGCCGCGCCGCTGTCGATCCGGTCCTGCAGCGGGCCGGCCGCTTCGGTCGCGGTGAGCACCTTCTGGGCGGCCTGTTCGGACAGGCGCGCCACGTAGTCGAGGCGGTCGCGCGCATCCGGAATGTCGCTGGCGGCTTTTTCGATCAGCTTGTCGAGGCCCAGGCCGCGCAGGCTGTCGTGCAGCGCGCGCGTCATGTGCCCGATGCGGCTGAGGAACTCGTCGTGCACGCCCGGCTCCTCCGATCCACCGACCGCCTGGCCTGCGCCTCCGGTGAGGTGCTCGCTCATGGTCACGCTCCGCTTTTTTCGAGCTTCTCGAAAATCTTGTTCAGCTTTTCATCCAGGGTGGCAGCCGTGAACGGCTTGACCACGTAGCCATTCGCGCCCGCCTGGGCGGCGGCAATGATGTTCTCTTTCTTGGCTTCGGCCGTCACCATCAGCACCGGCAGCTTGGCCAGCGCGGGGTCGGCGCGGATGTTCTGCAGCATGGTCAGGCCATCCATGTTGGGCATGTTCCAGTCCGAGACCACGAAGTCGAAGGTTTCGCTACGCAGCTTGGCCAGCGCCATGACGCCGTCTTCCGCTTCGTCGACATTGGCATAACCCAGTTCTTTCAACAGATTACGCACGATGCGGCGCATCGTGGAGAAATCGTCAACAACTAAAAAACGCATCTTTGGATCAGCCATTAAATTACTCCGTTGATTCTCTTACTTTGGTTATTGACAGACTTCCCCCTACTGGCGAAGCAGACTAAAGGATAGCAGTTTTGTTGCTGTGAAGCGAATAAACGAGCAGCAAAAAGACAGTAATTCGGACCAAACCAGACCAAACCGGATCAAACGCGCAACGCGCGGCTGCCATGCGTTGCCAGATAGCCAAGGACCATGCCCGGCAGCGCGCTCAGGGCCCCCACTTCGTGGGTGCCGCCCATGGCGATCGCTTCGCGCGGCATGCCGAACACCACGCACGATGCCTCGTCCTGGGCGAAGTTGTAGGCGCCCGCCGTCTTCATTTCCAGCATGCCGGCGGCGCCGTCCTTGCCCATCCCGGTCAGGATCACCCCGACCGCATTTTTACCGGCCGCCTGCGCCGCCGAGCGGAACAGCACGTCGACCGAGGGGCGGTGCCGGTTGACCGGTTCGCTCTGCTCGATGCGGGTCACATAGTTGGCGCCCGAGCGCGCCAGCAGCAGGTGCGAGTGGCCCGGCGCGATGTAGGCGTGGCCGGGCAGCACGCGCTCGTCGCCGGCCGCTTCGCGCACGCTGATCTTGCACAGGGTGTCGAGACGGCGCGCGAACGAGGTGGTGAACCCTTCCGGCATATGCTGGGCGATCAGGATGCCGGGACAGTCGGACGGCATCTGCATCAGGAATTCGCGGATCGCTTCGGTGCCGCCGGTCGAGGCGCCGATGATGATCAGTTTTTCCGACGAGGTGAGCGGATTGCGCAGGGCCGGCAGCGCGCCGACCGCCTTTTCGCCGGTCACGGTGCGCGGCTTGATGCGCGCCTTGGACGCGGCGCGGATCTTGTCCGAGATCAGTTCCGTGTATTCGCGCATCCCGCTCTGGATCGAGATCTTCGGCTTGGTCACGAAATCGACCGCGCCCAGTTCCAGCGCGCGCATCGTGATTTCGGATCCGCGCTCGGTCAGCGAGGACACCATCACCACCGGCATCGGTCGCAGGCGCATCAGCTTCTCGAGGAAATCGAGGCCGTCCATCTTGGGCATCTCGACGTCGAGCGTGAGCACGTCCGGGTTGGTCTGCTTGATCAGTTCACGCGCCACCAGCGGATCGGGCGCCACGCCCACCACTTCCATGTCGGGCTGGCTCGAAATGATCTCGCTCATGACGCTGCGGATCAGCGCCGAATCGTCCACGATCAGTACTTTGATCTTCATATAGGGCTTTCAGGATTGACGGGGCAGTCGGCTAGAACAGATCGATCGCGCCGCCGACCGGTTCGACCTTGAGGCGGCTGGCGTAATCGAGTTCGCGCCGCGCCAGGGTATCGTTATGGGTCTGCATCAGCTTCTTGACCAGGACCTTGCCGGTGCGCGGGAAAAAATACACCTTGCGCGGCCAGATGTCGTTCAGGTCTTCGGCCACCACGCGCATCTTTTCGGTCTTCAGGAAGTTCATCACAAACGCCGCATTGCGCTCGCCCACGTTGATCGCGGTGAAGCCGCGCAGCACCGCGCCGCCGCCGAACACTTTGGCTTCCATGTTCTCGCGCCGCGCGCCAGCCTTGAGCAAGTCGTTGATCAGCACTTCCATCGCGTACGTCCCGTAGCGCATCGAGGCCGAGATCGGGCTGTTCGGGTCACTGCCGCCGTCCGGCAGCATGAAGTGGTTCATGCCGCCCAGGCCCGTGACCTTGTCGCGGATGCAGGCCGAGACACAGGAACCGAGCACCGTCACGATCAGCATGTCCTTGGGCGTGTAGTAGTACTCGCCCGGCAGGATCTTGGCCGCGTCGCAGTCGAAGGTGCGGTCGTAGTACACGTTGGTTGCGAATTGTTCTTTGATTTCGATAGCCATGTTCAGTTCTCAGTTCACTGCGGGTCGCATCAGCTCCGGCGACCATCGAGTTCGTACACGGTTTTGCCACGCAGTTTGAGCGACTCCGACACGTACAGGAAATTTTCGGAGTGGCCGGCAAACAGCAGCGCATCGGGCTTCATCAGCGGCACGAAGCGCGAGAGAATCTTGCGCTGGGTCGCCTTGTCGAAATAGATCATCACGTTGCGGCAGAAAATGACGTCGAACGGGCCTTTCACGGGCCAGCCGTCGCCCAGCAGGTTGAGCTGCTTGAAGGTGACCAGCTGGCGCAGTTCGGGACGCACGCGCACCATGCCTTCCTGGTCGCCCTTGCCGCGCAAGAAAAAGCGCCGCGCGCGTTCCGGTTCGAGCTTTTCGATGCGGTCGATCCCGTACACGCCGTTGGCGCCCGTGGCCAGCACATTGGTGTCGATGTCGGTGGCGATGATCTGCACCGGCGGGGTGAGCGTGTTGAACGCTTCGCACACGGTCATGGCGATCGAATACGGTTCCTCGCCGGTGGACGCGGCCGAGCACCAGATCTGGATCGGATGGTCGCGCAGCTTTTTCACATGCTCGGCCAGCAGCGGAAAGTGGTGCGCCTCGCGGAAGAACGAGGTCAGGTTGGTGGTGAGCGCGTTGGTGAACGATTCCCACTCCTCGCCCAGGCGCCCCGCTTCCAGGTCGTCCAGGTAGCGCCCGAACGAGACGATGCCGGTGGCGCGCAGGCGCCGCGCCAGGCGGCTGTAGACCATTTCCTGCTTGCTGTCGGCCAGCGAAATGCCGGCGCGCTGGTAAATCAGTGCGCGCACGCGCTCAAAATCACTTTTGGTGAAGTCGAATTCCTTGACGGTTTCCATTTTCGTTTGCATCACCTTGCTTCACCCTGTTTCCATTTGTATGCGCGTCGGGCCGGGCGGCCCGCAGGCAGCTTAAAACTCTTCCCAGTCGTCTCCCGGTGCCGCCGCGGCCAGCTTGCGCGGCTTGGCCGCCGGCTTGGCCACGGTGGCCACCGCGCGCGTCGCAGCGCGCTGCGCCACCGGAGCGGCGCGCAGCGGCGCATGCACGGCCGCCTTGCGCTCGTCGCCATTGAGCTTGAAGATGCTCACGGCGGCGGCCAGCAACTGGGCCTGCTCCTGCATGCTCTCGGCCGCCGCCGCGGCTTGCTCGACCAGGGCCGCGTTCTGCTGCGTCATTTCATCCATCTGGGTGATGGCCTGGTTGACTTCTTCGATGCCGTTGCTCTGTTCCTGGGTGGCCGCCGTGATCTCGCCCATGATGTCGGCCACCTGCTTGATCGAGGTCACGATCAGGTCCATGGTCTGGCCGGCTTCATCGACCAGCTTGCTGCCGGCATCGACCTTGTCGACCGAGTCGCCGATCAGCGATTTGATTTCCTTGGCCGCGCCGGCCGAGCGCTGCGCCAGGTTGCGCACTTCCGAAGCCACCACCGCGAAGCCGCGACCCTGTTCGCCGGCGCGCGCCGCTTCCACCGCGGCGTTCAGCGCCAGGATGTTGGTCTGGAAGGCGATGCCGTCGATGACGCCGATGATGTCGACGATCTTGCGCGAGCTTTCCTTGATCGAGCCCATGGTATCAACCACCTGCGATACCACGGCGCCCCCCTTGACCGCCACCGACGACGCCGACACGGCCAGCTGGTTGGCCTGGCGCGCGTTGTCGGCATTTTGCTTGACGGTGCTGGTCAGTTCTTCCATCGAGCTGGCGGTTTCTTCGAGCGAACTGGCTTGCGATTCGGTGCGCGAGGACAGGTCGGCATTGCCCGAGGCGATTTCCTGCGAGGCCACCGTGATCATCTCGGTCCCGGAGCGCACGTCGCCCACGGTCTTCGACAGGCTGTCGTTCATGTCCTTGAGCGCCTGCAGCAGTTCGCTCGTTTCATCCTTGCCCTCGACCCGGATTTCCGAGGTCAGCTCGCCGGCGGCGACCTTCTTGGCCACCCGTACGGCGCCCAGCAGGGGCGAAGTGATCGAACGCGTGATGACCAGCGCGCACACCACGCCCAGCGCCACGGCCAGGGCGCACACCACGAACATGATCATGCCCACGCGCTGGTCGGCTTCCACCGATTTCTTGAGGAAGTCGTCCGCTTCGAGCTGCTGCTTGTCGACCAGCTTGTTGAGGACATCGAGCGTCTTCTGGTTCAGCGGATCGATACGCTGGGCGATCACCTTGGCCGCGCCTTCGCTGTTAAAGGCCAGCACCTGGCCGATGGCTTCCTTGAAGGCGACGTCGACTTCCTTGTCGAGCGCGGCGATGTCGGACAGCATTTTGGTTTCGGCTTCGTCCAGGCCGGTGGCCTGCAGCCTGGTACGCGCCTCTTCATAGCGCTTGCTCTGCGTCTTGACCTTGTCCTGCTCTTTCTGCATCAGCGCGACGTCGGCCTGCAGGCCGATATTGCGCATGGCGATGCCGGTTTCCAGCATCGCGCTCTTCATGCTTGCGGCATGCAGGTTCTGGGCGCTGGAACTGGCCAGGCCCGTCATCAGGCTGTTCTTGTTGCGCGAATTGAGAAAACTCGCCGTCAATGCCATCGCCACCAGAATCAGCAGAATGCTGCCGAAACCAAACGCCAGACGCGTACCAATCTTAAAATCGCGCAGATTCATGGTTCTCTCCTCGATACTTTCATATGATGTGGCGTGGCGCTTCTGTCGAGCTCCTCGCACCGGCGTTGCGCTTGCTGATCCGGCGCGTCTCAGGCGGCCAGTTTTTCGATCAGGCCCATTTCGCTGGACGACATCAGCTTGTCGATGTCGATCAGGATCAGCATGCGCTCGTCGACCGTGCCCAGGCCGACCAGGTAGTCGGAACCGAAGGCGGTGCCCATTTCCGGGGCCGGCTTGATCTGCTCGGGCGTGAGGGTGGTCACGTCGGAGACGCTGTCGACCACCACCCCCATGATGCGCCCGCCGATATTGAGGATGATGACCACCGTGAACTGGTCGTACACCGGGGTGCCGAGGTTGAACTTGATGCGCATGTCCACCACCGGAATGATGATGCCGCGCAGGTTGATCACGCCCTTGATGAACTCCGGCGCGTTGGCGATGCGGGTGACCGCTTCGTAGCCGCGGATTTCCTGCACTTTCAGAATGTCGATCCCGTATTCTTCGGAACCGAGCGTGAAAGCCAGGAATTCGCTTCCGGCGCCATCCTTGACGTCGCCATTCTTGGAGGAGCTTGAGGTCATTGACATGATTAATTCCTATCTGGTTGCTGTATTGGTTAAGAGAAGATGGCGTCGTCGGCCAACTGGCGCGATGAGCGCATCAGCGCCGAGACGTCGAGGATCAGCGACACGCCGCCATCGCCCAGGATGGTGGCGCCGGAAATCCCGGTCACCTTGCGGTAGTTCGATTCGAGGTTCTTGACCACCACCTGCTGCTGCCCGACCAGGTCGTCGACGAACAGGCCGGCCTTGCGCCCGTCCGACTCCAGGATCACCACGATACCTTCGCACGGATTGGTAAAGCGCGGCACGATGTCGAACATCTGGTACAGCGGGATCAGGGGCAGGTATTCGCCGCGCACCTTGATCACCGGGCCGCGCCCGGAGATTTCCTTGATGTCCTCAAGCGACGGCTGCAGCGACTCGACCACGAAGCCGAGCGGCAGGATGTAGACTTCCTCGCCGCAGCGGATCGACATGCCGTCCAGGATCGCCAGGGTGAGCGGCAGCGAGATCGAGATGGTGGTGCCGAAGCCCTTGGCCGAGCGGATGTCGACCGAGCCGCCCATGGCCATGATGTTGCGCTTGACGACATCCATGCCCACCCCGCGCCCCGACACGTCGGTCACCGTTTCGGCGGTCGAAAAGCCCGGCGCGAAAATCAGCTGCCAGACGTCGGCGTCGCTCATGTTGTCGTTTACCGGCAGCCCGTTCTGGACCGCCTTGGCGAGGATCCGTTCGCGGTTCAGGCCAGCGCCGTCGTCCGACACTTCGATGACGATATTGCCGCCCTGGTGGCCGGCCGAGAGGAACAGGCGCCCCGCTTCGGTCTTGCCGGCGGCGGCGCGCGCTTCCGGCATTTCGATGCCGTGGTCGATGCTGTTGCGTACCAGGTGGGTGAGCGGATCGACGATGCGCTCGATCAGGCCCTTGTCCAGTTCGGTGGCGGCGCCGTTGGTGATGAAGTCGACCTTCTTGCCCAATTTGGCCGCCAGGTCGCGCACCATGCGCGGAAAGCGCGAGAACACGAAATCCATCGGCATCATGCGGATCGACATAACCGCTTCCTGCAGGTCGCGCGTATTGCGCGTGAGCTGGCTGACGCTGTTCAACAGGCGCTCGTGCAGCATCGGGTCGAGGACGTCGCTGCGCTGCTCGATCATGGCCTGGGTGATCACCAGTTCGCCGATCAGGTTGATCAGCTGGTCGACCTTTTCGATCGAGACGCGGATCGACGACGATTCGGCGGCGGCGTGCTTGTCGTCTTTTTTGACGACCTTTTTCTCGGCCGGCTCGGTGACGTCGAGCGGCTCGGCGCGCGCGGCGGCCGGCGCGGCGCTGGCCGGCGGCGGCGCCACGATGCCGGCCGTGGCGCGAATGTGCTCGATCGGCTGGAAGAAGCCGTAGCCGCGCTCTTCGTCGGTCTTGTCCTGGCTGGGGGCGTCGATCGGGTCGAAGAAGCCGTAGCCCATGTCGCCTTCGACCTTGGCCCGTTCGCGGTCTTCGATGACCTGCTGCTCGGGCGTGAGCGCGGGCGCCTCGAAGATCTTCAGGTCGTCGGGATTGAGCACGAACGAGCAGATCGCGATGATGTCATCGAGCGACTCGTGGGTGGTGACGGTGATCGCATGCCGCTCGCCCGGCAGCGGCATGACCGACACCCGCCCGAGCAGCCCCAGTTCGGCGGTCAGCGCATTGACGTCGCGCTGCTCCACGTGCGGCATCTCGATGCGAAAGCGGCGTCCGCCGCTGCTCACATTGGCCTTGATCGAACTCTGGATGAACGAGGGCGCGGGCGGCGCGGCTACCGGCACCACGTCTTGCGAGAGCTCCTGCAGCATCATGCGCACGTCGGCCACGGCATCCTGGTCGACGTGGGCGCCGTTGCGGTGGCCGTCGAGCTGCATCTTGAGGATGTCCTTGGCCGCCAAAAACGCGTCCACATGCTCGGCGGTGAGCGCCATTTCGCCCTTGCGGATGCGGTCGAGCAGCGACTCCAGGATGTGCGTCACTTCGGTCATGTCGTTCAGGCCGAACGTCGACGAACCGCCCTTGATCGAGTGGGCGGTGCGGAAAATGGCGTTCAGGTCTTCCGGATCCGGCGACGCAATGTCGACGGCCAGCAGCAGACGCTCTTTTTCGGCCAGCAGTTCTTCGGCTTCATCGAAGAAGACCTGGAAAAACTGGCTTATGTCGATGGTCATGTTCAGACTCCGTGAATTTCGCGATGCATCATTGCGCCTACTCCCACCCCGGTCATCAGCCGATGACTTTTTTGACCACTTCAATCAGGCGCTGCGGGTCGAACGGCTTGACCAGCCAGCCGTTGGCGCCGGCCGCGCGTCCCTTGGTCTTCATTTCGTCGGACGATTCGGTGGTCAGCATCAGGATCGGCACCTTCTGGTACGCGGGCAGGCCGCGCAGCAGCTTGATCAGCGACAGGCCGTCCATGCGCGGCATGTTCTGGTCGGTCAGCACCAGGTCGACCGTCTGCTGCTTGGCTTTTTCGAGCCCGTCCTGGCCGTCGACCGCTTCCACCACGAGGTAGCCCGCGGCCTTGAGACTGAATGCCACCATCTGGCGCAGCGAACTGGAATCATCGACTGCGAGTATTGTTTTAGCCATTTTTGCTCCTGCTTTTTTTAAATCGGGGCACAGCGCCCCTAATCATCGAGAGTGAACCTTAAAACAGTTCTATGTCGCCACTTTCCAGATGCTGCTGATTGACTGCTTTTCTTAGTACACTGCGTAATTCGAGCGACTGGATCGCCAGCGCCATGCTGACCTTGCCGAGCAGTTCGACGATTTCCTCGCTGCCCGCTTCCGGCACGATGTCGGCGCCATGCGAGCCCAGGGTGCCGAGAAATTCGCGCAGGCCGGTCACGCGTTTCAGGGTACGGTCGATCAGCTGGCTGGTCATGTCCTGGAACTGCATGCTGGTGATGGCCGTGTTCACGTAGGCACCGATTTCGTCGGACATGGCACTCAGGCGCGCGCCATCCTCCGCGCTCGGGGTGCCGCCGGCCAGCAGCAGGTTGATGGTGTCCTGCCGGGCCCCGACCGCAGTGTGGATCGCCATGAAGCTGCTGGTGAGCTTGTCGATGGCTTCCTCCAGCAGCAGCTCGGTCTGGATCAGATCGGTCTCGACTTCCGTCAGGTGCTTCTTGCCGTGATCCGACACGCCCGACAGCAAGCGCTTCACGTGCGAGCCCAGTATTTTCTTTCTTGTCATTCGCCCTCTCCCCTGTCTTTCCTGTCCTTCATGGCGCTGCCTTCGGTGCCGCTGTTTGCCCTGCCGCCGGCGTAGCGACGCCCGGCTGCTCCGGCACCTCCAGCGAGGCGCCATCGCGCATCACCGCTTCTTCGGTCCGTTTGTTCATGACGATAATGCTGATCCGCCGGTTCATCGCGGAAAACGGGTCCTGGCGGTCCAGCGGCGCGGCCGCGGCCAGCCCCACCACGCGCAGGATCTTGGCGTCGCTCATGCCGCCGATGACCAGTTCGCGGCGCGAGGCGTTGGCCCGGTCGGCCGACAATTCCCAGTTGCTGTAGCCGGTGTCGCTCATGTAGGGCGTCGAATCGGTGTGGCCCGACAGGCCGATCCGGTTCGGTACTTCGTTCAGGACGATGCCGATCACGTGCAGGATGTCGCGCGTGTACGGCTGCAGTTCGGCCTTGGCCAGGTTGAACATGGGCCGGTTCAATTCATCCACGATCTGGATCCGCAAGCCTTCGCTGGTGATATCGAGCAACAGCTGGTTCTTGTACTTTTTCAGCAGCGGATTGGCATCGATGGTCGCTTCCAGCTTGGCCTTGAGCGTTTTCAGGCGGTCCGCCTCGGCCGCTTCGAGGATCGCCTTGGCGGTCTTCAGATCCACGCTTTTCTTGCCCGGATCGTTGCTGCCACGCTTGACCTGGCCGTTGCGGCGCGACAGGTCTTGCCCGCCGCCCTGCACGATCGAGGAACTGTCGCCGCTGCCCGAGCCGCCCGCCAGCGCCACCTTCAGCGGGGTCTGGAAAAAATCGGAAATGCCATTCAGGTCACCCTTGCTGGTCGAGCCCAGCAGCCACATGAGCAGGAAGAAGGCCATCATCGCTGTCACGAAGTCGGCGTAGGCAATCTTCCAGGCGCCGCCGTGGTGGCCGCCGGCGGTCTTCTTGATGCGTTTGACGATAATCGGGCGCAGGCCTTCATCGGACATAAGCGCTCCGTGCGGTCGGCATCATGCGGGAAGAAGGGGCGCTGTGCATGATGGGCTTATTTGGTCTTCGATTTCTTGATGTGCTCTTCCAGCTCGGCAAAGGTCGGGCGCTCGGTCGAATACAGCACCTTGCGGCCGAATTCGACCGCCAGCGCCGGCGCGTAACCGTTCAGGCTGGCCAGCAGGGTCACTTTCACGCACTGGAACATCTTGGTCGACTCTTCCAGCTTCTGTTCGAGCAGGCTGGCCAGCGGGCCGACGAAGCCGTACGCCAGCAAAATGCCCAGAAACGTACCGACCAGCGCCTTGGCGATCAGGATGCCCAGTTCGGCCGGCGGAATGCCGACCGATTCCATGGTGTGCACCACGCCCATCACCGCGGCCACGATGCCGAACGCCGGCAAGCCATCGCCCAGCTTGGCGATGCAATGCGCCGGCACCGCGCCTTCGTGGTGGTGCGTTTCAATTTCGTTATCCATCAGATTTTCAATCTGGAAAGCGTCCATATTTCCCGATACCATCAGCCGTAGATAATCGGTCATGAATTCAACAATATGGTGATCGGACAGCACGCCGGGATATTTTGAAAATACCGGGCTTTGTTCCGGGTTTTCGATATCGCCTTCGATCGACATCAAGCCTTCCTTGCGCACTTTGGAAAGGACGTCGAACAGCAGCGACATCATTTCCATATACAGGTCCTTGGTATAACGCGAGCCCTTGAACAGGGCGGGCACCGCCTTGAGCGTGGCCTTGATCGATTTGCCATTATTGCCGACAAAGAAAGCGCCCAGAGCCGCACCGCCGATCATCACCAGTTCGAGCGGCTGGAACAGCGACGCGAGGTGGCCGCCACTGGCGGCAAAGCCACCGAAGACCGACCCGCAAACGATGATGTATCCGAGTATGACTAACAAAGTGCGCTGACTCCCAAGGTGGAAAGAGCTCGGGCAGCGCCCGACGTTTTAAAGATAACAACGCCAGTATATGAATGGCAATTTATGCTGGCGGATCTTTAAAAAGCTCGATTCATTTAATTTACATACGGAACTACAATAGCGTGAGATGGCCCGAGCGGCAAGGAAAACCCTCCCGGTTGTCTCCTAAAAGTGCCATCCGTACAGAGGCGCGCCACGCCCTGTAGGCATAAGAATAATATCCGGTGTTTTTTCCGTTATCAGAAACTCATAACTGAGCAACATCGCGCCCGGACGCATCTCGCGCGAGGCCTTGTTCCATAGGGCGCTCATGGCCGCCGGCGACAGATAAGCGAACACCGCGTCGTAGTTACTCAGATCAAGATTGTCGTAATCGCCACGCACGAAACGGGCACGGCTGCCGGTGAGGCGCGCGCGCAGCCAGCTGAGCAGCCACGGCAGCGGCGCCAGCTCGATGCCCACGAATTGCGAGGCCGGGCGGCGCCGCGCCATCTCCATCGTAAACCCGCCCAGGCCGCTGCCGATATCGACCACCAGCAGCGGCCTGTCGTTCGGCAGCAGTTGGTCGACTTCATTCCACACCCATTTGCCGGACGGGTAGTACGGCACCTGGGTGCGGAAGGTCGACCAGTACAGCGCCAGCAGGAACAGGAAGATGCCGAGAAACAGCAGCGGCGGAATTTGCAGGCGGTGGGTGCCCATCAGTGCCAGTGGAAACACCAGCTGGATGCCGAGCCACCACACGGCCAGGCCGCGCAGGCGCGTGAGGGCGCAAGCCAGGATGCCCTGGACCAGGGCCGCGTCGGCATACGACATGCTGGCGCCGGCGCGCGCCAGCAGGAATACCACGACCAGGGTCAGCGGACAGGCGGCGCATTGCAGCACCAGTGCCTGCACTGCGGGCGCGCGCCAGATGCGGCGAAGGGCAAGACTTGCGCCCTGCCCTTCGGCCTTGCCGCGCACAACGTGGCCGGGGCCGGTCACGCGTTCAGGAGCGCGGCGGCGGCGTGCGCGTCCCTGGCATCGCTCGCGTCCTTGGCATCCTTGGCATCCTTGGCATCCTTGACCTTCTTGGTCTTGCCGGCGCGCGAAGGCATATTGCACAGGCCGCACTGGTAAGCGTGGTTCAGGTCGAGGCAATCGACCACGAACTTGCCCTGGCACTTGTCGCACGGGGCCATGGCCAGCATTTTGCTCTGGAAAAAGCGCACCAGGGTCCACGCGCGCGTCAGCGACAGCAGCGGCTCGACCCCGGGCTCGGGCGGCATTTGTTCGAGGTACAGCTTGTACGCCTTCATGACCGCTTCGATGCCGCTGGCGCCGGCGTGGTCGGTGAGGAATTTATGGATATTGATGAACAGCGAGGAGTGGATATTCGGCTGCCAGGTGAGGAACCAGTCGGTCGAAAAAGGCAGCATGCCCTTCGGCGGCGAGACGCCCTTGAGTTCCTTGTACAGCTTGAGCAAGCGTTCGCGCGAGAGCGAGACCTCGGTTTCGAGCAGTTGCAGGCGGGCGCCAAGGTGAATCAATTCGATCGCCAGCTGGATTTCCTGGGCTTCCGATACGACGCTTTTCTTGGACATGAAGACTCCCGGCGTTGCTGTTTTCAGCGGCGATGGCTGCAAAAAAGCCAACGGGCGTTAAACGATTTCTTCGACAGCCTGGCCGGCCATCAGGATGGCGGCGTGGGACTGGGCGAGAACACGGTCTTTGCTATTGTTGGTCAACATCGACAGAATAGCACTGTCGTCGAAACGGAAGCGCGCGAGCATCATGTTGCCGCCGGCCAGCTTCAGGATCTGGGAATTGCTCATGTTTTCGATCAGCTCGGCGATATCCGCCGAAATCCCGAGACGGAAGATCGCGGTCACTTTGTCGGCGCGGATCATCTGCTGGGCGAGCATCAGGTAGCTCAGGTTCGCATCACGAATTTCAGCCATCATGTCGTTCGCAGTCATTTTCCGTCTCCTTCAATCCGTTGAAATCTGGCGCTGTGTTCGTATTGCCAGTGAGATAGATTCTGACTGTACAGCAACAATACGAGAATAGGCGCGCGCCTGTATTTTGGGTGAGGTACAGATGAGGCGAGTCCGTAGGTGTTCGTCCTACGAACCCTGCCGGATCATGGTCGCGCCCCTATGAAACCGGGGCGGAAAATTGAATTGCGGGGCGCGCTGCAGCAGACCCGTCGACGTTGTATTTCTGTCGTCTTGTACCGGTTACGTCAAACTTTTGGAGAACTTGAGGGTTTTTTGAAAATAATTTCGAAAAATCTGAAAAGATTTTTAAAGTCCCGCGTGTCCGAGTCTTTTACGGCGGGTGGGCGGGGGAACTTGAGGGGGATGTGAACATATTTTTTCGCCCGACGGGGACTGGCGGAACGACGGCGCTGGCAACAGTGACAGCCCCCCCCTCCTCCCCCCTTAATTTTCTTGCTACACTCCCGCATTGGCTCAAATTAGATGAAGCCTAAAGTATTTTTAAGGTGAACGATGAACCGTAACGACTGCCTTGCCCTCGACGCCGGCGACGCCCTGGCCCCCTTGCGCCAGCATTTCGACCTGCCGGACGGCGTGATCTACCTCGACGGCAACTCGCTGGGCGCCCGTCCGCGCGCGGCGCTCTCCCGCGCCCAGGACGTCATCGCGCGCGAATGGGGCCAGGACCTGATCCGCAGCTGGAACACGGCCGGCTGGTTCGACCTGCCCAAGCGCCTTGGCGACCGCCTGGCCCCGCTGATCGGCGCGCGCCCCGGTGAAGTGGTGGTCAACGACACCACTTCGCTCAACCTGTTCAAGGCGCTCGCTGCCGCCCTCCACATGCAGTCGGGCGCGCCGCAGCGCAAGATCATCGTCACCGAGCGCGGCAACTTCCCCACCGACCTGTATATGGCCCAGGGCCTGACCAGCTGGCTCGACCGCGGCTACCAGCTGCGCCTGGTCGACTCGGTGGACCAGCTGCCCGCCGCCATTGGCGCCGACTGCGCCGTGGTCATGCTCACCCACGTCAACTACCGCACCGGCTACCAGCACGACATGGGCGCCATGAGCCGCCACGCGCACGAACAAGGCGCGCTGATCCTGTGGGACCTGGCCCACTCGGCCGGCGCCGTGCCAGTCGACCTGCAACGCGACGGCGCCGACCTGGCCGTCGGCTGCACCTATAAGTACCTCAACGGCGGCCCCGGCGCGCCAGCCTTCATCTGGGTGCCCGAACGCCACCAGCAAGCCTTCACCCAGCCGCTGTCGGGCTGGTGGGGCCACGCCAATCCCTTCGCCATGGTGCCCGAATTCGCGCCGGCCGCCGGCATCGGGCGCGCGCTGTGCGGCACCCAGCCGATCGTCTCGCTTACCCTGGTCGAATGCGGGCTGGAGATCTTCGAGCAAACCGACATGCAAGCCATCCGCGCCAAGTCGCTGGCCCTGACCGATGCCTTCATCGCCCTGGTGGAAGCGCGCTGCGCCAGCCATCCGCTGGACCTTGCCACCCCGCGCGAGCACGCCCGGCGCGGCAGCCAGGTCAGCTTCACCCACCCGCACGGCTACGCGGTGATGCAGGCGCTGATCGCGCGCGGCGTGATCGGCGACTACCGCGAGCCGGCCATCATGCGCTTCGGCTTCACGCCGCTGTACACCAGCTTCGCCGATGTGTGGGATGCGGTCGAGATCCTGCGCCAGATCCTCGACGACCAAGCCTACGATATCGCCGCCAGCCGCGGCGCAGTTACCTGACCCAGTTACCTGAAAGTGCAATCATGTCCGATGAAGCAAAATGCCCGGCCCAATGGCACGGGGCCAAGATGGATTTCAGCGAAGCGATGAGCTACGGCGATTACCTGGGGCTCGACCAGATCCTCAATGCCCAGCATCCGCGCTCGCCCAACCACAATGAAATGCTGTTCATCGTGCAGCACCAGACCAGCGAACTATGGCTCAAGCTGATGCTGCACGAACTGCAGGCCGTGCGCGTGAACCTGCGCGCCGGCGAACTGGCGCCCGCCTTCAAGATGCTGGCGCGGGTGGCGCGCATCATGGACCAGCTGGTGCACGCCTGGGACGTGCTGGCCACCATGACGCCGCCCGAATACACCGCCATCCGCCCGTTTCTGGGCGCCTCCTCGGGCTTCCAGTCGCACCAGTACCGCGAACTTGAATTCCTGCTCGGGAACAAGAATGCCGCCCTGCTGGGCGTCCACGAAACAGTCCCGGCGGCCCACGCCGTGCTCGAGCGCGAGCTGCGCGCGCCATCGGTGTACGACGAAGCGGTCATGCTGCTGGCGCGCAGCGGCTTTGCCATCGCGCCCGAACGCCTGAACGCCGACTGGACCCTGCCGACGACGGCCGACGAATCGGTCAAGGCGGCCTGGCTGGCCGTGTACCAGGAACCGTCGCAGCACTGGGCCTTGTACGAACTGGCCGAAAAGCTGGTCGACCTGGAGACGGCGTTCCGCTTCTGGCGCTTCCGCCACGTGACGACGGTCGAGCGCATCATCGGCTTCAAGACCGGCACCGGCGGCACGGCCGGCGTGAGCTACCTGCGCAAGATGCTCGATGTGGTGCTGTTTCCCGAGCTGTTCGCCCTGCGCACGGCCCTGTAAGTCGCTCACGCGCGGCGGGCAGGTCCTCCTCCCCCATACGGCTATTTCACGATGAGCCAGCCGTACAAATTGCCGCGTGCCGGCTTGCCATCGAGCGTGGCTGGCGTAAAGCGGCAAGACTGTATGAATGCGCTTGCCGCGCTCACGGCGGCAGGGTCGGTTTCCTCGGTTTTCATACCGAAGGTATTGCCTGCTTCATCAAGAAGAAAGCGCACCGCAATGCCATCAGCCCGACGAACGAGCTTGCCTGTGACGGGCAGGAAGGCGCCAAAATACGGCGACTTCGACGCCTGGCAGCTGCCAGCCACCAGCGCGGCCGGTTCTGGCGTTTGCCCATTGTCGGCCAGCTTCCACTCATAAGCCACCATCAATCCGGCACGGACGACTTGCGGGTCGGAGGTCTGCTCGAAGCGGCAGCTTTCAATGTCACGGATGGCCATGTGATCGAGGACTTTCCAGCCACTGCCGCGCGTCACCCGAACGGATGAGGGCCGCCCGTCGTCGCCGACGTCGTACTGCAGAACCGTCGTTCCCTCCAGTTCATAGCGCCGGGCTTCATCGGTCCACCCGGGTGGGTTGCAGGCGATCACGGCCACTCGACGGAATCCGCCACTCGCGTCCTGGGCCCAGCCAGTGACGGCGGCGAGTGAAGTCAGCAGCACTGCGCCCACTTGGAACAATTTTTTGATCACGCTCAAGCTTTCTAATGTTTGAACCCGGCACCGTGCCGGCTCCGGAATGTGAGCTGCTCAAACTGAACGGCAAGATCATTCCAATGCGCGAATTCTAGTCCAAAAATTTGCCTGATGGCATTCCTTGTGCCTGCCGCTGGCAGGAAATCCCAATACTTGCAGTAAGTCAGTGTTTCTTCCAGGCCGCAAAACGGAAAGGTTTCCATTGACTTCGCCAAGGGTGTGATGTCAAATGCCACACAGTCACCTGAAAACGATTTCAAACCTATTCGGGGACGCCAGGCGCCAGCGCGCGCCGCACGCAGCACCGAGATGGCAGCAAGCCTGAACCCGCCACTGGCGCGTCGCCCCTCGCTCACAGACATCCACTCAGGAGACAACAGCGATGAGCATGACCCTTAGCAACGCAGCAGCATCCCGTCCGACTTTCCGCACCACCCTCATCGCCCTGGCCTTGTCGCTGTGCGCCGGCGCCGCGCTGGCTGACGTGCCGGCCCTCTCGGTCAGCGGCAACCAGGTGCTGGTCGGCGGCAAACCGGGCAGCATCAGCGGCAGCAGCCTGTACTGGTCCAACACCGGCTGGCCCGGAGAGCGCTTCTACAACGCCGGCGCGGTGGGCTGGCTCAAGGACGACTGGAAGGCCAAACTGGTGCGCGCCGCCATGGGCGTGGAAGACCAAGGGGGCTACCTCCAGTTCCCGGCCGCGAACAAGGCGCGCGTCAAGGCCGTGGTGGACGCCGCCATCGCCAAGGACATGTACGTCATCATCGATTGGCACTCGCACTACGCCTTCCGCCACCAAAACGAAGCGATCGCCTTTTTCCAGGAGATGGCGCGCACCTACGGCCACAACAAGCACGTCATCTACGAGATCTACAACGAGCCGAAGGACGACGTGACCTGGGACGCCAACGTCAAGCCGTACGCGCAAGCGGTGATCGCGGCGATCCGCGCGATCGACCCGGACAACCTGATCATCGTCGGCTCGCCGCACTGGTCGCAAGACGCCGACATTGCCTCGCGCAACCCGATCACCGGATTTTCCAACATCGCCTACACCCTGCACTTCTACGCCGGCACCCACACCCAGTACCTGCGCGACAAGGCCAGCACCGCCATGAACAACGGCCTGGCCCTGTTCGTGACCGAATGGGGTTCGGTCAACGCCGACGGCAACGGCGGCGTGAACTACCCCGAGACCAATGCCTGGATCGACTTCATGAAGAAGCACAACATCAGCAACGCCAACTGGGCGCTGGACGACGCCAGGGAGGGCTCGGCCAGCCTGGTGCCCGGCGCCAGCTCCACCGGCGGCTGGGCCAACTGGGACTTGACCGAATCGGGCAAGCAAGCCCGCGAAACGGTGCGCAACTGGCCGTCGTCGTCCGACACCGGCTGCACCACGGCCACGGTACCGGCCACGATCCAGGCCGAAGCCTATTGCCAGATGAGCGGCGTGCAGCTTGAAACCACCAGCGACGCCGGCGGCGGCCAGAATGTCGGCTACATCGACAGCGGCGACTGGATGAACTACACGGTCGACGTGCCGGCCGCCGGCCTGTACACGGTTTCCTACCGCGTGGCCAGCGCCAGCGGTGGCGGCAACATCAGCCTGGAACGGGCCGGCGGCAGCCCGGTATTCGGTACCAAAGCGGTGGCGGCGACCGGCGGCTGGCAGACCTGGAACACCATTTCGCACGACGTGCAGCTCCCCGCCGGCAAGCAATCGATCGGCTTCGCGGCCAAGGCCGGCGGCTTTAACCTGAACTGGATCAGCATCGCCGCGGCCGGCTCGGGCGGGCAGATCGCGCTGATCCAGGCCGAGGACCATGCAGCCATGAGCGGCGTGGAGTCGGAGCAGACCACCGACGCCGGCGGCGGCAGGAACGCGAGCCATATCGATACCGGCGACTGGATGTCCTACACCAACGCGCCCGTCACGATTCCCGACACCGGCACCTACACCATCGAATTCCGGGTCGCCAGCGTGGGCGGCGGTGAACTGAGTTTCGAGGAAGCCGGCGGCAAGCCGACCTACGCGACAGTCGCGGTTCCGGCCACGGGCGGCTGGCAAACCTGGGCATCGGTCAAGAAAACCGTCACGCTCAATGCCGGCAGCCATTCGTTCGGCGTCTACGCCAAACAAGGCGGCTGGAACCTGAACTGGATCAAGGTGAGCAAGGGCGCGCAGTAATCCGGACAGGCGCGCTAGCGCATGCTTGCGGCGGCACGTTGCAATACGTGTAAATTATCGTGCCGTTGCAAGCCATCGACTGCTACCATTGTCGACTTCACTGCGCCCGAAGCAGGTACGACTTGCGCGTTTAACGATGCAACTGATTGCGGAAAAACTCGGCAAATCCGACAAACTCGACCGCTTGCGCTACCTGCGCGACGACGGCAGCAGTACCCAGACCGCGATGCCGCGCCAGGGCATCTTGCCGCATGACCTGGTCCACTATGTGGTGGAGTCCACGCCTGGCCTGCGCAACGGCTTTACCGGCTTGGTGGCGCGCGGTGCCGAAGCCAGCTTTGCCATGGAGATGGCGCACGACCCGGCCGGCCTGCAAGTCGACACCGAAGCGATCCAGGTCGAAGCGGTGCTCGAAGCGCTCCAGACCCAGCTCTGGAGCGGCCAGTTCGACGATGCCGACTTCGCCGAAGCGGTGCGCATGGCGTGCCTGGCGCGCGAGCGGGCGCCCTTCAACCTGGCCGGCATCGATGCCGAGCGGCTGCTGTACCAGGGCGCGCTGGACTTGAGCGCGCGCTGGATGGCCGTGCCATTCCACGGAACGCTGACCCTCACCTTCTGACGCACCGGGCGCCGCAGGCGCAATTCACTTTGGTCGTACAATCGTCTATCGACTTGTTAACGACGGAGGGGTAATGGATTGCGATGTACTGACTTTGGCGGGGATCTGGAACTCGGGCCCGTCGCACTGGCAAACGCACTGGGAGCAGCGCAACCCGGCATGGAAGCGTGTCGCGCACCGCGACTGGAATAACCCCGACCGCCAGGAATGGGTCGATGAAGTCGATGCGGCGATCGCCATGAGCGAAGGGCCGCCGATCCTGGTGGCGCACAGTTTGTCGTGCGGGCTGGTGGCGCATTGGGCGCGCTCGGAGTCGGCGCTCAGTATCAGCGGCGCGTTCCTGGTGGCGCCGGCCGATGCGGAAAGCGCTGCGTTTCCGTCCGAAGCGGTGGGGTTTGCGCCGATGCAGCTGAACAAGCTGCCTTTTCCGAGCATTGTGGTGGCCAGCACCAACGATCCCTATGTGTCGATCGAACGCGCGCGCGCGTTTGCCCAGGCGTGGGGCAGCCGCTTCGTCGAGATTGGCGACGCGGGGCATATCAATGGGGATAGCGGGTATGGGGACTGGCCGGAAGGGGAAAAGCTGCTGGGGGAGTTGTGCCGGCAGGTGTCGGAATAAAGGTGAAGGTGAAGGTGAAGGTGACGGCGAACGCGAACTGACAATCGCTACCCTCAAAACCGTCGTTCCCGCCTTGGCGCGGGAACGACGTGGTACTAACGACGCTTACTTCGTCCCAGCCAGCAGCATCTCATTCAAGCGCTTCACGAACGTCGCCGGATCGCTCAGCGAACCGCCTTCAGCCAGCAAAGCCTGATCGAACAAGATGTGCGCCCAGTCGCCGAACTGGGTGCTGGCCGCGTCTTCATTCTTCAGGCGCGTCACCAGCGGGTGGTTCGGGTTGATCTCCAGGATCGGCTTCGATTCCGGCGCACTCTGCCCCGCCGCCTTCAACATGCGCAGCAGATTCCCAGACAGCTCGTTCTCGTCGGCCACCAGGCAGGCCGGCGAATCGGTCAGGCGGAACGTCACGCGCACATCCTTGGCCTTCTCGCCCAGCGCCGCCTTCATGCGCTCGACCAGTTCCTTGTACGAGGTCTCGGTCTGTTCGTGTTCCTTCTTCTCGGCTTCGTCTTCCAGGCCGCCCAGATCCAGGCCACCCTTGGCCACCGACACCAGCTCCTTGCCTTCGAACTCGGTCAGGAACGACAGCATCCATTCGTCGACGCGGTCCGTCATCAACAGCACTTCAACGCCCTTCTTGCGGAAGATTTCGAGGTGCGGGCTGTTCTTGGCAGCGGTATAGCTGTCGCCTGCCACGTAATACATCTTCTCCTGGCCTTCCTTCATGCGCGCGATGTAGTCGGCCAGCGAGGTATTCTGGTCGGCGTTGTCGTTGGCGGTCGAAGCGAAGCGCAGCAGCTTGGCGATGCGGTCCTTGTTGCCGGCGTCCTCGCCGATGCCTTCCTTGAGCACCTGGCCGAATTCGGTCCAGAAGGTCGTGTACTTGTCCTTCTTTTCCTGCTCGTCGGCGTTGGCCAGTTCTTCCAGCATGCCCAGCACGCGCTTGGTCGAGCCTTCGCGGATCACTTTCACGTCGCGCGACTCCTGCAGGATCTCGCGCGAGACGTTCAGCGGCAGGTCGTTCGAGTCGATCACGCCCTTGATGAAGCGCAGGTAGGCCGGCATCAGCTGCTCGGCATCGTCCATGATGAACACGCGCTTGACGTACAGCTTGATGCCGCCGCGCTTGTTGCGGTCCCACAGGTCGAACGGAGCGTGGCTCGGCACGTACAGCAGCTGCGTGTACTCGCTGCGGCCCTCGACCCGGTTGTGGGTGTGCGTCAGCGGGGACTGGAAGTCGTGCGAGACGTGCTTGTAGAATTCCTCGTACTGCTCGGGCGTGATGTCAGCCTTGTTGCGGGCCCACAGCGCGCTGGCCTGGTTGACCGTTTCGACTTCATCCTTGAGCACCGTCTCGCTCTTCTCGGCGTCCCACTCGTCCTTTTGCATCACGATCGGCAGCGAAATATGGTCCGAGTACTTGCGGATGATCGATTTCAGCTTCCAGCTCGACAGCAGCTCGTCCTCGCCTTCGCGCAGGTGCAGGATGATGTCGGAGCCGCGCGCCGTTTTCTCGATCGCTTCGACGCTGTAATCGCCCTCGCCCGCCGACTCCCAGCGCACGCCTTCGGAAGCGTCGGCGCCGGCGCGGCGGGTTTCGACCGTGATCTTGTCGGCCACGATGAAGCCCGAGTAAAAGCCCACGCCGAACTGGCCGATCAGGGCCGCGTCGGCCTGCTGGTCGCCGGAGAGCTTGCCGAAGAATTCCTTGGTGCCCGACTTGGCGATGGTGCCCAGGTGCGAAATGACTTCCTCGCGGCTCATGCCGATGCCGTTGTCGGAAATGGTGACCGTGCGCGCTTCCTTGTTGAAGGCGACACGGATTTTCAGTTCGTGGTCGTTACCGTACAAAGCATCGTTATTGATCGCCTCGAAGCGCAGCTTGTCGGCCGCGTCGGACGCGTTTGAAATGAGCTCGCGCAGGAAGATCTCCTTGTTCGAATACAGGGAGTGGATCATCAGTTGCAGTAACTGTTTTACTTCTGCTTGAAAACCAAGGGTTTCTTTTTCGGCGACAGCCATTTTTAGTCCTCGTGTATGACGGGTTGAACGGATTGGAGAGAAATGGGGGTGTTTTAAGCGATTTCAAGGCCCGCAAGCTCAGCGCCCGAGCTCCCGGGCCAGGAACTCCCACACGCCCGGTTCCTGCGAGGTCGATACGTTCATGCGCATCCGGGTCGAGGGCAGCTGGCTGGGCGAAAACAGGGCGCCCGGGGCCAGCAGCAGGCCGTCGGCCATGGCGCGTTCGGCCAGGGCGCTGGTGTCGATGCCGGTGTCGGTCCAGACGAACAGGCCGGCCGGCGGCGCCACGTCGACCTTCAAGCCCACTTTTTCCATCTGGCGCACGGTGCGTGCGCGCACCGCGTCGAGCCGTCCGCGCAGGCGGTCCACGTGCTTGCGGTACAAGCCCTCCGAGAGCACCTTGTACACCACCCGTTCGCCGATGTCGCTGGTGGTGAGGGTGGCCAGCATCTTGCGGTCGCACAGGCGCTGGGCCCACTCGGGAGAGGTAGCGATGAAGCCGACCCGCAGGTTGGCCGCCAGCGACTTGGAAAAGCCGCCAAGGTAAATCACCCTGTCGAGCTGGTCGAGCGCCGCCATGCGCGTGGCCGGCTGCACCGCGCTGCCGGGATGCAGGTCGCAGTAGATATCGTCTTCGACGATGGTAAAGCCGTGTTCCCCGGCGATGCGCAGCACCTGGAACGCCTTGGCCGCCGACAGCGAGGTGGAAGTGGGGTTGTGCAGCACCGAATTGATCACATACAGCTTGGGCTTGTGCAGCGCCGCCATCGCGGCCAGGCGGGCGATGTCGGGACCGTCGGCCAGGCGCGGAATGCCGACCACTTTCAGGCCCATCGCCGCGAACGCGCCGAACATCAGGAACCAGGCCGGATCGTCCACGAAAATGGTGTCGCCCGGGCGGGTGAATTCGCGCGCCACCAGGTCCAGCGCCTGGGTCACGCCGACCGTGGTGACGATCTGCTCGGGGGCGGCGTCGATTTCCAGTTCGGCCAGTTTCAGCTGGAGCTGCTGGCGCAGCGGCAGGAAACCCTGCGGCACGCCGTAATTGACCAGCAGCGCGCCGCTCTGGCGGCTGACCGCGCGCAGGGCGTTGGCGATCATCGGGCCATCGAGCCATTCGGGCGGCAGCACGCCGGAACCGGGCACGCGCTGCGACGGCGCGGGGCGGAACATATTCCGGATCAGCCAGACCACGTCGAGCGGCTTGGCTTCCAGCGGCGCCGGCGGCGCATCAGGCATGGAGCGTTCGCCGGCGTTCAGGGGCGAGCGTTCGCGCACGAAAAAACCGGCGCCGCGGCGCGACTCCACGTAACCCTTGGCCACCAGTTTGTCGTAGCTGGCCACCACCGTGAAGCACGACACCCCGTGGGTGGCGGCGAACTGGCGGATCGACGGCATGCGCGCGCCGCTGCGCAGCAGCTTGTCGTCGATCCGGCTCGATACCGAGCGCACGATCTGGTCGATCAGGGTTTCGCCCGAGCCGCGCGTGAGCAGGCCGATGGCGGGATTGCTTGTATTGGTCATGACACCGTCACAGTATGCGTAATTAATTGGTAAAGTGTATTTGTACTGTACTGGTTTTCTCGTCTAGGATACACCCATCGACCTTCCAGCTCCACTCCTTGAAAGCCAGCCATGTACCTGCCCGACCTCGCCGAACTTGATGCCGCCGCCGCCCTCGTCTACCACGCCATGCCGCCCACGCCGCAGTATTCGTGGCCGTTATTGAATGAAGCGGTCGGCACCGAGGTCTGGGTCAAGCACGAAAACCACACGCCGCTGGGCACCTTCAAGGCGCGCGGCGCGGTGGTCTACCTCGGCGCGCTAGTGCGGCGCGCGCCCGAGGTGCGCGGCATCATCGCCCCGACCCGTGGCAATCACGGCCAGGCGATCGCCTTCAGCGGCGCGCGCGAGGGATTGCAGGTGACGGTGGTGGTCCCGCACGGGAACAGCGTGGAAAAGAATGCCTGCATGCGCGCACTGGGCGCGCGGGTCATCGAACATGGCGACGACTTCCAGGCAAGCCGCGAACATGCGCTGGCACTGATGCGTGACGAAGGGCTGCACATGGTGCCCTCGTATCACGAGGATCTGGTGGCGGGCGTGGCCAGCGGCTGGCTCGAACTGTTCCGCGCCCAGCCCGACCTGGACCTGGTGCTGGTGCCGATCGGCCAGGGCTCGGGCATCTGCGGCGCGATCGCGGCGCGCCACGCGCTGGGCGTCAAGACCCGGATTATCGGCGTGGTGTCGAGCCATGCGCCGGCCTACCAGCTCTCGTTCCGGGCCGGGCGCAGCATCGAAGCGGCGGTCAGCACCGTGGTGGCCGACGGACTGGCCTGCCGCGTGCCCGATGCGGCCTCGCTGGTGGCGGTGCTCGAATGCGCCGACGACGTGCTGGCCGTGACCGACGACGAAGTGGCGCGCGCCATGCGCCTGTACTACCGCTGCACCCACAACCTGGCCGAAGGCGCCGGTGCGGCGGCGCTGGCGGCGGCCATGCAGATCAAGGACAGCGCCTTAATCCGTGGCAAGAAGATCGGGCTGCCGTTGACCGGCGGCAATGTCGACGCCGAGCTGTTCCGTCACATCCTGCAAGGGCCTTGAGCATGGCGACGATATCGACGAGTGCGGTGACCGGTGCGGTGCGGCCGGGCCTATCCCGGCTGGGCCTATCCCGGCGGGGCCTATCCCGGCCGGGCCTATCCCGGCGGGGCCTATCCCGGCTGGGCCTATCCCGGCGGGGCCTATCCCGGCTGGGCCTATCCCGGCGGGGCCTATCCCGGCTGGGCCTATCCCGGCGGGGCATGTCCGACGAGAGCGCCGGCATGCTGCTGGGGCTGGTTGGGGTGGCCATGTTCAGCCTGACCTTGCCGTTCACGCGGATGGCGGTGGCCGGGCTGGAACCGGTGTTCGTGGCGCTGGGGCGGGCCTTGGTGGCGGCGCTGCTGGCGGGCATCTGGCTGATATGGAAGCGCGCGGCGCTGCCGCCGAGGTCGGCGCTGTGGCCGCTGGCGATGGTCTCGCTCGGCTGCGTGATCGGCTTCCCGTGGCTGACCTCGATTGCCTTGCGCAGCCTGCCGGCTTCTCACGGCGCGGTACTGGTTGGTATTTTGCCACTGGCTACCGCGCTCGTTTCCGCGCTGCGCGGCAACGAAAGGCCATCGCTGGGTTTCTGGCTGACCGCGCTGGCGGGCTCGGGCATCGTCATCGGCTTCGCGCTGCGCCAGAGCGGCGGCAGCTTCCATCAGGCCGACCTGCTGATGTTTGGCGCCGTGGCGGCGGCGGCGGTGGGCTACGCCGAGGGTGGAAAGCTGGCGCGCAGCATGGGCGGACAACAAGTGATCAGCTGGGCGCTGGTCTTGTCGGTGCCGCTGGTGTTGCCGCTGGTGGTATGGCTGGCATGGCCGCACCTGGACCGGATGGCTGAGGCCGGCGCAGGGGCGTGGATTGGCTTTGCGTATGTGTCCGTGTTCTCGATGTTCATCGGCTTTTTCTTCTGGTATCGCGGCATGGCGCGCGGCGGCATTGCCCGGGTGGGGCAAGTGCAACTGCTGCAACCGTTCATGACATTGGCGGGCGCCTGGGTGCTGCTGGGCGAACCGCTGGCAGCGGCCAACATCGGCTTCGCGCTGGCAGTGATCGCCGTGGTCGCGATTGGCCGCCGCATGCAAATCAAGCGCTAACACCGCCCACCGGGGTCTGACCTCTGATTCGAAACTTTTTTATTGCTTAACCGGGGTCAGAGCTCTGACTCGCAACTTTTTTGTTGCTCAACCCCGGTTAAGCACATTTTCTTGGGCGAACAGGGTCGAGATGCCCGGGATGCGTCAAAATTGATTCCGGCCGAAAACGATTTATATTGACTAAAGGAAAATGTTTCAAGTCAGAGGTCAGACCCCGGTTGTAGGGGTTTTAGAAGTTCGTTTATCGGAGTCTGCCCTGCGGTCTGACAAGTTGTCGGCAGGGCGCGATTCCGGTGGGCAGCCGGTCGTGCCCGACGTACAATACTGCCTTGTTCTTTCTACCCGCCTCGAGGATCCGCCATGACCGTGTACGACAAACTGAAATCGCTCAATATCACCCTCAGCCCGCCTGCCGCTCCCGTCGCCGCGTATGTGATGTACGTGCAAACAGGGAATCTGGTGTTTATTTCCGGACACATCGCGAAGAACGCCGATGGCTCCGTGAACGCCGGCCAGCTGGGCAAGGAAATCACCACCGAACAGGGCACCGCCGCCGCGCGCGCGATTGCCATCGATCTGATGGGCACGCTCCAGGAAGCCTGCGGCGGCGACCTGGGCCGTGTCAAGCGCGTGGTTAAACTGATGAGCCTGGTCAATTCGACGCCTGGCTTCACCGACCAGCACATCGTCACCAATGGCGCCTCGGAACTGCTGGGCGAGGTATTCGGCGATGCTGGCAAGCATGCCCGCTCGGCCTTCGGCGTGGCCCAGAACCCGCGCGGCGCCTGCGTGGAAATTGAAATGATTGTCGAAGTCGCTTAAAGCTTCATCAACATCCCGGACGCTGCTTATCCGGCGGCGTCTTTCCAGCCGCTTACCCAGCGTGCTCTATAATCGGCCCAGTGCGAACCCGGCCGCCTTGACTGTGAGACCAGTATGAAAATCGAAAATCCAAACCCCATCGAGTGGCGTTTTTCCGAGCGCGCCAGCCAGCTTCAGAGTTCGTTCATCCGCGAAATCCTGAAGATCACCCAGCGTCCGGAGATCATCTCCTTCGCCGGCGGCCTGCCTTCGCCCGCCACGTTCCCGGTCGAACACATGAAGGCGGCCTTCGACAAGGTCCTGTCCGAAAACGGTAAAGTGGCGCTGCAGTACGGCCCGACCGACGGCTACCCGCTGCTGCGCGAGTGGATCGCCAATTCGCTCTCCACCACCACCTGCAAGATCCTCCCCGAACAAGTCTTGATGACTTCCGGCTCGCAGCAGGCGCTCGACCTGCTGGGCAAGGTGCTGATCGACGAAGGCAGCCGCGTGCTGGTCGAAACGCCGAGCTACCTGGGCGCGCTGCAAGCGTTCTCGGTCTACCGTCCCGAATTCAAGTCGGTCGCAACAGACGAGCATGGCCTGGTGCCGTCCTCGATCGCGGCCGTGGCCGAAGGCGCGCGCCTGCTGTACGCGCTGCCGAACTTCCAGAACCCGACCGGCCGCAGCCTGTCCATCGAGCGCCGCCAGGAACTGGTCGAAACCTGCGCCCGCCTCGGCCTGCCCCTGATCGAGGATGATCCGTACGGCGCGCTGAGCTACAAGGGCGAGCCGTTCCCCAAGATGCTGAACATGAACCCGGACGGCGTCATCTACATGGGATCGTTCTCGAAAGTGCTCACGCCCGGCATCCGCCTGGGCTACGTGGTCGCGCCGCTGCCGCTGGTGCGCCGCCTGGAACTGGCCAAGCAAGCCGCCGACCTGCACACCGCGCAGCTGACCCAGATGGTGGTCTACGAAGTGGTCAAGGATGGCTTCCTCGACCAGCACATCCCGACCATCCGCGCGCTGTACGCCAACCAGTGCCAGGCGATGCTGGACGCGATCGCCGAATTCTTCCCGTCCAGCGTGACCTGGACCAAGCCCGAAGGCGGCATGTTCATCTGGGTGACCCTGCCCAAGCATATCGACGCCATGAAGCTGCTCGACCAGGCCATCGCAGCCAAGGTGGCGTTCGTACCGGGCGCGCCGTTCTATGCCAACGAAGCCGAAACGAACACCCTGCGCCTGTCCTTCGTGACCGTGCCGCCGGAGCGTATCCGTGAAGGCATCGCCATCCTCGGCAAGCTGATCGCCGCGCAGCTGTAAGCCTCGCCGCGCCAGTGTCGACGCCGCCCCCCAGCTCACTGGCGGGCGGCGTTTTTGCATTTGTATGCGGCATGGGTCCCATGTTATCTTGAGACTCATTTAACAGCGTCGGGGAAGCGGATGGTCAATCGGATCGCGAACGCACAACTGGTGGCCTTGTCCATCGCGCTGGCCTGGCCCGGCGCGGCCATCGCGCAGAGCGCCGATGAAGAAGAACTGGCGCTGACTTACGGCGAGCGCGCCGTGCTCACCATCGCCACCGGCAGCCAGCAGCCGCTGGCGCGCGCGCCGGCCGTGGCCTCGGTCATCTCGGCCGCCGACATCGCGGCCATGGGTGCGAGCGACCTCGATCAGGTGCTGGAAAGCGTGCCTGGCCTGCACGTATCGAGCTTCTCGGCGCCGTTCAATCCGATCTACAGCATCCGTGGCATCCATACCGGCTACAACCCGCAGGTGCTGATGCTGGTGAACGGCTTGCCGATCACCTCCGTCTTTACCGGCAACCGCGGCCAGGCCTGGGGCGGCATGCCGCTCGAGAACGTGGCGCGCATCGAGGTCATTCGCGGCCCCGGCTCGGCCCTGTACGGCGCCGATGCCTTTTCGGGCGTGATCAACGTCGTCACCAAGAGCGCGGCCGACATCCGCGGCATCGAATCGGGCCTGCGCCTGGGGAGCTTCAAGAGCCGCGACGCCTGGGTCCAGTCCAGCCACGCCTGGGGCCCGCTGCGCGCCGCGCTGTATCTGCGCGGCGCCAGCACCGACGGCGCCAGGCGCGCCGTCGAGCAGGATCTGCAGAGCGGCCTCGATACCGTCTTCGGCACGCGCGCCTCGCGCGCACCCGGCACGGCCAGCGCCGGGCGGCGCGCGCTCGACACGCGCGCCGATCTCGAATGGGGCAACTGGCGCCTGCGCGGCGCCTACCAGAAGCGCGAGATGGGCGTCGGCGTCGGCCTGGCCGATGCGCTCGACCCCGAGGCGCGCGTACCGGAAACCCGCACCTACCTCGACCTGGGCTACCACCAGGCGGGCTTCATGCCGCACTGGGACTTGTCGGCGGCGCTGGCTTACCATGCGCTCAACAACCGCCCCGGCGAGCCGGCCTACCACCTGTTCCCGGCCGGCGCCTTCGGCGGCGCCTGGCCCGGCGGCGTGGTGGGCAATCCCGGCCACGCCGAACGCCATTACAACGCCAGCGTGTCGGCCTTCTACACCGGCTTCGATGCGCACCGTATCCGCATCGGCGCCGGCTACCGCGTCGACGATCTGTACAGCGCCACCGAGACCAAGAACTTCAGCTTCGTGCTGGTGCCGGGCGTGGGCGCCACCATCAGCCCCCTGCCGGCGCTGGTGGACGCCACCGGCAATCCGGCGCTGGTGTACCTGACGCCGCACAAGCGCGATATCCAGTATGCCTTCGTCCAGGACGAGTGGCGCATCGCCAACGACTGGACCCTGACCGCGGGCGTGCGCCACGACCGTTATTCGGACTTCGGCGGCACCACCAATCCGCGCGCGGCGCTGGTGTGGGACGCGGCGTACAACGTGATCATCAAGGCCATTTACGGACGCGCCTTCCGCGCGCCGCATTTCGTCGAGCAGTACACGATCAACAATCCAGTCAACGTGGGCAATCCGAACCTCAACCCGGAAACCATCGAGACCGGCGAACTGGCCGTGTCGTGGCAGCCGGCCAACGACTGGCGCACCAGCCTCAATCTGTTCCGCTACCGCATGCGCGACATCATCGTGGCCGCGCCCAATGCCGATCCGGGCACCGGCAAGACCTTCCGCAACACGGGCGACCAGAGCGGACGCGGATTCGAGTTCGAGACCGCCTGGACGCCGCTGCGCGCCCTGCGCCTCGCCGCCAGCATGTCGTACCAGCGCAGCATCGATGAAGCCAGTGGCAGGGATGCCGGGCTGGCGCCGCAGCGGCGCCTGTTCGCGCGCGCCGACTGGCGCCCGGCGCCGTCGTGGCAGATCGGCACCACCATCAACCACGTGGCCGACCGGCGCCGCGAGCCGGGCGACGCGCGCGCGCCCATCGCCGACTACACCACGACCGACATCAGCGTGCTGCGCGAACGCCTGTCCGGCAACTGGCAGCTGCGCGCCTCGGTGACGAACCTGTTCGACCGCGATGTGCGCGAGCCGAGCGCCGCACCCGGGAATATCCGTTTCGACCTGCCGATGCCGGGACGCGCGTTCACGCTTGAGTTGCGCCACACCCTGTGACGGGCCGGCGCCACTACCCATCCCGCATAGGCGCACACGTGGTATACAAAAGACACAACCCTTGCATTAACAGGATTAGAATGGGCTGACAACAGCGCGCTCTGACAGGTATCGGAGCACAGGCTGGCTCACTGGTGGATGCGCTATGGATATTGAGCACCGCAACAACGTGAACTGTTCCGGGAATGGTCCCTCGACCCTGGTATTCGGTCACGGCTTCGGCTGCGACCAGAACATGTGGCGCAAGATGCTGCCCGCCTTCACCGAACGCCACAAGACGATCCTCTACGACCTCGTTGGCAGCGGCAAGTCGGACCTGTCGGCCTACAACGAATTCGACTACGGCAGCTTGCACCGCCACGCGGAAGACCTGCTCGAGATCATCCACGTATTTTCCAACGCGCCGGTGGTCTTCATCGGCCACTCGGTCAGCGCCATGATCGGCATGCTGGCCGCGATCCGCGAGCCGGCCATGTTCGCCGGCCAGGTCATGGTCGCCCCGTCGCCCTGCTTCATCAACGATGGCGACTACATCGGCGGCTTTAACCGCGAAGACATCGACGCCCTGCTGGACCTCATGCACGACAACTACCTGAAGTGGGCCGCCAACATGGGCCCGGTGATCATGGGCGCGCCGGACCGGCCTGAGTTGCAGCAGGAGCTGACCGCCAGCTTTTGCCGCAACGATCCCGAGATCGCCCGCCACTTCGCGCGCGTCACCTTCTTGTCGGACCACCGCGCCGACGTGCCGCGTTCGCACACGCCGACGCTGATCCTGCAAAGCACCGACGACATGATCGCCCCGCGTGAAGTGGGTGAATACATGCGCAAGCACTTGCCGGTGAGCTGGCTGGCCTATGTCGACAATATCGGGCACTGTCCGCATATGAGCGCGGCCAGCGAAAGCACGGAACTGATCCAGACCTTCATCGCGCGTTTGCTCAAGTAAGCGCGCTTGCCGGATAATGCGGGTCGAAGCGGCGCACCCTGGCGCCGCCGCGAACCTGCGAGAACACCTTGACCGACCAATTCATCCAGAGCGATATCGACGCCGTCTACCGCGCCATCGCCGCGCGGCGCGACGTGCGCCACTTCGTGCCGGGCGCCATCGACGAGGCGCTGTTCGCCAGGCTGATTGGCGCGGCGCACCAGGCACCCAGCGTGGGGCTGATGCAGCCGTGGCGCTTCATCCGCATCCGCAGCGACGCGGTGCGCGAGGCCATCGTGAAGCTGGTCGACGAGGAGCGCCTGGCTACGGCCAACGCGCTGGGCGAGCGCGGCTCGGAATTCATGCGGCTGAAAGTCGAAGGCATCCGCGAATGCGGCGAACTGCTGGTGGCCGCGCTCATGGACCGGCGCGAGGAGTATGTGTTCGGGCGCCGCACCCTGCCCGAGATGGACCTGGCGTCGGTCGCCTGCGCGCTGCAAAACATGTGGCTGGCCTCGCGCGCGGAGGGGCTGGGCATGGGCTGGGTGTCGCTGTTCGATCCCGCCAGGCTGGCCGCGCTGCTGTCGATGCCCGAGGGGGCCAAGCCGGTGGCGGTGGTCTGCATCGGGCATGTGGAACAGTTTTATCCGATGCCGATGCTGGAGATGGAGGGCTGGGAAAAGCGCCGCAAGCTCGACGGCCTGGTGTTTGTCGACCGCTGGGAGCAAAAGGACTCACCCCGCGCCGATGGCGGGGATGACGGCATCAAGGCTTTTTCGGATACCCCGTAATCTCCGCAATCTGCGCATACATCGGCTGCAAGCGCGCGTACATCTTGCGGTACACCTGCTTGTACAAGCGGTCGTACATCACCCGGTTCGCCTCAATCGGCTCGAACACCCGCCCGATACGCGTCATCCCCGCAATCGCCGCCGCGAAGTCCGGATACAGACCCAGCCCCACCACCGCCGCGATCGCCGCCCCCAGCCCCGACGTTTCATACACATGCGGACGCGCGGTCGGCAGCCCGAAAATATCCGCCGTCAGCTGCATCGCCGCGTCGCTCTGCGAACCGCCGCCCGAGACGCGCAACTCGGTAATCGGCACCCCGCTGCGTTTTTCGGTGCGTTCCTTCCCCTCGCGCAGCGCATACGCCAGCCCTTCCAGGATCGCGCGGTACACGTGCGCACGCGTGTGCACGTCGCCAAAGCCGATAATCGCGCCCTTCGCCTCCGGCCCCGGCACGCGAATACCCGGACTCCAGTAAGGCTGCAGCATCAGCCCCATGGCCCCGGCCGGAACCGCGTTCACCAGTTCATCGAACAGCTGCTCAGGCGCCACATCCTCTTCCAGCGCGCGCGCGCGCTCGTGGTGGCCGAACTGCTCCTTGAACCAGTTGACCATCCAGTAGCCCCGGAAAATCTGCACCTCGGTACTGTAGGTATCGGGAATGGCCGCCGGATATGGTGGAATGAAGGGCGTCACTTCCACATAGCGGCGGCTGGTGGTGTTGATGGTGGCGGTGGTGCCGTAACTGAGGCAGCCGATATGCGGCGCCTGGCAGCCCGCGCCGATCACTTCGCACGCCTTGTCGGCCGCCGCCGCCAGCAAGGGCGTGCCGGCCGGGATGCCGGTCAGCGCGGCCACCGCGTCGTCGATCAGCCCGATCACGGTGCCTGGCGCCACCAGTTCGGGCAGCATCTGCGGGGTGATCGCGAGCGCCTGCCACTTCCAGTCGCGCGGCCCGGCCCAGCGCTGGCGCTTGTAGTCGAACGGCAGGTACGCCACCTGCGAGCCGGTCGAATCGACGTAGCGCCCGCACAGCCGGTAATTCAGGTAACCCGACAACAGCAGCACCTTGTGCGTGCGGTCCCAGATGTCCGGCTGGTGCGCCTTGATCCAGTTGACCTCGGCCTCGCCGCAAAAATAGTCGATCGTGCCCTTCACGCGCGCCAGCCGGAACGCCGCATTCCACCACATGCCGACGCGCGGCGCCAGGTCGGTGCGGCGCTGGTCGAGCCAGGTGATGGCCGGCCGCAAAGCCTTGCCATCCTGGCCGACATTGATCACCGTGCCGCGCTGGGTGGTGACCGCCACGCCCTGCACTAGCGCCTTGTCGGCGCCAGGCTGCTCCCACAGCTGCTCGCAGGCGCGGCACAGCGACTGCCAGTAGTCTTCCGGGTCGTGCTCGGCCCAGCCGGGATGCTCGGAAAAATAGCTCTCGAAGTGAACCTGCGATTTGGCGACGATATTACCTTGCAGGTCGAACAGGATCGCGCGCACGCTCTGGGTGCCGTTGTCGATGGCGAGGATGGTTTTATCATTCATGGCTGTTGATTCTCTCGTCACGCGGGAAGGCCGTAGTGCGCCTGCCATAATGCCAGATAGGCCGCTTCGTTCGCGTTCCAGCGCGCGTCGTCCCATTCCAGCTCGCCCTGGCAGATCGCACGGATGCGCGCCATGTGCCGCGCGCCGCCGCCGCGCAGCTGCAATCCAAGCCGCGTGCGGCGCAGCAGCAGGTCTTCCAGGTGCTGCACCGCTTCGCTGCGCGCGGCCCAGCGCAGTTCGGCCCACAGCGATTCGGTGCCGGGGATGGCTTCCAGCTCGCCCGCTTGGGCCGCGTCGATCAATGCCTGCGCGTGCGCGCCGTAGCGTCCGCGCAGGCGCCGCACCACCGCCGCGCGCAGCGGGGCGACCAGCGACGGCGATGGCGCGAACACGGGGCACGGCGCCAGGTCGTCGCGCCAGCCGGCCAGCAAGGGCATGGCGTGGCGCAGCGCGTCGAGGGCGATCACGCGGAAGGTGGTCAGCTTGCCGCCGGTGACGGTCAGCATGCCGTCTTCCAGCCATACCGCATGGTCGCGCGAGGCCTTGGACGGGTCGCCCGCGCCGCTGTCGATCACCGGGCGCACGCCGGCATAGGTCGCAATCACGTCCGACTCCTTCAGCGCCAGTTGCGGAAACTGCGCGTGCAGCGCCGCCATCAGGTAGTCCAGTTCCGCCCGCGTGATGGCGGCCTCGCTGGCCAGGCCATCGCCGTGATCGACGTCGGTGGTACCGACCAGGGTGATGCCTTCCCACGGAAAGGCAAACACCGGGCGGCCGTCTGCCGGGTGCATCAGGCTGACCGCCTGCGCCAGCGGCAGGCGCCAGGCCGGCAGCACCAGGTGGCTGCCGCGCAGTGGCCGCAGGCGCGGCGCGGCGCCGGCATGGCCGCGCAGTTCGTCGGCCCAGGCGCCGGTGGCGTTGACCACCACGCGCGCGCGCGCCTCGTGGGTGGCGCCATCGCGCCCGTCGTGCAGCAGCGCGCCGTTGACGGTGCTGCCGCTCCTGAGCAGCGCGCGCGCGGCCATGTAGTTGATCGCCACCCCGCCATGAGTCTGGGCTTCCTGCAGCACGCGCAGCACCAGGCGCGCGTCGTCGGTCTTGGCATCGGTGTAGAGCATGCCGCCTTGCAGTCCGGCGCGCGCCGCGTTGGGCGTCATCATCGCGAATTCGCCGCCATCGACGTAGTGGCGCTCGCGCTTTCCGGCCATCAGGTCGTAGATCGCCAGCCCAAGCAGGAAGGTCTTGCGGCCCGGTTTGCGGCCCACGTAGTCGCCGAAGGCGAAACTTTGCGGTTCCACCAGGCCGGCAGCCCCGGCAAGCAGCGCGTCACGCTCGTGCACCGATTCGCGCGTCAGGGCGAAGCGGCCCTCTTTCAGGTAGCGCAGGCCGCCGTGCACCAGTTTCGATGAGCGGCTCGATGTGCCCCAGGCGAAGTCGCGCTGCTCGACCAGCAGCGCTTTCAGGCCTCGGCGCGACGCTTCCAGCAGGATGCCGGCGCCGGTGATGCCGCCGCCAATGATCAACAGGTCCCATTCGCGCGCCAGCAGCAGCGGCAGCGTATCTTGCCAACCGCTATGCCAGCCCTTCTGCCAGTGGCTGCTCACGGCGACACCAGCTTGCCCGGGTTCATGCGCCCGTCCGGGTCGAAGTGGCGGAACAGCGTACGCATGGCGCTCATGCCCAGCAAGCCTTTTTCGGACGCGAGGTAGGGCGCGTGGTCGGTGCCGACGCCGTGCTGGTGGCTGATGGTGCCGCCGTTGACGACGACCGCTTCCGATACGGTGCTCTTCAAACGGCGCCAGCGCTGCAAGTCTTCCTCGTAATTGCCCGAGAGGCGGTACACAAAGGTCGAGTAGACGCTGGCGCCCTGCGCATACAGGTGCGACAGGTGGGTGTAGGCGTGCACCCGCTCGCCGCAGGAGGCCATGGCCTGGGTGGCGGCTTCCTCCAACGCGTGCATCATCGGGGTGACGCCCGGCCAGTCGACCGCCGTCTCCACCGTGTCGATGGCGTAGCCCTGCTCCCATGCGGCGTTGCGCAGGTAGACGTTGCGGAAGCGGTTCTGCTTCCATTTGTCGCCCATGGTGCGGCCCACGTGCACGCCGCCGCCGGCGCGCGCGACCGACAGCGCGGCGCGCAGCGCGTGTTTCGCGTTGGCGGCCGTGCCGCTGGCGCCGATCATCAGCATGCATTTGCCGACGGCGCAGCCGCGCCAGCGCAGCCAGGTTTCCAGCGCGCCGATCAGGCGCTTGTGGCCGGCCAGGGTCAGCATGGTCAGCGTTTCGAGGGGATTCGACAGGCGCAGCATCGATAGCGGCAGCTTGGCCTGCGCCAGTTCGCGCGTGGCGGCGGCCGCCGATTCCCAGTCGGGAAAGAACACGGCGTGGAAGGCTTCGTACTGCGGCAGGCGGCTGATGCGCACCGTCGCTTCGGTCAGGATGCCCAGGCGGCCTTCGGAACCGAGCACGATCTCGCGCAGGTCGGTTCCGGCGGCGGACGCGGGAAAGGTCGGCAGGTCGAGCGTGCCGACCGGCGTTTCGACCCGCCCGCCGGCGAACAGCTGTTCGATGCGTCCGTAACGCAGCGACTGCTGGCCGGAGGAGCGTGTGACCACCCAGCCGCCCAGGGTCGAATACTCGAACGATTGGGGAAAGTGACCGAGCGTGTAGCCGAAGGCGCGCAGTTGCGCTTCCAGGTCAGGCCCCAGCACGCCGGCCCCGAACGTAGCCAGCTGCGCTTCCTTGTCCAGATCGATCAGGGCGCGCATGCGCGTCAGGTTGATGGTGAGGACCGGCGCCGCTCCCGCTTCCACGCCGACGTGGCCGGCCACGCTGGTGCCGCCGCCGTAGGGAATGACGATGGCGCCGCTGCGGGCCGCAAAATCGAGCAGCTCGCGCACTTCTTCCCCGCTTTCCGGCCAGGCCACGCCATCCGGGGCGGTGTCGATTTTGCCGTAGCGAAGGCGTAGCCAGTCGGGCAGGCTCTGGCCCAGTGCATTGGCCAGGCGCGCCGCGGCCGAGGTGTCGACCAGCGGATGCGGCGGCAGGCGGCTGCCACCGATGCGCGCGCAGGCGTCGGCGTGGCTGGTCTCCGCCCCCGCGCTTCCAGGCCCCAGGCGCTCGCCCAGAAACGCCAGCGCGTCCGCGTTTAGCGCAAATTCAATGGCATCGTCGCCCCATCCGTTCCACCGCTTCATCGTTTTTTCCCGTTATACTTGGCTGTTCATCCACGGCCGCCAGCGTATGCGAAGGCGGGCTTCACGTATTGCGCTTTTATGACAACCGCTTTGTTCAAACATGCCAGGGGTTCCGCCAATGCGGCCTGACGCGCGCCGCGTCACCGGGTCTTATCTGCAGCCGCTGCTCGACGCGGCCCAGGCGCGCGGCGTCGGTCCGGCCGCTTTGGCCTGCGCCGCCGGCCTGCCCGCGACGGCGCTCGAGCGCCTGCCCGACTCGCTCGGCGCGGCCGATTACGTGCGCCTGCTGGGTGCCGGCGCCGAACTGGCGGACGACCCGCATTTCGGCCTGCATGTCGGCGAACGGGTCAAACTGGGCACCTACAGCGTGTATGGACTGATTTTGCTGTCGTGCCGCGATTTTGGCCAGGCTTTCCAGCAGACCTTGCGCTACGAGCAGCTGGCGCACGACCTGGGACGCTCGGTGCTGCATCTGGACGGCCAGCAGGCGCACTACGAATGGGTCAGCAATTACCCCGAGGGCAGCCGGCACCTGGTCGAAAGCGTGTTTGCCGGGATCCGCACCTTCAGCACCTGGCTGGCCGGGGCGGCGCTGCCGGCCCCGCAACTGGGGTTCACGCACGCACAGGCGGCCGACGGCGCCGAGTACGAGCGCATTTTCGGCACCCTGCCGCGCTTCGGCGCGCCGGTCAACGCGGCCGGTTTCGACGCCCAGCTGCTTGGCTGGCCGGTGCCGAATGCCGACGTGGGCCTGTATCCGGTGCTGCAGCAGCATGCCGAACAGCTGCTGCGCGAGCGCAGCCGGCGCGACGACGGGGTGGTGGCCCAGGTGCATGCGGCCATCATCCGCAACCTTGCGCACGACCGGGTACGGCTGGCCAGCATCGCCGAGGAACTCAAGCTCTCGCCGCGCACCCTACAGCGCAAACTGAGCGAGGCCGGGGCCAGCTTCCAGCAGGTGCTCGACCAGGCACGCTACGCGCTGGCCACCGATTACCTGCGCCAGGGCAGCCTGTCGCTGGTCGATATCGCGTTTTTGCTGGGTTATCAAGAGCAAAGCGCGTTCTCCCACGCGTTCAAGGAATGGTCCGGCGTAAATCCCGGAGCGTGGCGCGATGGCGGCCATTTGCGCCTATAATACGTCGCTGTTCCGATCTACGCTAACCCTGCGCTTCCCCTGCGCCAAACCTGGCAACGCCGTGAATCCACATCTCGACAAACTGCACCCCTACCCTTTTGAAAAACTGCGCCAGTTGTTCGCGGGCGTGACCCCGAACCCGGACTACGCGGCCATCAGCCTTGGCATCGGCGAGCCCAAGCACCCGACGCCCGCCTTCATCCAGAAGGCGCTGGCGCACGGCGTGGCGGGACTGGCCACCTATCCGACCACGGCCGGCAGCGACGCCCTGCGCGCTGCCATCGCCGGCTGGCTGGAACGGCGCTATGGCGTGCCGGCGCTCAATCCGGCCACCCAGGTGCTGCCGGTGAACGGCTCGCGCGAAGCCCTGTTCGGGATCGCCCATTGCGTCGTCGATGCCTCCCGGCCGGCGCCGCTGATCGTCTGCCCCAATCCGTTCTACCAGATTTACGAGGGCGCGGCCTACCTGGCCGGGGCCGTGCCGTACTTCGTCAATTCGGAACCGGGCCGCAATTTCGGCTGCGACTACGCCAGCGTGCCGGACGATATCTGGCCGCGCGTGCAGCTGCTGTACCTGTGCACCCCGGGCAACCCGACCGGGGCCACCCTGTCGCTGGAAGACTGGAAGCAGCTGTTCGCGCTGTCCGACCGCCACGGCTTCGTGATCGCCGCCGACGAATGCTATTCCGAGATTTACCATACCAGCACGGCGCCGCTGGGCGCGCTGGAAGCGGCGCACCAGCTGGGACGCAGCGGCGGCGAGACCCCGTACGCGAACCTGATCGTGTTTTCCAGCCTGTCCAAGCGTTCCAACGTGCCGGGCATGCGCTCCGGCTTCGTGGCGGGCGATCCGGCCGTGATCAAGAAGTTCCTGCTGTACCGCACCTACTGCGGCGGCGCCATGTCGCCACCGGTGCAGGCGGCGTCCATCGCGGCCTGGGGCGACGAAACCCACGTCCAGGAGAACCGCGTCAAGTACCGCGAAAAGTTCGCCCTGGTCACCCCGCTGCTCAAGGAGGTGATGGATGTGGAGCTGCCCGACGCCGGTTTTTACCTGTGGGCCGATGTGCGCCGCAGCGGCCTGTCGGACACCGAATTCGCGCGCCGTCTTTACGCGGAATATAATGTCACGGTCCTGCCGGGCAGCTACCTGGCGCGCGACGCCCACGGGGTCAACCCGGGCAGCGGCCGTATCCGCATGGCCCTGGTTGCCGAAGTCGACGAGGGTGTCGAAGCGGCCCAGCGCATCGTCCAGTTTTGCAAAGCCCTGAAGTCGCAATGAATCCGTCGCACCGAATCCGCCACACCACCTAATAAGATACCGATCATGACCCAACAACTTCAAAACCTCATCGACACCGCCTGGGAACAGCGCGCCGAAATCACCCCGGCCAACGGCACGGCGGAACTGCGCGAGGCAGTGGCCCACGTGATCGCGGGCCTGGACGACGGCAGCATGCGCGTGGCGCAAAAAACCGGTGCCGACTGGGTGGTCAACCAGTGGATCAAGAAAGCGGTGCTGCTCTCCTTCCGCCTCGAAAACAACAGCGTGATGACGTCCGACGGCACCATGCAGTTCTACGACAAGGTACCGACCAAGTTCGCCAACTATACGGCCGACGATTTCGCGCGTGGGGGTTTCCGCGTGGTGCCGCCGGCGGTGGCCCGGCGCGGCAGCTTCATCGCCAAGAACGTGGTCTTGATGCCGTCCTACGTCAATATCGGCGCCTACGTCGATGAAGGCGCCATGGTCGACACCTGGGCCACGGTCGGTTCGTGCGCGCAGATCGGCAAGAACGTGCACCTGTCCGGCGGCGTCGGCATCGGCGGCGTGCTCGAACCGATGCAGGCCAATCCGACCATCATCGAAGACAACTGCTTCATCGGCGCCCGTTCGGAGATCGTCGAAGGCGTCATCGTCGAGGAAAATTCGGTCATTTCGATGGGCGTGTACATCGGCCAGTCGACCAAGATCTACGACCGCGCCACCGGCGAAGTGACTTACGGCCGCGTGCCGGCCGGTTCGGTGGTGGTGTCGGGCAACCTGCCGTCGGAAGATGGCAGCTACAGCCTGTACTGCGCCGTGATCGTGAAACGTGTGGACGCCAAGACACGCGCGAAAACCGGTATCAACGAATTGCTGCGCGGTATCTGATACAGTAAAAGTCCAAACCAGGAGAAAAAAAATGGCAATGGACCGCTTGTTCCATCTGATGAAAGAAAAAAACGCGTCGGACATGTTCTTCGCGGTCAATTCGCCCGTCCACATCAAAATCAACGGCAACCTGATTCCCATCAATCAGCAAAAGCTGGAGCCGGAAAACATTTCCGCCCTGCTCGCGGAAATCTGCACCCAGGCGCAGATGGATGAGCTGATGCGCGAAAACGAGCTGAACATGGGTATTTCGGTCGCCAACCTGGGCCGCTTCCGTTTGTCGGCCTTCCGCCAGCGCGGCACGATTTCGGCGGTGTTCCGGTTTGTGCCGGCCGTGATTCCGGCGCTGGAAGACCTGGGCCTGCCGCACGTGCTGGCCGACCTGATCATGGAAAAGCGCGGCTTGCTGCTGCTGGTCGGCGCGACCGGTTCGGGCAAGTCGACCACCATCGCCTCGATGCTGGACCACCGCAACGAGTTGCGCGCCGGCCACATCCTGACCCTGGAAGACCCGATCGAATACCTGTTCAAGAACAAGAAATCGATCGTCAACCAGCGTGAAATCGGCAGCGATGCCAGCAGTTTCTACACGGCACTGCGCAATTCGATGCGCCAGGCGCCCGATTGCATCCTGATCGGCGAGATCCGCGACAAGGAAACCATGGCTGCAGCCCTGGCCTACGCCCAGTCGGGCCATTTGGTGCTGGCGACATTGCACGCGAACAACTCGTACAACGCGCTGAACCGGATCATCAGTTTTTACCCGATCGAAAACCGGCCGGCGCTGCTGCAGGATTTGTCGTCGGCGGTCAAGGCGATCGTGTCGCAGCGCCTGGTGCGCTCGGCGGCTGGCGGCACGCGCCAGGCGGCGGTCGAAATCATGGTCAATACGCGTTACATCGCCGACCTGATCGACAACGGCGAGATCGGCCAGATCAAGGAAGCGATGGAAAACAGCCTCTCGCCGGGCTCGCAAACCTTCGAGTCGGCCTTGTACGAACTGGTCAAGAGCGGCCTGATCACCCAGGAAGAAGGCTTGGCCAATGCGGACTCGGCCACCAATCTGTTGTGGCTTCTTAACAACGGTCCGGAAGTGCGCGCGGCCAGCACCCAGGAAGCGGCACCCAAGCCGGTCGAGGAATCGTCCTCGTTTACCGAGTTCACGCTCAATAGCTGATGTCGCGCTAACGCCAGCCACACCGCCAAGCGCCGTGTGGCTATTTTTTTAGCGTGTAGAGGACCACATCGGCCATGGCCGCATAACCCTGTGCGTTGGGATGGAAGGCGCCCAGAAGGCCGTCCGACCTGTCTTGATTGCCCGGCCACTGGGTCAGGAACGAATCCGCGCCGGTTCGCACCATGCGCACATTATCGTCATACGGTTGCCATTGGCCGATGTTGGCGGGACTGAGCATGTCCAGATACCGGCCGGTACACCATCCTTTACCGTCCATCACCCGTTCCTGGGCGGCCACCCGCCAACGCAGCTTGCTGGCCGCGCGAGCGAGCGTCTGCGTCAATCGGGGAATCACATCCCGGTTGACGATGCCCGCCTCACCTTCCGTGAGATTGAATTGCCAATGTTTTTGCTGCGCCATCTCGGGAATATGTATCCGCATCAGATACCACGCATTGCGCGTGTTTGACTTCGCCTTATCGCCGCACATTGTTCCAGCGACCTTTTGCAGCGGATTAGGATAGGTGTTCAAGACCACTGTACCGGCATCGGCGTCCAATAGTTTTCTGAATGCGGTATCGAGTGCGACAAACCGCAGCGGCAATTGCCCAATGCGCTCGACGGCGCTGGTTTTCTCAGCCTCCTCGCAATATGGCGAGCCCGGCGACGGACATACCACGCCCCCTTTTCGCCTCACTGCGCTCACCACTTTCCTCGTCTGCATCAATCTTGGAATGAATTTATCGCTGTGCAATGACGGCAAAATCGCCCATTTAATGACGCCGCTAAAGCCAATATCATTACCGCCGACAGACAGCAAGACCAGATCGGGCCGGCGCAACTGGCCGGCGGGACAGGCGCGCAGTTCATTCATCCATGCCAGCTGGTGACGCTGATGCTCAAGAGGCAGCAAAGCCTCCTTGATGCGATCGAGGTCCTGATCCGGGAGCGGCTGCGTCCCCACCTTGCAGAGCGCGCCCACCGCCGCCGTCAATTGCGACACCGGCGTATCGCATGCGGGATCGACCGCGTCGCGCGTTGTCCGCTTGTCGCATTGACTGCCCTGCCCCGGCACCATGCGCTGAGGCGCCAGCATGCCGTCGACGATTTCCGCTCCGGCGCATGCCAGATGAATGAACGCGACGGTGGAGTGGGGAGTGTCGGCCGCGATGCGCAAGGCAACCATGTTCTGGTATGAATAAAATGAGCGGTTACAGCGTTGCGACAGCCAGACCGGCGCCTTTTTCACAAACCCGTCAATGTCACGCCGGCCAAGCGAGAGCCAGTCGCCGTCCTTGAGCGCCGGATGCCACGTCGTGGGCACATCGGGAGCGCCCTCGCCAGCGCCGTACGAGTCGCCCAGCCCCAGAACGATTTTCACGGTTGGCACCAGCCTTTCCCGGGCAAGGACCGCGTCGCCGGTGCTAACCTCCAGCAGCGCTCCTGTCGCGGGCAGCGCGTCCGAGGCGATCTCGCCGGAGCAGGCATGCGTGGCGATCACCTGGCCATCCATCCTCCAGACGCAGCGCGCGTCGGCCGGCATGCCGGGATGGGAGCCGGCTACCACCAGGCGCGCCTTGATCGAGAAAAAAGGCGGCGCATCGGCAAAGCCGTCCTGATAGCGGGGTCTTAAAGCCTTGTCGTCCTCCACCCACGCGCCGGGCCGCTCAGCACCATAGGGCGAACCTCCCGCTGCAAGCACCCGCCTGAGCCAGGACGCGCTGTTTTCGTTTTTGCGTGGCGCCATTTTTTCGAACAAGGCGGCGGAAGATCCCGCATGGGGTGCTTCATGCCAGGAAATATAGTCGAACATCCTGAATCGATTGCCTATTTCCCACTCGATGCTTATCTCCGATGCGCACGCGGCAGCGCTTGCCACCATCAATAGCGACCAAAGAAACATTTTCAGAGCAGATCGAAAAATAGGCATTCAATTCTCCTGAGCGTCACCCCGTCAATACAGCGAAAGGATAGCGCAAGAAGATGAACCATGAGAGGAAAATTAATAAGTGCGATTAAAGCAACGCATTGTAAAAAAGGGCGCTGGCGACAAATTCACTAACACGGCCCTGCTCGCCATTGCCATTTAAACTGCAACAGTTTCCGATACTCATCAGGCATGCCTTCGCTGGCAGCGGTGCGCCTGTGGTATCCTCCCGGGTTCCCCAAGAATACTATGGCAACCGCGCCCGCATGCCGGGCGACGGCTGGCCGCGCTCCTGATCGACCATGAAAAAAACCCTGTACGGCATTCCCAACTGCGACACCGTCAAAAAAGCCCGCACCTGGCTGACCGGCCACGCGCAGGCGTTCGACTTCCACGACTTTAAAAAGCAGGGACTCGAACGCGCCACCGTGGCCGCCTGGCTAGACCAGATCGACTGGGAAGTGCTGGTCAACCGCAAGGGCACGACCTGGCGCAAGCTGCCCGACGAGCGGCGCGCGGCCATCGTCGACAAGGCCAGCGCGCTCGAACTGATGCTCGAACAGCCTTCCGTCATCAAGCGCCCCGTCCTCGCGGGCGCCGGCAAACTGTCGGTCGGCTTTTCCGACGACCAGTACCGCCAGATCTTTTCACTGTAATGTCCTGCCAAAGACCACAATGACCTTTTCCCGTACTCTCGCGCTGACCGAAAAACTGATTGCGCTGTCCTCGATCACACCCGATGACAAAGGCTGCCAGCAGCACCTGATCGACCTGCTCTCGCCGCTCGGCTTCGTGTGCGAGACCATCGAATCGAATGGCGTGACCAATCTGTGGGCGCGCAAGGGCAGCGCCTCCCCGGTGTTCGTGTTCGCCGGCCATACCGACGTGGTGCCGACCGGCCCCGTCGAACAATGGCAATCGCAGCCCTTCATTCCGACCCAGCGCGACGGCAAGCTGTATGGGCGCGGCGCGGCCGACATGAAGACCTCGATCGCGGCCATGGTCGTGGCCTGCGAAGAATTCATCGCCGAGCACCCGGACCACACTGGCTCGATTGCCTTTCTCATCACCAGCGACGAGGAAGGCCCGGCCACCGACGGCACCGTGGTGGTGTGCCGCCTGCTGGAACAACGCGGCGAAAAGATCGATTACTGCCTGGTGGGCGAACCGACATCGGCCCACGTATTGGGCGACATGATCAAGAATGGCCGCCGTGGTTCGCTGTCGGGCAAGCTGGTGATCAAGGGCATCCAGGGCCACATCGCCTACCCGCAGCTGGCGCGCAACCCGATCCACCAGAGTGCCCCGGCGCTGGCCGAACTGGCCGCCGAGCAGTGGGACGCGGGCAATGAATACTATCTGCCGACGTCGTGGCAGATGTCCAACATCCACGCCGGCACGGGCGCCAATAATGTGATCCCGGGCGACGTGACGATCGACTTCAACTTCCGCTTTTCGACCGCCAGCACCGCCGACGGCCTGGAGGCGCGCGTGCATGCGATCCTCGACAAGCACGGCCTGGAATACGATTTGGCGTGGACCTTGTCCGGCCTGCCCTTCCTGACCCCGCGCGGCACGCTGTCCGATGCCTTGTCGGCCGCGATCCTCACCGAGACCGGCGTGCAGACCGAATTGTCGACCACGGGCGGAACCTCGGACGGGCGCTTCATCGCCCGCATCTGCCCGCAGGTGATAGAATTCGGCCCTCCGAATGCCAGCATCCACAAGATCGACGAGCACATCGACGTGCGTTTCATCGATCCGCTCAAGAATATCTATCGCCGCACGCTCGACAACCTGCTGGCGCCTGCGCCGCACAACACCTGACCCGAGAACAGCCATGACCACTACCCTGTTTACATCGACCTTTACTACGCCGCGCGACCTGCTGCGCTACGCGATCACCCGTTTCAACGGCGCCAAGCTGTTTTTCGGCCACGGCAGCGCCGAAGCGCTGGACGAAGCGGCTTACCTGATCCTGCATACGCTCAAGCTCCCGCTCGACAAGCTCGATCCCTTCCTCGACGCGCGCCTGCTGCCCGACGAAGTGCTGCAAGTGCTGGCCGTGATCGAACGCCGCGCCAACGAGCGCGTGCCGGCCGCCTACATCACCAACGAAGCGTGGCTGGGCACCTACGCCTTCTACGTCGACGAGCGCGTGATCGTGCCGCGTTCCTTCATCCATGAACTGATTCCGCACCAGTTCAGCCCCTGGGTGGAAGATCCGTACGCGGTCGAGAACATCCTCGAACTGTGCACCGGGTCGGGCTGCCTGGCGATCATGATGGCCGACGCCTTCCCCGACAGCGTGGTCGATGCGGTCGATATCTCCAACGATGCGCTGGCCGTGGCCGAGCACAATATCCGCGAATACAAGCTCGAAGGCCGGGTCAATCCGATCGCCTCGGACCTGTACCAGAATGTCCCGTTCAAAAAGTACGACCTGATTATCTCGAACCCGCCTTACGTCAATTCGGCGTCGATGGCGTCGCTGCCGCCCGAGTACCTGCGCGAGCCGCAGATTGCACTCGACGGCGGCGCCGACGGCATGGACCTGGTGCGCAAGATCGTCGCCGGCGCGGCTGAACGCCTCACGCCGAACGGCATCCTGATGGTCGAAATCGGCAACGAGCGCGATTATGCGGAAGCAGCCTTCGGCCACCTCGGCCTGACCTGGGTGACCACCAGCGCCGGTGACGACATGGTTTTCCTGCTCACCGCAGAACAATTGCAAGCACAGTAATCCCCACTCATTACAAAAAGTAGAACATGATCCGTTTCCTGAACGTTAGCCTGATGCGCGGCACCAAGCCGCTGCTGGAAGGCGTCGACCTTACCCTCAACCCGGGCGATAAAATCGGCCTGATTGGTGCCAATGGCGCCGGCAAATCGAGCCTGTTCGGCATGCTGCGCGGCGAACTGCACCCGGACCAGGGCGAGATCGATTTCCCCGCCAAATGGCGCATGGCTTACGTGGCCCAGGAAACCCCGCCGCTCGAACGCGCGGCGCTCGATTACGCGATCGACGGCGACGTCCACCTGCGCAAGCTGGAAGCGGAACTGGCGCGCCTGGAGTCCGAGCCGGAATCGACCGAGAACGGCATCGCCATCGGCGAGATCTACAGCGCGCTGGCCGACGCCGACGCCTACACGGTGCAGTCGCGCGGCGAACAGCTGCTGCTGGGCCTTGGCTTTTCGCTGTCGCAGATGCAGCAGCCGATCGCCAGCTTCTCGGGCGGCTGGCGCATGCGCCTGAACCTGGCGCAGGCCCTGATGTGCCCTTCCGACCTGCTGCTGCTCGATGAACCAACCAATCACCTGGATCTGGACGCGATCATCTGGCTGGAAGACTGGCTCAAACGCTACGCCGGCACCCTGATCATCATTTCGCACGATCGCGACTTCCTCGACGAAATCGTCAACGTCATCGTGCATATCGACGAGCGCAGGCTGAAACGCTACTCGGGCAACTACTCCGGTTTCGAGCGCCAGCGCGCGGCCCAGATGATCCTGGCCGCCGGCGCCCTGGCCAAGCAGCAGCGCCAGCGTGCCCACCTTGAGTCGTTCGTGAACCGCTTCAAGGCGCAAGCCTCGAAAGCGCGCCAGGCCCAGAGCCGCATGAAGGCGCTGGAAAAAATGGAAGAACTGGCGCCATTGCGCGCCGCCGCCGAATTCTCGTTCGAATTCCGCGAGCCGCTGTCCGCACCGAATCCGCTGCTGGTGATGGAAGACGTGGACGCCGGCTACCACATCCTCGACGAGCATGGCGACAAGGTCGGCGACAAGGTGATTGTCTCGGGCATCAAGTTCTCCCTGCAAATCGGCCAGCGCATTGGCCTGCTGGGTGTGAACGGCGCCGGTAAATCGACGCTGATCAAGACCATCGCCGGCGAACTGATGCCGCTGACCGGCGACGCCACGCTCGGCAAGGGCCTGTCGATCGGCTACTTCGCCCAGCACCAGGTGGAAATGCTGCGTCATGACGAATCGCCCCTGTGGCACCTGGCGAAAATTGCGCCGACCGTGCGCGAGCAGGAGCTGCGCAACTTCCTGGGCGGCTTCAACTTCCCGGGCAATATGGTCACCAGTCCGATCCGCCCGTTTTCCGGCGGCGAGAAAGCGCGCCTGGCGCTGGCGCTGATCGTCTGGCAGCGCCCTAACCTGCTGCTGCTCGATGAACCAACCAATCACCTGGACCTGGAAACGCGCGAAGCGCTGACCATGGCGCTGGCGCAGTTCGAGGGCACGCTGGTGGTGGTATCGCACGATCGCCACCTGCTGCGCGCCACCACCGACCAGTTCATCATCGTCGCCGACGGCAAGCTGCAACCGTTCGACGGTGACCTGGACGACTACAAGGACTGGCTGTTCCAGACCAAGCTTGGCAAGGGCACCACCGTGCTGCCGGCGGCGGGCAAGGACAACAAGACGGCTTTCCCGGTCGCGACCGCGGTGGCCGCGCCAGCCGCGCCGGTGGCCGACAAGAAGGACCAGAAGCGCCAGGACGCGGAACAGCGCCAGCGCACGGCCGCGCTGCGCAAACCGATCGAGGGCAAGATCAAGCGCCTGGAAGAGCAGATCGCCAAGCGCAACGAGCAGAAGGCGGAGGTTGACGGAAAGCTCGGCGAAGCGAGCATCTATGAAGCGGCCAACAAGGCCAAGCTGAAAACGCTGCTGGCGGACCAGTCGTTCTACAAGAAGGACCTGGCGCAGCTGGAAGCGGAATGGATGGAGTTGCAGGAGCAGCTGGAAGGTTTGGCGGCTTAACTGTGAGCGCGTCGCCCCCGCGCCAAGGCGGCACTCGGCGTGGTGGCGACGGTTTTCAGGTTAGCGGGAGCGCAGAAATGCAGGGGTGACGATTCTCATGCTGCCTTTTGCGCACCGGCGACGCTCTCGCGCCGGATCGACATCAGCTTGTCGATGTCCACCAAAATCAGGCGCCGTCCATCGGTTTCGCCGAGCCCCATCAGGTAGTCGCAGCCGCTGTCGCGGGTCAGGCCCGGAATCGGCGAGATCTGGTCCGGGGACATGCGCACCACATCGGTCACCCCATCGACCACCATCCCCATCACGCACGTCGACAACTGCAGGATGATCACGTCGGTCATCGGGTCGGGCGAGGCGGCGCGCTCCGCGACGCGCTCGTTGAACGCGACCCGCATGTCCACCAGCGGCATGATCACGCCGCGCGACACCGCTACCCCCTTGACGATCGCGCCTTCCGAGGCGAAGCGTTCGAGCGACTTAAATGTGCGCAACTCCTTCACCTTGCGAAAATCGACCCCGTATTCCATGCCCCCCAACTGGAAGCTCAGGAACTCCATCTTGCCGATCGGGGCAGACTGCGTTGACATCGTGTGCATGGTGGTCCTTTCGTCTTTGCGGGGCTGCGGCAAGGTCGCGAAACCCCATCGTAATGCGCGTGTACAAGGCTCTCGTTGAGCGCGATCAAGGTTTCCAGCGGTCCGCCTGCGCTTGCAATGCAACGGGAACGCTTTACAATGGGGCGGCAATATTCCGGGGGACAATTGCAAACTTGAAGGATGGACAATGTATCAATGGGTGAAGCGAATTTTTTCGGCTTCCGGGCCGGCGCCGGATGCTCCTGGCCAGGCGCCAGGCAGCCAGCCGGCACCCGCCGTTGCCGCCAGCGCGGCGCCAGCGGGCAACGCCGCCCAGCTCTCGTTCGAGCAGCGCGACGGGGTCAACGGCAGTTACTTCAATTGGCTGTTCGACAATACCGATGTGACCGGCCTGGATACCACCCCGCACGAAAACCAGGTGCTCGACGCGCTGGCAGCCATCCTGGCGTCGCAGCAGTCGGGCGCGGCGCTGGTGCGGCGCCTGCCCGGCCTGCTGCCGCAACTGCTGCAAAGCCTGCGCAGCGATAACTTTTCGGGCGCGCAACTGTCGCGCACCATTTCCAACGATGTGGTGCTGGTGGCGGCCGTGATCCGCATGGCCAATACCTCGTTCAAGGGCAGCGGCACCACCATCACCAGCGTCGAACACGCGGTCATGCTGATCGGCCAGGAAGGCTTGCGCCACCTGATCACCAGCGTCGCTTTCCGCCCCATCATCGACCTCAATTCGGGCCAGTACACGCGCCTGCTGGCGCCACGCATCTGGGACCAGTCCGAGCGCTGCGCGGTGGCCAACCGCATGCTGGCCGAGGACATGGGCATCGATCCCTTCGAGGCCTTCCTCGCGGGGCTGGTGCAGAACGTGGGGCTGATCGTCACCCTGCGCATCATGGACCAGATGAGCAAGAGCGAGAAGGAACTGGGTTCCGAGATGTTTTGCGCGCGCCTGGTGCGCGACGCCCGCATCCTCACCTGCAGCATCGGGCGCGAATGGAATTTCCCCGAGAGCGTGGTCAGCGCCATCGGCGAGCAGGCCGGCATGCGCAAGGGCGTGCCGGTGTCGCCGCTGGGACGCTTGCTGACCCAGTCCGATTACCTGAGCAAGGTACGCATCCTGGTCGACAACGAGCGCCTCGACAAGGGCGATCCGGTGCTGTTCAAGGGCCTCTCGCCACGGGCGATGGCGTGCTACCGCGAGCTCGATGCGATCGATGACGACGTGGCGGCAGCGCCCACGGCGCCGGCGCCGTGAGCGCGACCATCGATCCGGGCCAGGTCGAGTTTTCCGCGATCCGCGCCCAGGGGCCCGGCGGGCAGAATGTGAACAAGGTATCGTGCGCGGTGCACCTGCGCTTCGACGTGGGCGCGTCGTCGCTGCCGGACGCCATCAAGGAACGGCTGCTGGCCCTGTCGGACCAGCGCATCACCCAGGCCGGCGTGGTGGTGCTCAAGGCGCAGCAATCGCGCAGCCTGGAGCAGAACAAGGAAGATGCGCTGCGCCGGCTGCAGGAGCTGGTCGACAGCGTGGCCGTGCTGCCCACGCTGCGGCGCGCGACGCGGCCGACCCGCAGCTCGCAGCGCAAGCGGCTCGACTCCAAGACCCGCAGCGGACAGACCAAGGCGATGCGGGGGAAGGTCAGCGAATAAGCGAATCGGCGATAGCGCGCCACCGTCGCGCTAACTCATACCCCGCTCTGCCAGTCCACCGCCCCCTCGTCCGCAACCAGAATCACATCGCCCTCGGCGCGCTTGGTGCGCAGCTTGAGCTTGATGTCCTTGGCGGGGAAATCGTAGATGCAGGTGCCGTCCGGGTTGTAGCTCATCGAACGCACCACGGTTTCGCCCTCCAGCCGCTTGACCGCCACCGAACTGACGCCGGTGCTGTCGCTGCGCTGCCGCACCAGCTCCTCCACCAGCGTAGCGCCGGCCTGCTGCTCCGTCTCGGCCGCCTTCACCTCCAGCGATATCTTGGCGATCGCCTTCAAGGCCGGCCCCACGGCCAGCGCCATCTTCTGGAACATCGGCACCTGCTCCTCGGTGAGAATCAGCTCCTTCTTGCGCACCTTGGAGGCCAGCATGACGTACTTGCGCACGTCCTGCTCGTTGGTCATCGCTTCCATCTCGGCCTTGCGGCGCGCCGCCAGCTCGCCGAACTGCGTGACCCGCGCGGACATCGCCGCGATCACTTCATCCAGGCGCGCGGTGTCGGGCTGCAGCGCGAAGATGCTCATCTCGCTCTGGCGGCGCGGCCCGGCGCTGTTGATCGCGACCGTGCGCGCCGCGATGGCGCAGCCCTCGGCCTGGCTGATCACCACTTCATCGGCCATGATCTCGCAGTTCACCGCATGCGTGATCGTCACGCGCGTGCCCGACACGATGCAGCTTTCGGCGCGGTTGATGACCACCTCGCCCAGGCTGGCCTGGATCACCGAGCCCGAGGCCACGCCCTTGACTCGGATATCGCCGCGCGCATTGTGCGCGCTGCCGCCAACCAGGTTGCTGTTCAACAGGACCGTGCCGCCGCGCGAGATGATGCTGCCGAAGACGTCGGCGTGAATGATGATGCCCTCGCCTTCGACCACGCGCTTTTCCTGCACTTCGCCGAATTCCTCGAAGTCGCCGGTCAGCTTGAGGTTTCCCGTGGTGCGCGAACTGACGCCATCGCGGCTGACGATCTTGTCGCCCACCGAAATCTGCCCGGTGGCGCTGTCCACGTTCAAAAAACCGGCCTGCTGCGCGACCAGGAATTCGCCCTCGCCCGACACCTCGACCACGGTGCCCGGACCGGCCATGGGCGCCACTTCGGTATCCTTGGGAATGGACGGATCGATGCGCAGCCCGGACAGCTCGAAACCGGCCGTGCCGGGCACGCGCGGCACCTTCTTGAGCAGGCGCACGCCCTTGTCGACTTGCGGAAAGCGGTTCTGGAAGGCCATCAGATCGAGCTTGCCGTTGGCCAGCTGCAGCGGCGCGTCGCTGCGATGCAGGTCGCTGGTCACTTCGATCACATGCGCGTCGCGCCCCGCGCGCGGTTCGAGCAGGCTGGCCACCACCACGCGCTCGGATTTGCCGGCGTCGATGGCCGCGCGCACGGCCTCGACGTCGATCCCGAAGCGGATGCCCTTGCCCCACATGTCGGCGATGAATTCGTCCACGTCGAGCCGGGCCACGGTCTCCGGTCCGTCCGGATCGTCGGGGTTGCTCACATACACCGGCTCGAAAACGTATTCGGCCTTGCCGCGATTGATCTTGACCGCCTTGTAGAGCTGCCGGCGCAGCGGACTGAACGGCTGGATATCGGAAGCGATGCGGATGATCACGTGGCCGTCTGGCGAGCGCGGCAACGGCGGCCCGGCCCCGTAAATGGCCTTGATCAGTAGCGGATAGTCGAGCTCGACCAGGTAGCTGGTGGCGAAGATGCGCTCGATGGCGGCGCTGAAGGTCGTGCCGAGAACGCTCGGGTCGCCGTACACGCCGTCCGGGCGCTTGATGATGCACTGGTCCAGCTCAAGAGGCGCAGTCCCCGCCACCGCAGGCGGACGCGGCGCGCTGACGCCAGAAAATTCATTCGACACGACGGCGCTCCATGACGGGCTTATATACCTGGCAAGTATATTTCGCTAGTGGTAAGTTTTTACTAGCGTAACAGCTTGTGTCGCCCAAAGAAACATTTTGATGCGCAATACTCAACAAATGTAACGTTTGGGCGGGAAGGCGGACAGCGGGGGATGGTACGGGCTGGAACGGGCGCCGTGGCGCGCCCGGGAGGGGGTCAGCGGCGCGGCGCGTTCTTGTAGATATCGACGCCGACTTCGTTGATCTGGCGCCGCAGGTCGCGCCGTTCGTCGGGCGTCATCACGCGGCCGCCACGGCGGGCCGCATCGGCCGTGTTCTGGGCATGTTGCTCTTGCTGGGCCTGGAGCTGGCGGCGCTGCTCCTCGGCGCGCGCCTCGAACTGGCGCTGCTGTTGCTGGACGCGCTGGGCATCGACGATGCGCTGGGCGTCGCGGTCCTTGTCGCCAGGGTTGGCCTGGGCCACGGACAGACTGGCGCAAGCGAACAAGCAGCACACGGCCACGCGACGGACGAACGCACGCCCGCAGCGCTGAGCGCTTGCGACTGCCTTGGTTTGAATGTGCGCGTTATTCATCATAATTCCTCTTCCGCGATGCCTGGTAAACATATAAGCTTGACCTGCTTGAACCCAGTGTATGACCATTTGCACCAAGGCATAAGCCGAATTGGGTAAAGTTTGTAACAGTATGTAATGACCTTCGTGCTGGGTGTTTTATCGGGCGATATGACGTTACCATAGCGACATGAATCTGACAAATCTGACAGCCAAATGAACACACCCTCGACCCCGATCTCAGGCAACAATACAACGCAGGCCAACGCCAATGGCCATGCCGCCAAAATTATGGTAGTCGACGACGACGTGCGCCTGCGTGATTTGCTGCGCCGCTACCTCACCGAACAGGGCTTTTCCGTGGTCACCGCCGAGAGCGCGCCGGCCATGAACAAGCTGTGGCTGCGCGAGCGCTACGACCTGCTGGTGCTGGACCTGATGCTGCCCGGCGAAGACGGCCTGTCGATCTGCCGCCGCCTGCGCGGCGCCGGCGACCAGACCCCGATCATCATGCTCACCGCCAAAGGCGAAGACGTGGACCGCATCGTCGGCCTCGAAATGGGCGCCGACGATTATCTGCCCAAGCCCTTCAATCCGCGCGAACTGGTGGCCCGCATCGGCGCCGTCCTGCGCCGCAAAGGCCCGGACGAGATCCCCGGCGCGCCATCCGAAACGCCGCAGTCATTCGAATTCGGCCAGTTCGTGCTGGACCTGGGCACACGCACGCTCAAGAAAAATGGCGAAACGGTGCCCCTGACCACCGGCGAATTCTCGGTGCTCAAGGTGTTCGCACGCCACGCGCGCCAGCCGCTCTCGCGCGAAAAGCTCATGGAACTGGCGCGCGGGCGCGAATACGAAGTGTTCGACCGCAGCCTGGACGTGCAGATTTCGCGCCTGCGCAAGCTGATCGAACCCGATCCATCGTCGCCGCTGTACATCCAGACCGTGTGGGGCCTGGGCTATGTGTTCATTCCTGAAGGCCAGCCACGCTAGTGTTTTCGCGCGATTCGACCACGCCTGACGGCACGCGCCTGAACTGGCTCAGGAGCGGCCTGTTCTGGCGCACCTTCCTCTTGCTGAGCATCCTGACCACGGTGTCCATGGCGTCGTGGATCGGGATGATCAGCGCCGTGCAGCGCGGCCCCCAGGTCGAGCAGACGGCCGACCTGGTGATCTCGGTGGTGACCATCACCAAGGCCGCCCTGACCCACTCGGCGCCCGAACTGCGGCGCGAGCTGCTGTTTGAGCTGGTCAGCAACGAAGGCATCCGCATCTTCACGCTGGAAAGTTCGGACGCGGTCGACCCGCCGCCCGACAGCACCCTGATGCCGGAAATCGAAGCGATCATCAAATCCAAGCTGGGTGCCGACACGCGCTTTTCCAGCCGCGTGAACGGCACCGCCGGCTTCTGGATCAGCTTCAAGATCGACGACGACAGTTACTGGCTGATGCTGGAACGCGAACGCCTGGAAGGCTTGACGGGCGTGCAGTGGCTCGGCTGGGCCACCGTGGTAGGCGCCTTGTCGGTGGTCGGCGCGGCGCTCATTTCGAGCCTGGTCAACCTGCCGCTGGCACGCCTGACTGCGGCCGCGCGCGCCATCGCCCAGGGCAAGAAGCCGGACCGCCTGCCCGAAAAAGGCTCGAAGGAGATCATCGAAGCCAATCGCAGCTTCAACCAGATGGTGGAAGACTTGCAGCAGGTCGAATCGGACCGCGCCGTGATCCTGGCCGGCATCTCGCACGACCTGCGCACGCCGCTGGCGCGCATGCAGCTCGAACTGGAAATGGCCAAGCTCAGTAACGAGGCGCGCGAAGGCATGCAGTCCGATATCGGCCAGATGGACGCCATCATCGGCCAGTTCCTCGACTACGCCAAGCCGACCGAGGCGGCCACCTTCGTGCCGGTCGATATCAGCGACCTGCTGCAGGACACCGCGCGCGAAGCGGAGCGCATGCTCGACATCCATGTGACGACCCACATCGAAGAAGGCGTGCATGTGATGGGCAACGCGACCGACCTGCGGCGCGTCTTCAACAACCTGGTGGAAAACGCGCGCCGCTACGGCAAGACCGAGGGCAGCGATTTTACCGAACTCGATATCTCTTGCCGCATCAAGCCGCACGGCCTGGGCAAGCGCGTGGTGATCGAAGTGCAGGACCACGGCCTGGGCGTACCGGACGACCATATCGAACTGCTGCTCAAGCCCTTCACGCGCATGGACAGCGCGCGCGGCCAGGCCAACGGCGCCGGGCTGGGACTGGCGATCGTGGAACGGGTGGTCTCGCGCCACAACGCCGAACTCCAGGTCAGCAACCGCGACGGCGGCGGCCTGCGCATCGCGCTGGTGATGCCGCTGGCGAGCTGACGCCGCATGCCATGCGGCGGCGTGCGCAGATCAGCGCTGTCAGCGCGATGGCACGGTCCCGAGAAAGCGCCAGGTTCCGCTGCCATTGTCGCGATTCGCGTCGACGCTGGTCGACACGCAGAGCCAATTTTGCTGGCAAGTGTTAGCTCGCACATCCAGGTACGTGTGTATGCCGTTAATCGTCTTGCGATTTTGGAAATTAATTTCCTGGTTCAACTTAACAGGCTTGCCCGACTGCACCCCGTCCATAGGGAGAATCATCCAGCTTGAGCTATTCACGCTGGTATCTTTTTTCAGGGACGTCGACACGCACAGCACGTTGCTTTGACAGCCCTCGCCACGGGCGTCGAGGTAGCCGCCGGGAGCGCCATCGCCTGACCCGGTTGACGCGGGATATTGATTTACCAAATACACGTGATCTCCGTGGATCACCGGCGCCCCCTTCTTCGTCGACACATTCACGGGAAGGATCATCCAGCTGCCACTGCCTCGGTCCCGATTGTCGAATTCTGCGGTGGACACACACAAGGTATTGCCGTTGCAGCCGCTGTCGCGCACGTCAAGATAACCTCCGGTCCAGTTCGCGTAGCTATTTTGCAGGTGACAAATCTGGCCGTACAGCACAATGCCGGGGGCTGTTTCATCGGCGCCGCACGCCTTCGCCGCAGTTGCCTGTGCAAAGACGGCCGGATTTGAAAAAACCACCAGCAACATTGCGATGAAACGGACAAGGCGGGAGCGTACTGGCGAATCTGCTGAAGGGAATCTACAGGTATTCATGGTCATGGCATTCTCCGGATGAATTAACTGAAATCGAAGATGTGGAACCCGATAGATCTTACAGCGGATTATATCGTCGATTCGCGTATTTACACTCGGAATTCCCAGCTGCAATTGAGTGTTGTTTTGGCGCGAGCTTGCGCCTTTTACGCTGCCCGCATCAAGGCTGCACCAGGTAGTTACCGATGTCGAAACGGCGCGTGGCCCAGCGGTAGGTAAAGGTAAAACCGGGCCAGACCGCGTAGTTGCGCCCGCGCCCATCGAGGTACCAGCTTTTGCAGCCGCTGCTCCACACCGTGCCGTGCAGCTTCTTGTGCACCTTGGCGACAAAGTCGCGCTGCACATCCGCCTTCACCTCGACCGAGTGCAGGCCCTGCGCGCGGATCGCCTTGATCGCTTCAAGCACATAATTCACGCTCGATTCGATCATGTAGATCATCGAATTGTGACCCAGCCCGCTATTCGGTCCGGTGACCAAGAAGTAGTTGGGAAAACCGGCCACGGCGCAGCCCTTGTAGCAATCCTGGTCGTGCTCGAACAGGCGTTTGCCGCCGCGCCCGCGCACCTCGATAGCACCGAGCGCATGGCCGACATGAAAGCCGGTCGCGTAGATCAGCACATCGACCGGGCGCTCGGTGCCGCCGGCATCGACCATGCTGTTGGCGCGCACCTCGGCGACCGCGCTGGTGACCAGGCTGACATTGGGACGCGTGAGCGCCGGGTAGTAGTCGCTCATCACCAGTACCCGCTTGCAGCCCATGCTGTAGTCGGGCGTGAGCTGGCGCCGCAGGAGCGGGTCGGCCACCTGGCGATGCAGGTGGCGCAGGCCGACCGCATGCGCCAGGCGGAACAGGCGCGGCAGATACAGATAGAGCGGCGCGTTGGCTTCGTAGATCGTGTAGTTGAAGGCGCGGTACAGCAAGCGCAGCGGCGCGAGCCTGGTCAACAGCGAGCGTTCGCGCGGGCCGATGGCGCGGTCGTGGCGCGGTACGATCCACTGCGCGGTGCGCTGGTAGATATCGAGCTGCGCCACGATGGGCGCGATGTGGGGCACGAACTGGATCGCGCTGGCGCCATTGCCGATCACCGCCACGCGCTTGCCGCGCAGGTCGACGTCGTGCCTCCAGCGGCTCGAATGAAACGACGGCCCGCTGAAGGTTTCCATGCCGGGCAAGGCGGGCAGCGCCGCGCGGTTCATCGCGCCCAGGGCCGAGACCACGCACCTGGCCGTCAGCGGGCCGGCGCTGGTGCGCAAGGTCCAGTAGCCGCCCTCTTCCTCGAACTGCGCGCCTTCATAGGCGGTGCCCAGGCGCAGGTGCGGCGCCAGGCCGAAGTCGCGCACGATGGCGCGCGTGTAGTCGAGGAGTTCGGCCTGGCTGGCCAGGCGGCGCGTCCAGCTCGGATTGGGCGCGAACGAAAACGCGTACACATGGCTGGGGATGTCGACCGCGCAGCCGGGATAGGTATTGACTTGCCAGGTGCCGCCGAACTGCGCGTCCTTTTCGAGGATCACGAAATTGTCGATGCCGGCCTGCTTGAGCTTCACGGCGGCGCACAGGCCACCGAAGCCGCTGCCGATGACGACGGCGTCGAACTCGGGAAGCGTCATCGGTTCGGCACGCGCGTCTGCACCAGTTCGGCCCTGAAGCGCGGCTTGCCGTCGCGGTCGAGCGCGTAGCTCAGTTTCTGCCCGTCGGGCGAGACGCTCAGGGTCCAGACATTGGTGGCGGCGGCCGGAATCAGGCGCGCGGTATAGGCGTCGGCGTGGAACGCTTGCGCGATGGCGCTGCCGTTGCTGGCGGCCGCGCCGCCGTACATCGTTTGCGCGTCCGGGGTGCCGTCGGGGTGGCGGTGGTCGTGCTGCAGCGTGAGGCCGGATGGCGTGCGGGTGACGATCCAGGTGCGCGAGGTGTCCTCGCCCACGGCGAAGGGAATCCGGATGTCGCTGGCATTGCAGGCGCTCACCGTGGCGACCAGCTTCTTGCCGGCGAAGGCTGCGCCGCCATCGTCGGGCGCGACCGACGCGCCTTCGTAGACGGCGCCGCACAACTTGCCGAGGTTGGCGAAAAAGGCGTCGCGCGGGTCGGGCGTGTCGGCCGCGCGGCAGGGCAGCGCCAGCGCGCTGGCCAGGACGATGGCAGTGGTGCGCAGGATCATGGGCTTGCTCTCGTGTGGTGATGGTGGCGATGACGATAGGCGTGCGCTGCGCAAAAGTCAACGTTTTCGCAAGCACGCGCTAAGCGCGAATCCGCACATACGTGCATATATGCAAGGGGTATAACGGTACGTCACCGTTCATAATCAGGAGAAGAAGATGATGAAGAAGCTGTTAATTGCCGCCCTGATCGCCGGCTCGCTCGGTAGCGCCGCCATTCCCGCCAGCTCGGCGGTGATCATCGTGCGCGAAGCGCCGCCGCAACCGCGTTCCGAACGCACGCCGCCACCGCGGCGCGGCTATGTATGGGCACCGGGACACTGGGACTGGCGCAACAATCATCACGTGTGGGTGCGCGGTTCGTGGATGCGCGACCGCAGGGGCTACCATTACACCGCGCCGGCCTGGCAAGAGCGCGACGGCCGCTGGGAAATGCAGCGCGGCAACTGGGCGCGTGGACAGCGCGACAATGACGGCGACGGCGTTCCGAACCGTCAGGATGAACGGCCGAACAATCCGAATCGTCAATAATTGAGGATGACAGGCTGGCCCGGCGCCACGCGTCGCGTCGCGTCGGCCCGCGTACTGTTGCCTCAAGCTTCAGCACGGCGACAACTGGCCTCCGCACTGCGTGACGAGGTAGTCGCGCACCGCGTGCACGTCGGTAAACGGCATTTCCCCGATCACCTGGCGGATATGCCGCAATGCATCCCATAAAAATTCATAGTGCCCATCCTTGACCGGCACCAGGCTGTACACGCCTGTGGTGGTGGTGAAAAAGTGACGCTCGTTGGGCACGGTGAATGCCGGCATCAGCGGTGCCCCTTCATCGCCCCAGAAACGCCACAGCGTCGCCTCGACATCGACCGCGTCGCAATAGGCGGACGCGGTCAGCGCGTCGGGGAAGACGAGCAGGGAGCATTCTTCGGTGTCGGCGGCAAAGATCATGATGTCCAATCGTGAGCGCGGGGTGATGCTTTTTGCGGCAGCGCCCGTCCCTTCTCTCAACCGTAACACATAAAACAACATTGCGCGACTACTTGCCGTGCTACCGAACCGCCGACCTTATCAGCCTGCTCCATTTGCACCATCACCTGCGCTCTGGCGCGTGGGAAATGGCGTGGGTCTAGGCCGCCAGCGCCTTGCGCACCGCGCCGGCATCGGCCGGCCGCACCACGCGTGCCACTTCCTGGCCATCTTTCATGACCACCACGGTCGGCCACAGCTTGACCTTGAAGGAACGGCCCAGCGGCCGGCCGCTGCCATCTTCCACCTTGATATGGCGCGCGTCCGGAAAGGCGGCCAGCGCCTCTTCAATCAGCGGCGCCGCCGCGCGGCAATGGCCGCACCAGTCGGTGCCAAAGTCCAGCACCACCACGCCCGCCGTGGCGTCGATGTCGCTGCGATCCGGCTGTGCCGGGGAATATGCTGTGCTCATGAGTCTGCTCCTGATGTCATTCGCATAAGCCTACCGCAAAACCGGGCGCATGGCAGCATGCCTCGCATGGTTTGAACCGGAAACATTGCCAATAGCCAATTGAAAGGCTACAATAAACCCTTTCAAAAGTAGGGTTATCATGGCGATTGAACTGTTCAATAACGGCAAGCACATCTGCCTGATGTTCTCCGACCTGGTCGATGAAGGCGAGGGAGCGTCGGTGCAGTCGAACCAGTTCCTGATCGTTCAGGACGGCACCGGCATCCTGCTCGATCCGGGCGGCGTGCTGACCTACAACGAGCTGTACATGGGCATGAGCAAATACTTTCCGCCCAAGGAGCTGCGCTACGTGTTCGCTTCCCATGCCGACCCCGACATCATCGCCTCGCTGCCGCGCTGGCTGGCCGGTTCGGATACCAAACTGCTGATCTCGTCCATCTGGTCGCGCTTCGTGCCGCATTTTTGCGCGCAAGGCAAGACGGAAGGCCGCATCATCGCCATTCCGGACGAAGGCACCCTGTTGCCGCTGGGCGATACCGAGTTCCAGATCCTGCCCGCCCACTTCCTGCATGCGGAAGGAAATTTCCAGTTTTACGATCCGGTCAGCCGCATCCTGTTCTCGGGCGATATGGGCGCATCGATGTTGCCGGAAGGGCTGGCGATGGAACCGGTGCAAGATTTCGACAAGCACCTGCCCTACATGCGCGGCTTTCATTCGCGCTACATGGTGTCGAACAAGGTCTGCCGCTACTGGGTCGAGATGGTGCGCAAGCTCGATCCGGAATGGATGGTGCCGCAGCACGGCGCGCCGTTCAAGGGCCGCGCCATGATCGCGCGTTTCCTCGACTGGATCGAGACCCTGCCCTGCGGCGTCGACCTGATGACCCAGGAGATGTACCAGGCGCCGCGCAGCATCACCGTCACCCTCCGATAATTGCCGAGGAAAAATAAATATTCCCACGACACGATTGCCGAAGTAATATCGTACTGACATGGCCGGGGAGCTGCCGCCACTCCCCGGCCGTGCGATGTTGATGCGATGTTGTTGATCAACTGGTCCGCTGCGCGCCTTGCGCGGCGGCAGTCACTTTGGAAGTCACCCTGGAAATGCATAGTCAAAAATGGCTTGTCGCCGCTTGTAGTCTGCTGGTTTTCCACTCCGCGTTCGCCCAGCAAAAACCGTCCCAGCCTCCGCCGTCCCAATTTCCCCTGCTGCTGATCGGCGCCTCGTTCGCCGAAGGTAAAACGCCCTACCAAGGGGCCGATGCGCCGCTGGGCGGCATTGCCGTCGGCTTCGGCAATTACCTGAGCCTGGGCCAGGCACTGACCCGCCACCGCAAACTGCCCGGCTATGTGATCAACGAGGCGCAAGCCGGCGCGGGCACCTTTGCCCATCCGTTCTGCGCACCCGGCGCCGCCACCTGCGGACCGGCCGGCTGGGACAGCTACCAGACCCAGCTCGACCGCGCCCTGTCGCGCGTGGCCCTGCCGCCGACCTTTACGTCGTACACGGCCAAGTACGTGGTGGTGACCACCGCCAACGATTGCCTGCACGCGGACGCCGCCGGCGTACCCCAGCCGGAATCGCAGCCATGCACGCTGGCCGACATGAACGCCAGCGTGGATCGCCTTGTTTCGGTAGGCAAGTTTGCGCTGTCGAAAGGCATCACGCCGATCTTCGATGTCGCTCCACAGTATGACCATCTGGATCTGCCGAAGTTCCAGTCCTCGTTCGGGCTGGCGTGGGTGATCGGCGAGCAGGATTACAAGCAGTTGCGCACGCTCGGCGCGACGCGCCTCAAGGCCGAGCTGCCGGGCGCCATCGTGCTCGATATCTGGAAGGATTACACGCATATCGGCGACGGCATCCATCCGGACGACGCGACGGCCGAACAAGCGGCGGACGTGATCGCCAAACACTTGCGCAAACTCGACCGCTAAGCGCAAGCGGGCCGGTTCAGCGCGTCAGCACCGTCGCGCCCAGCCGGTCCGCCAGGAAGTCCACCAGCGCCGCCACCCGCGGCGCCAGCGCGCCCTGCTTGTAGAACACGGCCCACACCGGCTGCGACCACGGCAGGGTGAGCGGCGCGAGCACCGGCACCAGCCGGCCCGCCGCGACATCGGCGCGCGTCAGGAAATCCGCCAGGCACGCAATACCGGCGCCGGCCAGCACCAGGTGGCGCAGCGTTTCGCCGCTCGATGCGGTCACGGCCGGCGTCACGCCGACGCCCTCCCCGCCCGCGTCCGCCAGCGGCCAGATGTTGAGCGAGGCCGGCGCGGTAAAACCCAGCAGGCGGTGCGCACCCAGCTCCCCCACTGTGGCCGGCACCCCATGCCGGGCCAGGTACGATGGCGCGGCCAGCAGGCGCAGGGCGCTGCTGCCGAGACGGCGCGCGTTGAGGCTGGAGTCGGCCAAGTGGCCGATGCGGATCGCCACATCGGCGCGTTCTTCGATCAGGTCGACCAGCGTCTCGCCGCTGGCCAGTTCGAGCCGGATCAGGGGATAGGCATCCAGGAAGGCCGGCACCAGCGGCGCGACCAGATGGTCGAGCGCGGGCGTGGCGGCGTTGACACGCACCAGCCCGGACGGCTGGGAGCGGCGCGCGGACACTTGCGCTTCGGTATCTTCGAGTTCGGCCAGGATCTTGCGCGCGCGGCCGAGCAGCCAGTCGCCCTCTTCGGTCAGGTCCTGGCGCCGCGTGGTGCGGTGCATCAGCGTCATGCCGAGCTGGGATTCGAGGCGGGCAATGGCGCGGCTGATGCCGGATGGCGTTTGCCCGAGCCGCTCGGCGGCGGCGGAGAAGGAACCGGTATCGATGACTGCGGCAAACGCACTCAGCGCTTCGACGTCGATCATTGCTCGCTCTCCCTTGTGTGCACCCGTGTCAGACGGGCATTGTACGGGAGAGCGGCGGCCGGACGGGTCAGGGAACCATCGCGGGCATGGCTGCCTGCGCCGGGATCGTTGGCAGGGCAATGCTGCGCAGCGCAAACGGCCCGCTCGCCTGCCCGCGCCGCTTGCCGAACAAGACGCCAAATTGCGATTCGACGACAGTCACTTGCCCGTCCCGTACGACGCCGCTGACCGGTTCGGCCAGCCCTTCTGCGAACGAGTTCAAGGTGGGCTGCGGACCGCGCAGGTCGACCATCGTCACCCGCCCGTTGCCACCGGCGATGTCGTTCTCGAAGGCGAGCAGGACGCCGGGGACCAAGGTGCGCAGCGCATCGCCTCCCGCCAGCGGACGCGGCAACGGCACCACGACCGGCGTGCCGGCGGCGCCATCGGTGTGCAGGGGAACGCGCAGCAGGCGGCCATCGGAAAATGTGGACAGGTATAGCGTGGCACCGTCGAGCGCCACCCCGTTGCCATTGAACTGGGCGCCGCCCAGCAGCGGGTGCGTGATCCATGGCGTCAGCGTGGACCTGGCGGGATCGAAGCGCAAGATGCGCGGCTGCGCGGTATCGCTGATATAAAGCCGCCCATCCGGGCCGCGCGCCAGGTCGTTGCAAAAGCCACCCTCGGGCAAGGGCCAGCGCCCCAGCAGGGCCCCGTTGGCCAGGTCGAAGGCGAGCAAGGCGGACGCATTCCTGGGCGTTCCGGCAACGCCCAGGTCGGCGCTGCAGGCGTACAGGCGGCCGGCCGCATCGTCCGCCAGCAAGCCCTGCACCGACATCAAGCCACCCTCCCCGGCCGCGACGAACGGTTCGGCAGCGCTGGCGCCCGGACCGACCCGGACGATGGTCGATGCGGTCGCGCTGCCGGTGAACAAGCTGCCATCCGCAGCGACGGCCAGGCTTTCCGGGAAAAAGCGGGGCGGGAGCTGCTGCGCGGAAGCGCCCGTCGCCAGGAAGAGATGGATGCCGAATGCGAACGCTGTACTGCGCGCGCGCAGCGCCATGTGGGGGAATGAATGCATTGCCGTTTCCTTGTAAGCAGTCGATGAAAGACAGCATGACAGCTCGCGCATTCATGAAAAAGAGCTTTGCGCTCATCGGATAACTGAATATGATTCAGCAATGACTATTATCCATCTGGACGCTTTGTCCGCCTTTGCCGACATCGTTCGCTGCGGCAGCTTTCGCGCGGCGGCGGCGGAACGCGCCGTCACGCCGTCCGCCCTGAGCCACGCCATGACCAAGCTGGAGCGCGACCTCGGCGTGCGCCTGTTGCGCCGGACCACGCGCGCCGTGGCGCCGACCGACGCCGGCAAGCGTTTGCTGGCGCGCGCCAAGCCGGCCCTCGACGATATTGCCGGGGCGCTGGAAGAGTTGAACGAGGTGCGCGACACGCCATCCGGACGGTTGCGCATCACGGCGCCGCGCATGGCGGCGGCCACCGTGCTGGCGCGGGCGCTGCCCTCGTTCGCGCGCGCCTATCCGCGCATCGAGCTGGAGATCAGCGTGGACGACGGTTTCCAGGACCTGGCGGCGAACGGTTTCGATGCCGGCATCCGCCTGGGAGAAGCCTTGCAGCCAAACATGGTGGCGGTGCCGATCAGCGCGCCGGTGGCGATGGCCGTCGTGGCCGCGCCGGCGTATCTGAAGGCCCATCCGGCGCCCGAAGCGCCGGACGACCTGGCCGCGCACGCCTGCATCCAGCTCAGGCTGCTCAGCTCCGGCACCCTGTATGGCTGGGAATTCGAGCGCGGCGCGCAAAAGCGGGTGGTCCACGTCGGCGGCAAATTGATCATGGATGATCAGGAATTGATCGTGCGCGCCGCGCTCGACGGGCTGGGGCTGGCGTATTCGGCGCTCGATTACGTGGCGCCGCATATCGCGCAAGGCCGGCTGCGCCGCGTGCTGGCCGACTGGACGCCCGAGGGGCCGGGGTTTTGTTTGTATTATCCAAGCCGTAAGCATTTGCCTGCGGCATTGCGCGCCCTGATCGAGCATGTGCGCTACAGCGCGTAAAGACCCCCACCGCCCTCCGCGAGGCGCGTCACCAGCGCCTCCATTCGTGACTCCCAGTCACAAGTCTAGTGTGCCATAGGGCATTTTTCTTCCTCCTCTTTCCGCGCACACTGCATGGCATCGCAAACCGCCTCACTGGAGAATCCATGCCACTCGCACTCTGGGCGCTGACACTCAGCGCTTTCGCCATCGGAACGACCGAATTCGTCATCGTCGGCCTGATCCCCACCATTGCCGCCAGCCTTGGCGTGTCCGTTCCCTCCGCCGGCCTGCTGGTGAGCCTGTACGCCCTGGGCGTGGCCATCGGCGCGCCCGTGCTGACCGCCCTCACCGGCCGCGTGCCGCGCAAGCAGTTGCTGCTGGGCTTGATGGCACTGTTCACCGTCGGCAACCTGGTCGCCTGGATGGCGCCCGGCTACTTCGCCCTGATGGCCGCGCGCGTGCTCACCGGCCTGGCGCACGGCGTGTTCTTTTCGATCGGCTCCACCATCGCCACCAGCCTGGTCAGCAAGGAAAAAGCCGCCAGCGCCATCGCCCTGATGTTTACCGGCCTGACCGTCGCGCTGGTAACGGGCGTGCCGCTGGGTACCTGGATCGGCCAGAGCTTCGGCTGGCAGTCGACCTTCCTGGCGGTATCGCTGCTGGGCGTGATCGCCTTTATCGGCAGCTACATCCTGGTGCCGTCCAGCATCGCCATGAGTCCACCGGCGAGCCTGATGACGCAACTGGCCGTGCTCAGGAAACCGCGCCTGCTGCTGGTGTACGCCATGACCACCCTGGGCTACGGCGGCACCTTCATCGCCTTCACTTACCTTGCCCCGATCCTGCAGGAAGTGTCTGGCTTTTCGGCATCGAGCGTGAGCCTGGTGATGCTGGTGTATGGCGTATCGGTCGCATTCGGCAACATCTGGGGCGGCAAACTGGCCGACAAGAAAGGCCCGATCAAGGCCCTGCAAATCGTGTTTGCGTTGCTGGCCGTGGTCTTGCTGCTGCTGACCTTTACCGCATCGAACATGTGGCTGGCGCTGGGCACGGTGCTGCTGTGGGGCGCGGTGGCCTTCGGCAATGTCCCCGGCCTGCAAGTGTACGTGGTGCAGCGCGCCGAACGCGACGCACCGCAGGCGGTCGACGTGGCATCGGGCCTGAATATTGCCGCCTTTAACGTCGGCATTGCCCTCGGCGCCTGGGGTGGCGGGCTGATCGTGGCCCACGTGGGACTGATGGCCACGCCATGGATAGGCGCCATGGTCGTGCTCGGCGCGCTGGGACTGACGACGCTGGCCGGCTGGCTCGACCGCCGCGATGGACTGGTGCATGTGGCGGGAACAAGCCGCGTGGTCGCGGCGCACTGAGCACCAGCGTGCGGTCACAAGTTGCGTGGTCGCGGCGCACTGAGCACCAGCGGGCGGCAGCAGGCTGCGGGCTGCGACAGAACCCGCAGCCAATAACATGTCCTCCACCCGACCGGCGCACGCCCGCCGCACTCAGCGGTCAAGCTCGGGGTAATGCCGGAAAATCCCGTCTTCATTAAACGCAATCCGGCGTTTCGACGCCAGATAGGCAGCAATATTCGGCCGCTGTGCCACATGATCATGCAGCGCGGCCAGCCCGGGATAGTCCGGTTCCAGCCGCTTCATTGCCTTGGGAAACGCATAGCGCAAGCCCTCCATCACCTGGAACATTGACAAATCCGCGTAGGACAGGCGCGTGCCCACCAAAAACCCACCGCGGCGCTTGGGCTGCTGGAGCACGCCCTCAAAGTAAGACAAGAACTTGGGAATCCGGTTCCCGATAAAGTCGGCGGCGCGCCGTTTGGCTTCCTTTTTCTGATCCTCGTAATACAGCGACACGCCGACGGGATGATGGGTGTCATGCGCTTCGTTGACGAGATCGGCAATGGTCAGCTGCAACTGATGCACCCACAAGCGACCAGCTTCGGCGCGCGGCGCGAGGCCGTGGCGGGCGCCGAGGTACAGCAGGATATTGGCGGTCTGGCCGATAGTCAGCGCGCCGGCCGTCAGAAAAGGCGGCGCGAACGCTGGCGTGGCCTGGGCGGCAAGCGCGGCAGCAACCTTGGCGGCGCCATTTTTCTGGCGTCCCACGTCGATGTACGCGGCGCCGGCTTCCTCCAGCGCCAGGCGGACGAATTCGCCGCGTCCCTGGATCGTTGGCCAATAGTAAAGTTCGTACGTCATCGTGCCCCCCCTTGCATGGATCAGTCGTGCGGGGATTATGGCCCATCCGGCCGCATGGCCGGCGGACGGCAGCGGCGCGGTTTTCGCCCTCCTCACGCAAGAATCCCCTGCTTGAGCGATAATTTGCCACCATTCGTTTGCCCATACAAGGATCCACCGTGCTCAACTTCGACTTCTACAATCCGACGCAGATCCTGTTCGGCCAGGGCCAGATCGCCGCCATCGCCAAACAGATCCCCGCGTCCGCGCGCGTGCTGCTCGTCTACGGCGGCGGCAGTATCAAACAAAACGGCGTCTACGACGAGGTGCTGGCCGCCCTGGCCGGCTTCACCGTCACCGAATTCGCCGGCATCGAACCGAATCCCAGCTACGAAACGCTGATGCGCGCCATCGCCCAGGTCAAGGCCGAAAAAATCGACTTCCTGCTCGCCGTCGGCGGCGGATCGGTCATCGACGGCACCAAGTTCATTGCCGCCGGTGCCCTGCTCGACGAAGATCCGTGGACCATCCTGGAAAAGCGCGGTAACAATATCGTCGCCGCCATGCCGTTCGGCGCGGTGCTGACCCTGCCCGCGACCGGCTCCGAAATGAACAGCGGCGGTGTCGTCACGCGCAAGTCGACGCATGAAAAATTCTCGTTCATGAGCCGCAAGTGCTTCCCCAAGTTCGCCGTCCTCGACCCGAGCAAAACGTACTCGCTGCCCGCGCGCCAGGTCGGCAATGGCGTGGTGGACGCCTTTGCGCACGTGATGGAGCAGTACATGACCTATCCGGTGGGCGCCAAGGTCCAGGACCGCTTTGCCGAAGGCCTGCTGCTCACGCTCATCGAAGAAGGCCCGCAGGCACTGGCCAATCCCGACGATTATGACGTGCGCGCCAACATCATGTGGTGCGCCACGCTGGCCTTGAATGGCCTGATCGGCTCCGGCGTGCCGCACGACTGGGCGACCCACATGATCGGCCACGAGCTGACCGCCCTGCACAATCTCGACCACGCCCAGACGCTCGCCATCGTTTTGCCGAGCATGCTGCGCGTGCGCAAGGAAGGCAAGCGCGCCAAGCTGCTGCAATTCGCCGAACGCGTGTGGAACCTGTCCGGCGGCGATGAAGATACCCGCATCGAGGCGGCCATCACCCGCACCGAGGAATTCTTCGAGCAGATGGGCGTGAAAACGCGCCTGGGCGACTACGGCCTGGGCGCCAAGGACCTCGACGGTATCTTGGGCGCGCTCGAAGCGCACCGCATGGTCAAACTCGGCGAGCAGCGCGACGTGACGCTCGAGGTCAGCCGCAAAGTGCTGGAAATGAGCCTGTAACACAGGCGCCAGGCACGCCGCACACGCTGGCGCGGGCAGCGCCGCCCGGGCCGGCTGTGATAAAATCGACATTCGCTAGGGGTCCTGGGATTTGTTTTCCGGGTGAGAGATACCCTCCGTACCTGATCTGGATAATGCCAGCGAAGGAAAGCGCAAAGTAGTCCCCTCCTTTGTTTGCTCCCCCGTTGGCTCCGGCTTTTTCAAGCAACGCACCGCACGCCGGCGCGTAATACGAGCACACTATGTCATCGCCAAAATTCAAGCAGTCCGTCATCGCCCTGTCCATCGTGCAGGCGTTCGCCTTTTCCGTTCACGCGCAAACGAGCTCGCAGGCCATGCCTGAAGTCGTCGTCACCGGCGCCAAGCAGCTCGGCGCCGACCGCGCCAGCGTGGCCGGCTTCTCCGACACGCCGCTGCTGTACACGCCGGCCACGGTGGTGTCGATCAGCCGCGAACAGATGCAGGACTACAGCATCCGCAACAGCACCGACGCCATGAAGTTCGACGCCAGCGTCAGCGATTCGTACAACGCCGTCGGCTACGCCGAGCAATTCTCGATCCGCGGCTTCGCACTCAATAATGGCGCGAGCTACCGCAAGGACGGCATCGCCATCGCGGGCGACACCCAGATCCCGCTCGAAAACAAGGAGCGTATCGAGATCCTCAAGGGCCTGTCCGGCCTGCAGGCCGGCGTGACCGCCCCGGGCGGCATCGTCAACTACGCGCTCAAGCGCCCGACCGCCGTGCCACTGCGCTCGGTCACCGTGGAAGCGCGCGAGCGCGGCACCGTGTATGGCGCCGTGGACCTGGGCGGGCGCTTCGAGGACAAGCGCTTCGGCTACCGCGTCAACGCCGCCGGCGAGCGCCTGCGCTCCTATGTCAAGGGCGCGGATGGCGAGCGTTCCTTCGTCTCCGGCGCGTTCGACTGGCAGATTTCGCCGCAAGCGCTGCTGCAGCTCGACATGGACTATCAAAAGAAAACGCAGATCACCGCACCCGGCTACCAGCTGATTCGCGGCGTCGCGCTGCCGGCCAATATCTCGCCGAAAACGCTGCTCAATGAACAGCCGTGGACCAAGCCGGTCGACACCCGCACCAGCAATATCGGCCTGCGCTTCGAGTACCTGATCAACGACGCCTGGCGCACGACGGTTACCGCCAACAAGCATGAATTCAAGCGCGACGACTTCACCGCCTTCCCTTACGGTTGCAGCAACGAGGGCGAGGGTTTCTATCCGGGCTACTGCTCGAACGGCGACTACGACGTGTACGACTACCAGAGCGTGGGCGAACGCAAGTCGCCGCTCGGCGCGCAGGCCCTGTTGCAGGGCAAGTTCGCCACCGGCGCGATAGGCCACGAACTGACGTTTGGTGCGACATATCTTGAACGCAGCGACAAGGCCGGCGCATATGTGTACGACTACGTCGGCTACAGCAATATCTACAACAACCTGATCGTCCCTCCGGTGGACGCGGCCCGCACGACCGGACCGATCACCGAACGCCTGAACGACCATGAACGCGGCTTCGTGGTGCAGGACATCCTGTCGCTGGGCGCGCAGTTCAAGCTGCACACCGGCTTGCGCCATGCGGCCATCAAGCGCAATGCGGCCACCGACACCAGCTTTTTGCTGCCCAACGTGGCGCTGGTGTACAACCCGACGCCCGACTGGACGATCTACGGCTCGCTGGCGCACGGAATGGAACACGGCGGCGTGGCGCCCAAGCGCACCACCAATCAATTCGCGTCGCTCGAACCGAGCCGCTCGAAGCAGGTGGAATTTGGCGTGAAGGCGATGGTGGGCGATGCGCTCAGCGTGTCGGCGTCGGTGTTCAGCATCGTCAAGGGGCTGGAGTACACCAACGCGGCCAATACGTTCGTACGCAGCGGCGAGCAAAAGCACAATGGACTGGAACTGGCCGCCCAGGGCAAGGCTGGCAAGGACTTGAAATACAGCGTCTCGCTGATGGCGCTCGACACGCAGCAGGAAGGCACCGGCACCGCCTCACTGGACGGCAAGCGCGTGACCAATGTACCGAAGTTCAAAACGGCGACGGTGCTGGAATATGCGGTGCCAGCGGTCGCGGGTTTGAAGGTCAACGGGATGTGGCAGTACACCGGCAAGAAGGCATTCGACATCGAGAACAAGACGATGGTGCCGGGTTACAGCGTGTTCAACCTGGGCACCGCGTACGCGACGCGCATCGCCGGTGTGTCGACGACCGTGCGCGCGACGGTCGACAACGTGGCGGACAAGTTCTACTGGCGCGATGTGACCCCGGAACTGGGTGGATATCTGCTGCCGGGTGCTCCGCGTACGGTGCGGGTATCGGCGCAGTTTGATTTTTAAGTAAAGTACCGGCACCGCTAACCGGAAAACCGTCGTTCCTGCCATTGGCAGAAACGACGGCGAAGAGTTAGCGATACGCGGTAAGCAACCGTATCGCCTGCACCATCCGCTCGTCCAGACTCCCTGTCACCAGCGAATACCCGATCCCCCGCTCGTCAAGCATCTGAACCACCTGCTCATGAATCGTCTGGCGCACCGCCTCCGATTCGCGCTGCAAACCATCCGCCTCCCACGGCCCATCCGGCGCCGTCACGAGCGTTATCGCATAGTCATGGCGCTGCTCCAGCACTGACAACTGCGCATCGACCCTGTTCCAGTACCAGCGGCTATAAATAGCCGTCATCAGCGGCGTGGTATCGCAGAACAGGAAGCGGCTGGCCTGCCGTGCCGCCGCGTCTTCGCGCGCCATCTGGGTCAGCGCGATCGGAAACTGGTCGCTCTCTTGCGGCACGCGGCCGGTGGCATCGACAAACTCGCGCAGGTACTCGGGCACCCACACGGTTCCGAAGTGCGTCGCCAGCGCGGCGGCCAGCGTCGACTTGCCTGACGATTCGGCGCCCAGGATGGCAACCCGCAGCACCGGCGTCATGGCTTGCCGTCCGCAACGCGCGCCCAGGCGCGCCATCCGAAGCACGCCATCACGACAAACGCCGCATACAGCACCGCCGTCGCATGCAGGTCCTTGTGGATGTACAAACCGACATACAGCACATCGACCACGATCCACACAATCCAGTTTTCAACCTTCTTGCGCGATAAAAGCAGCTGGCCGAGCAGGCTGCCCGCCGTCAGGAAACCGTCGATGTGCGGCACGTCGGTGTCGGTCAGGGTGCGCAGCGCGTAGCCGATCGCGGCGAACAGCACCAGCCAGGCGGCGATGCCGCCAATCCAGCCACGGGGGCTCGAGCGCGTCGCCACCAGCGGCGCATGCTGCTCACCACCATGCAGCCACTGATACCAGCCCCATACCGACACGGCGATGAACACGCCTTGCAGGCCCATGTCGCCGTACAGGCGCGCGTTGAAAAAGACGACGCCGTAGACGGCCGACGAGGCGATGGCGAACAGCCACGCCCAGTGAATCTGGCGGATATTGAGCACGACGGTGATGACCGACAGGACCAGCGCCGTCAATTCGAGCCGTGTGGTGGCCAGGCCAAGCAGGACAAAGGATTCGTTCATACGGAGGGAGTGGCGGAAAGTGGCGCAATTGTAGCGTATGCGCCGCTTTCCAAAAGGTGGGAACGCGGCCCCCACCTTGAGCGCATTTATTTACGCGGGTACTTGATGGTCATTTCCTTGAGCAGGTTGTCGGCATGGTCGACTTCCTTCATCACCCACAGCATGTAGCGGATGTCCACGTGAATGGCGCGCGTGATGTCGCCGTCGAAGTACCAGTCCTTGGTTACCGATTCATAGGTCGAATCGAAGTTCAGGCCAACCAGTTCGCCGCGCTTGTTCATCACCGCGGAACCGGAGTTGCCACCCGTGGTATCCGCGCTGGACAGGAAATTGACCGGCACCGTGTTCAGCACCGGGTCCTTGAACACGCCATAGCGCTTCTCCTTGACCGCATCGAGCAGCGGCTTCGGTGCGTTGAACGGCTCGGTGGCGGTGTGCTTCTCGACGATGCCTTCCACCGTCGTGAACGGGCCCTTGACGATGCCGTCGCGCGGCGAGTACGGCGCCACCGTGCCGAAGGTCACGCGCAGGGTCGAGTTGGCGTCGGCGTAGACCGGCTTGCCTTGCGACTTCTTCCACGCGATCACGGCCGACATGTATTGCGGGATGATGCGTTCGAGGTTGCCGTCGATTTCCTTGCGGCGGTTTTCCAGCGCCATGGTCACCTCATGCAGCTTGACGGCCAGCTTGATGAAGGCGTCGTCCGATTTGGCAAACGCCGCCGCATCCTTGCCGATCCAGCCCAGGCGCTTGGCGGTGTCGCCCAGGTCCGACTGTTTGTACAGCGCGCCGACGGCATCCGGCGCCGGCAGCAGCGCGTCCAGGCCTTGCGGATGCAACTTCGCGGCCAGCTTCTGGTAGCGCTGCAAGCCGGCGCCAAAGCGCGCCTCGTCCACGCTGCCGACGTACGATTGCTCAAGGCGGATCAGGCGCGCCTTGATGAACGACAGGTCGCGCTCCTGGTAAGCGGATTCGCGCTTGGCATCGGGCTTGGCCGCTTCCAGCGCCAGGCGGTAGACGGTGCGCGCGCTTTTCAGCAGGTCGCTGTTACCAGCGACCGACCAGGCGAATTCCTGTTCCGACAATGCCATGTCGGCGGCGATGGCGGCGTCCAGGTCGGCCAGCAGCGTCGGCGACACGCCCTGCTGGTTACCCGGCTTGTTGAACCAGGCGCGGAACTCAGCGTCCTGCACATCCTTGATGGCGGCGATGTCCTTGCGTGCGAAGCCGTCGAGCAGGCCCTGGGTTTTCTTGAGCACGTTGTTGATGCCCTTGACCACGCTGGCGTAGCGCACGTCGTGGGCGGCATTGCCCCTGGTGGCGGCGGCGATGACGGCCAGGTCGGCCTGCATTTCGGCCACGCGCACCGGGAAGTTGGCGTCGCGCGCGAAGCGGATCTCGGACGGCAGCTTGTAGCGGCTGGTGCGGCCGGGGTAACCGGCCAGCAGGATCGGATCGCCATTCTTCAGGCCTTCGGCCGAGACGACCAGGAAGTCCTTCGATTTATACGGCACGTTGTCGGGCGACGGATCGGCCGGACGGCCATCCTTGCCGACGTAAGCGCGCAGGAAGGAGTAGTCGCCGGTCTGGCGCGGCCACTCGAAGTTATCGACCTCGCCGCCGAAATTGCCGATCATGTCCGATGGCGCGTACACCAGGCGCACATCGCGGATCATCAGCTGGCGGATGCGGTAATACTCAAGGCCACGGTGAAAGCTCGGTACCGAGCAGCGATACGCCTTGTCGGTCTCGCATTCGGCGGTCAGCGCCTTGATGCGGTTCTGGACTTCCTCATTGCGCTCGCGCCCGGACATCGACGGCGACAGGCCCTTGAGCACGCGGTCGGTGACGTTTTCGACTTTTTCCGTGACATAGACCAGGGTATTCGGGCCGCCCGGCAGTTCGGCGTCGCGCGTCTTGGCGAGGAAGCCGTTGACGATGTAGTTCTTGTCGGCGGTCGAATTGCGCTGGATGGCGCCGTAGGCGCAGTGGTGATTGGTGACCACCAGTCCATCGCCGGACACGAACGAGGCCGAGCAGCCGCCCACCGACACGATGGCGCTCATGGGATGCTTGGACAGGTCGGCCAGCTTCTCGGCAGGGATGGTGATGCCGATGCGTTTCAGTTCCGACGACAGTTGCGGAAGCTGGTATGGCTGCCACTGGCCTTCATCGGCATTCGCGGTAGCGAATACGCCGAGCAGGGCGACGGGTAAGGCGATGGATTTCAACAAGATATACCCCAGAAGATAAAAGCAAGCGGGGAGTATATCGCTGATGCAAAGCGGTGGAAATGATTTTGTCGGCGGCGTATTGACGGCCGGCGTACCGGGAGCGGATGGTAGTCGGCGGGCCGATGGCATCGGCAACGCCCTGCGTTACAATCGACAGTTGACAAATAATCACCCTCATTCCATGTCCATGCCCTCTGTCGTCGTCATCAGAAACCCCATGAAAGCGGCGGGCGAGCCGCCCGATCTGCTGGTACTTCATCGCGGCCAGGTGCGCCAGCCTGTCCCTGCCCTGTTGCAGGTGCTCGGTGCATTTTGCGACGACGGCGACGGCGACGGCGGCGCCATCGTGGCGGCAGTCGCTGTCGACGGGCGCCATGGCTACCTGAACGCCAGCGGGGACTGGATCGTCGAACCCACCTTGAAAGACGCGCGTTCGTTCGGCAGCGATGGACTGGCGCGCTTTTGCGACCAGGGCCTGTGGGGCTACCGCAACCTGAAAGGCGCGGTGGTCATCGCGGCCCAGTACGAAAAGGCGGAAGCGTTCAATTTCGGCCTGGCCGCCGTCAGGACCGGCAGCCGTCAATGGCGCTACATCGATACCAGCGGGCAGTTCGCATTCGATGGTTTCCTGCGCCATGCCGGGCCGTTCACCGCGGCCGGCCTGGCCGTCGCGCGCGGCTCGACCTGCAAATGCGGCTACATCGACCGCAGCGGCGCGTGGGCCATTGCGCCGCGCTTCGAGCGGCCGGCGCCGTTTTCAGCGCTCGGCGTGGCCCCGGCCTCCGAAGACGGCGAGCTGTATGGCATCATCAACCAGCAGGGCGAATGGGTGCTGGCGCCCTGCCACAGCCAGATCGACGCCTTCAACGACGATGGTCTGGCCTACTTCCAGGCCGGCCGGGATCACGAAGACTACCTCGATGCGAGCGGCGTCCCGCGAAGCGCTGGAAACGGCGCTGGCAAGCCACCGCGTTCCCTGAGCGTCCACTATCACCGCCCAATCGACTGACACATGCCACATATGATTACCCAGCCTGCCCTCATCCGAAACTACATGATTCGGCCAACCGACGAGTGGAACGAACTGCTCATGCTGCACGATGGACAGGTCCACGTCGCGTCGCCCGGACTGCTGCAAGTATTCGGGCCATTTCTCGATGACGGCGCTGGAGGGACCATTGCCGCCGCGATGGCCGTCAACGGCATGTACGGTTATCTGAACGCCAAAGGAGAATGGGTGGTGGCACCGACGCTCGAATATGCGTTTCCGTTCAGCGAAGGACTGTCGCATTTCTGCGAAGATGGCTCATGGGGATACCGGAACCTGGGTGGAAAGGCCGTCATCCCGGCACAGTTCATGCGGGTGGAACCGTTCCGGCAAGGCCTCGCCGCGGTTCAGGTGGGGCGAAACAAGTGGCGCTACATCGACATGAGCGGTCAATTCGCTTTCGACGCCAGCTTCGGCCACGCCAACTCGTTCAGCGTGGTCGGCCTGGCCGCCGCGCGCGGCACCTCGAGCAAATACGGCTACATCGACCGTACTGGCGCCTGGGCGATTGCGCCGCGCTTTGCACTGCCTTACGCATTCGCGCCAGCAGGCGTGGCGCCGGCAACCGAAGAAAACAGCAAATATGGCCTCATCGACCAGCAAGGCAAATGGGTTCTTGAGCCGTCTTACGAGCAAATCCACGACTTCAATGACGATAATCTCGCCTTCTGCAGGGAGTCGTACAACCATGAAGGCTATCTCGACACGCATGGTGTGCTCCTCATTCGCGACATGGACCGCTTGTCGCAGACCATGCAGTGCGGAATTGCCGTCGATTCCCATCGCACGTGCATGACTGCGCAAGGCGAGCTGGCATTTGACGCGTCCCTGGACTGGTGCGACCAGTTCAACGCCGACGGCTTCGCGGTAGCGCATCTGCGCGGCGCAACGCAAGCGCCTGCATGGGGTATCGCGCGCACCGACGGCACCTTCGTCCCGACACCCGCCGACGTCATTGAACCGCTCCGGGTTCAACACGCGCATGTCGTTCCGTCGGAAGCGAACACGCCGCTGGTCGCCTTCCTGGCGAGCGACACCCGTTTCGCCCGCCCGGATGGCGCCCCGCCCGCCAGGAGCATCGTCCTGATCGACCGCGATGCGCACATCGCCTACCGCTGGTATTCCGAGCCATGCCCCGAGGGCAAATACGCAGCGCTGTACGACGGCGCCGGCCAGCTATTGTGGAAAGGAGCACCAAGCGCCGTGCTGCATGCGCCGCTGTTCTTCTTTTCAGCGTCCGCCGATTCGCTCCTCACTGAACTTGGAAAGTTCGACGAGCTGACCGGGCTGGCCGAATCGATGGTGCAGGCAGCCGAGGCCCGGCTCCACGCTATCGACGGCTTGCTGCAAGCGCTGGAAAGCGGTGAGGACGAACAGAACCCTGTATATGACAACCTGCCCGGGGACTTCGAAGAGTACGACGACGACCTCGACATCGGCGAGCGGCTGGCGAAGTCCATGCGCACGCGGCATCGCATCTTCCGCTCCTATCTGGACGAGGACGAGAACGCGCGCTATGAGTTTCTCGCCGCCGAGCGGCAAGCGCTGATGGAAGCGATGCACGCGCGCAGCGTGGCGCGCCTGACTGAGCACTTTGGCTTGCCGGCGCGCGACCCCGATTACGCCGGCGAAGCGGCCACCCCCGACACCATCGCCTGGTGCATTCAACTTGACCAGGCACTGGCAGGGCCGGAATCGAACCAGCTGTGGCTGGGACTTTCCACCCAGGTCGGCTATGGCGACGGCGACGTATGGCACCACATCTGGCTGGTGTGCGCGCCATCGAAAGAGACGCTGGAAGCGGCTATGGGAGGCCGCACCCTGGCCCACCATGGGAGCGACGAAGATGACAGCGATCCCGCGCCCGGCGCTGGCAACGACTGGCTGGCCCGCGTACGCGCATCGCCCGACACCATCGTCACCATGCCCGAGGAACTGATCGACGACGCAATCGCCGATGCCGCCATCGAGTCCGACATCCGGGCTTACCCGTTTCTGCCGCCGCGTTTGCAAACCGCTGCACGGCTGGAGGCGCTGATCCGGCGTGATGCGTCGACGGCGTCCAGCATCCCGCCGGTGGCCATGAGCGCCGACGGCCTGGCCCTGGCACGCTCACTGTATGCCGACAATCCCGAGTGGAAGTATTACGACGCGCGCAATTCGGCGATCCCGCAGGAACTCGATCATGAATGCCTGGACCATATCTGGGGCTGCCTGCTCGACGAGAAAACGTGCGAGACCGCCTTGTTCAATGATGCGGATATCCGCCAGGTTCCGTGGTGGCTGCACAGCGAGAAGATCGTCGGCATGGCGTTGGCCGCGAACATCAACAACGTCTATTTCATTGCCCGTTCGGCGATCACACCGGAACTTGCCGAGTACGTGGCCAGCCGGGGCAACGCCAAGCTGATGGCACGCATCCCGCCCGCGCTGCTGACCGGGGAACTGTGCCTGCGGGCGGTTCTGAAGAACGAGGACGCGTTTTCCGCAGTGCCCGCTGCGCTCAGGGAGGCAGTGGTCCACGCCCTGATCGCGCGCGATCCGGAAGCGGCTGACGGCACTGGAAGCCGCTGGCACGCCTTGCGCGCCTGGACACATCTGGCCAACGGTGATCCCGATGCTGCCATCGCCGACGCGCAGCGCGCGCTCGGCCACACCGACGCTCCGGTGCACATGCACTTCGTGCTTGCCAGCGCCTGGCGCGGCAAAGGCGATCTTCAGCGCGCCGCACTGGAAGCTGCCAAGGTGCTGTCGCTGTGGAGCGACTACGTTCCACCGTTCGATCCGGACGCCGACATCGCCTGGCTGAACACCCTGGCACAGGGAGCGACAAGCCAGGCGGACGACGCAACGCTGCTGGAAGAACTGGCATCGCAGCCACACCTGCTTGCAACCATCCCGGGGCGACGCATCACGCGCGCCATGGTCGACCTGGCCGTTGGCGTCGATGCGCAAGCCGTGCGATTCGTGCCGCGACGCCTGATGACGACGGCGCTCTACGAACTGGCATTCCGGGAAGGCTGCAAGCAGTTCGAGCAGCTTCCGCCGTCGGTGATGAGCGAGGCGTTTTGCCTCTCCGCCGTGAATGCGCAAGGCTACCAACTGAAACATGTGCCGCCGGAGTTGCGCACCCTTGCCTTGTGCATCGCATCGGTGCGCGAACGCAGCTGGGTCATGGACGACGTACCGGCGCCACTGCGTGAAGCCGTCCGTGACGCACTCGCCAAGCCGTCCGCCTGAACAATCACTTACATGAAAGCCGTCCACACATGATCGCGCAGCCAATCCTCATCCGAAACTACATGCACGGCCCGGGTGAAGAGCCCTACCTGCTGGTACTGAGCCACGGTCAGGTAACGCAGCCCGCCCCGGCCCTGAACCGCGTCCTGGGCGCGTTCCACGACAATGGCCAGGGCGGCGGTATCGCGGCGGCACAGGCGACCGATGGCCGCTATGGCTACCTCGATACGCACGGCACGTGGGTGGTCGAGCCGACGCTCGACAACGCGCGTACCTTTGGCGACAACGGCCTGGCGCGTTTTTGCAGCGATGGGCGATGGGGTTATCTTGACCTGACAGGGAAAACCGTCATCGCGCCGCAGTACGAAAACGCACAGGCATTTTGCGCCGGACGGGCGGCCGTGCGAACGGCCACGAACAAATGGACCTACATCGACACCAGCGGTAAACCCGCCTTCAAGGGCACCTTTCGCGAGGCCCGCAGTTTCAGCGATGCCGGTCTGGCCGTGGCGAGCACCAAGCGCGACTTGTTCGGCTACATCGACACCACCGGCGCCTGGGCCATCGCGCCGCGCTTCGCAAGCGCATTGGCGTTCGGCGCCCAAGGCGTGGCACCGGCCTCGGAAGACGGTGAGCTGTTCGGCTTGATCGGCCTCCAGGGAGAGTGGCTCTTGCAGCCTTGCCATCGGAAGATCGGCCCATTCAATGCCAACGGCCTGGCCTATTGCGAAGAAGCCGGCGAGCGCTGGGACGATGGCGGCTACATCGACGCGCGCGGCGAGCACGTGATCCGCCACAAACGGCGCCTGTCGCAGGCCATGTCGTGCGGGATCGCGGTGGAAGCCGACAGCGAGTACGTCAGCGCGCAAGGAACGCTGGACTTCGGCGTGTACGTCAGCTGGGCGCACCGTTTCAACCAGTTCGGATTCGGCACCGCACGTTTTGCCGGCGTCGAGCGAACGCCGCAGGGCGCTGTCGACCTGCCGCCGGTATGGGCCATTGCCAGGGACGACGCAAGCATTGCCATGCCGCCCGCCGGCGTGCTCGAACCGCTGACGGACGACGACTGCATGGTCGTACCGGCCGAGGCAAACACGCCACTGGCGGCCTTCATCGCCAGCGACATGAGCATCGCCTTGCTCGATCGCGACGCCCGCGTGGCGTATCGTCTGCGCGCCGAGTGGGGGCCGCAAGGCCGCCACGCGGCACTGTACGATGCCGCCGGTGCCCTGCTCTGGCAAGGTGCGTCACATGCGACGCAGCATATGCCCCATCCGTTTTTTTCGGTGTCCGCCGATGCGCTGCTCGAAGAGATCGATAGCGTGGACGACCTGATCACCTTCGCGCAAGCGATGATGCTGAAGACGGAAGAAAAACTGCACAATATCGACGCCCTCCTGCACGCGGCCGACGGCACGGATGAAGTTGAGGATGAAGAGGACGACGAGGACGAGGACGATGACGATGACCTCGACAGCGACGAGAGGCTGGCAAGATCGGTCAGCACCTCCCGCCGCATCTATCAGTCCTACGTCGATGGACACGTGAACGCAGTGTACGAATTCCTCAGTTTTGAACGCGAGCGGTTGTCCGAAGCGATGTACACACGCTGCATGGAGCGGTTGGTTGCCCACTTCGGACCGCCCGACCCGGACCCCGACGTTCCGGATGGCTCGCCGGCGGCCGGGCTGCCTGCGTGGCAGGTCGCGCTGCGCCAGCCGATTGCAGGTCCGGATGCGACCCGGCCCGAGTCGAACCAGCTATGGCTGTCCATCGAGCTGGAAAGCGACAATGGCGACGGCAACGAGTGGCACAATATCAGCCTGCTTTGCGCCCCTTCAAAAGAGACGCTGGAGGCCGCGCTCGCAGGGCGCTGTCCGGTTGCTCCGGCGCCCCCCGTCGACGAAAAACCCGTGCCGCAAACCGCGCAGGAATGGTTTGACTGGGCCTATGGTACGAAACACGCCATCACGCACATGCCGCCGGAACTGATCGACGACGCCGTCGCGGACTACGCCGTCGAGCGCGACGCGGAAGCCCTGCAGGAACTGCCGGCGCACCTGCAAACGCCGGCCCGGCTGGAACGGATCATCAGGCACAGTGCGGATCACGCTGCCGACGTGCCGGGCAGCTGCATGACGGCCGAGGGACTGGCCCTGGCCCGCTCGCTGTACGGGGATGACGACGACTGGTGCCGGCGCGACAAGCGCAGCTCGCGCGTTCCAGCCACGTTTGACGTCAACTGCCTGTACGAGGTCTGGGGCTGCCTGATTGACGAACAATTTTGCATGAACGCCCTGGCGGCCGGCGCCGGTCTCGGCTCGGTCCCCCTGTGGCTGCGCAGCGAAACCATGTACGCGAGGGTCCGGCTCGGCAGCAGCGCCAACCTGCGCCACGTCCCCCGTGCGTCCATCACGGCGGACATGGTCATGCGCGTCGATGCCAGCGATCTCGCGCTGATCCCGGAAGCGTTCCTGACCGCCGATGTATGCGCGAACTGGATCAAGACCGACCCGATGTCGCTGGGCTACCTGCCCGAAGGGCTGCGCAGCCCCGAGCTTTGCCTGGCGGCGATCAAGCGCAACATGCAGGCGTTTTCCGGCGTGCCGGATGCGCTCAAGGAGGTTATCGCTACAAGCGTCATCGCACGCCACCAGGGCCCGGCCGGGACAAAGGAAACCGGCTGCCGCTGGCATGCACTGCGTGCCTGGACCCGGCTGTGGAACAGGAATTGGGAAGGCGCGATCAGCGACGCGCTGCTGGCCCTCGGGCATGTCGACGATCCCGCGCACATGCACTACGTACTGGCCAGTGCATACCGCGCGAACGGGCAAGCGTTTCGGGCCGCAGGGGAGGCAGCAAACGTGCTGTCCTCATGCAGCGATTATGAGCCCGAATTCGGGCCGGCGGTCGATACGGACTGGCTGCGCACCATCGCGCGCACCGCTTTCAACGAGGCCGATGAGGCGACGCTGCTCGATGAACTGCGCTCCAATCCGCTGGTGCTGTCGCAAATCCCCGCGCGCCGCATCACCCGGGCGATGGTGGACCTGGCGGTCGGCATCGACCCGGAGGCGGTAGCCCATGTGCCGAAGCGCCTGATGACGGCCGCACTGTACGCGCTGGCCGTGCGCACCAATAACAAGCACGAAAGCCGGGTGCCGCCCGCCTTCCGCAGCACCGGTAAAGCTGGCTGAGGTCAGCCGGCCTTGGCACGCTTGCGCTTTTTGGGGGCCAGCATGGTGCCGGTGCAGGTGGGTGCGCCGCAGCGGCATTCGAACGCCTTTTTCACGGCCGGCGTGTGGCGCTCTTCGTAGATCAGGGCGTAGTTATATTTGAGTTCTTCGTCGCGCATGATCGGGTGCAGCGCATGGATGAACACCCTGCCCTCGTCTTCCTGCGCTTCGCAATTCGGTTCGCAGGCGTGGTTGATGAAGCGCGAATCGTTGCCGCCACGGCCACCGTCGATGACCATGCCGTCGGCCAGCGAAAAGAAAAAGGTATGGTTGACCGGGCCGCCGCCAGCTTCGGCGCGCGCCGCCGATTCGTCGGACGTGATGCGCTCGCCCGTGTATTCGGCGATCTGCTCGCCCGGTTCGATATCGCGTGTGGCGAATACGCCGTTGCCGTGGATGGTGGAACGCCGTACTTCGTAGCAGGCGGGTTCGGTTGTACCGGATGTGGAGGGTGTGGTCGTCATCCGCGTATTTTACTGCGCTTGCCAGCCGCCGCCCAATGACTGGATTAACGAAATCGCGGTGCTCTGGCGGTCGCCCTGCGCCTGCACCAGCGCGCGCCGCGCCGACAGCGCACTGGCCTGGGCCTGCACCACCTCGCTGTAACCGACCTGCCCCGCCTTGTAGCGATTGAGCATCTGCGCCTCGACCTGGTCGGCCGACTCGGACGCCTGGCGCCGCAGCACCATCTGCTGCGCCAGCACGCGCGTGGCGGAGAGCTGGTTTTCCACGTCGCCAAAGGCATCGAGCACCGTCTGGCGGTAGCGCGCCACCGCCGCCTGCTGCCCTGCTTCGGCACCCGCCACGCTGGCGCGCGTGGCGCCGGCATTGAACAGGCTTTGCGCGGCGCTCAGGCCGAAGGACCACAGCGCGCTCGAGGCGCTGAACAGGTCCGACACCCGGCTGCCCGCATTGCCCACGGAGCCGGTCAGGCCGATGTTGGGATAGTAGGCCGAACGCGCGATGCCGATCTGCTCATTGGCCGACGCCACGCGCCGTTCTGCGGCGGCGATGTCGGGCCGGCGCTGCAACAGCGCCGATGGCACGCCGACCGGAATCTCGGGCACAAAGGCTTGCCACGGCGCCGCCGCCAGGGTGAAGTCGGCCGGCGCCTTGCCCAGCAAGATGGCGATGGCGTGCTCGAACTGGGCGCGCTGGCGCGCCAGCGACAAGGCGTCGATCCGGGCGTTGGCCAGTTGGGTGCTGGCCTGCAGCACGTCGGATTTGGCGGCGATGCCGGCATCGAAGCGGTTCTGCGTGATCTGCAGCACCCGCTGGTAGCCTTCGATGGTGGCCGCCAGCAGCGCCGCCTGGGCATCGGTCTGGCGCAGCACGAAGTAATTGGCCGCCAGTTCGCCCTGGGCCGACAGGCGCGCCGATGCCAGGTCGGCGGCGCTGGCCTGGGCACTGGCGCTGGCCGCGCTCGCGCTGGCACGCAAGCGGCCCCACAGGTCGGGTTCCCAGCTGGTGCCGATGTTGAGCCGGTAGTTGTTGTCGGCGCCGGCATTGCGCGTGCCCGAGCGCTCGCCGCTGGTACTGAGCGACACGCTCGGGAACAGGGCCGCGCGCTGCTGCTGCACCAGCGCGCGCGATTGCGCATACGCGGCTACGGCGGCGGCCACGTCCTGGTTCGAGACCTCGATCTGCCCGGCCAGTTCGTTCAAAACGGCATCGTTGAACAGGGTCCACCATGGACCGCGGTCGAGCGCATCGGCCGGGGCGGCGGGCGACCAGCCCTGGGCTTCCTTGAATGCGGCCGGTTCAGGCGTGGTGGGCTTCACGTACGCCGGGCCGACGGCGCAGCCGCCAAGCAGGAAAGCCGCCAGCGGTAAAAGACGAAGCAACGGAATGGCGCGCATAGGAATACTCATTGTGGATTGGGTGAGGCAGCGTTGTCGGAGTGATGGCCGAGCTGGCGCTCGGCGGGGCTGCGGCGGCGCAGCTTGTCCATCACGACGTAGACGACGGGCGTGGTGAGCAAGGTCAGGATCTGGCTGGCGATCAGGCCACCGATGATGGCGATGCCGAGCGGGCGGCGCAGCTCCGAGCCTTCACCAAAGCCGATCGCCAGCGGCAAGGCGCCCAGTGCCGCCGCCAGGGTGGTCATCAGGATCGGGCGGAAACGCAGCAGGCAGGCTTCGCGTACCGCTTCAAGCGGCGTCAGGCCGCGCGTACGCTCCGCTTCCAGCGCGAAGTCGATGATCAGGATCGCATTCTTCTTCACGATCCCGATCAGCAAGAACACGCCGATCAGGGCGATGATTGAAAAATCCATCTTGAACAGCAGCAGGGCCAGCACCGCACCCACGCCGGCCGATGGCAGGGTCGAGAGCACGGTGATCGGGTGCACCAGGCTTTCGTACAGGATGCCGAGCACGATGTAGATGACGACGATGGCGGCCGCGATCAGCATCGGCTGCTCCTGGTTCGATTCATCGGCCGCGCGCGCCGTACCCTGGAAGCTGCCGCGCACATTGTTCGGCAGGCCGATGTCGGCCTCGGCCTGCTTCACAGCCGCCTGCCCATCGGCCAGGTTGCTGCCCTGCGCCAGG
>NZ_JAQOZV010000220.1:0-595 GCF_030348125.1 Massilia sp. DJPM01
CACCAGCAAGGAAGGTAATAACCGCACTATTCGAATATGGGACCAACACCGTCATCAAAATATACAATCTCACGCATTTTAACAAGACCATCAGGCGTTACGTGGAGCCAGCAATCGTCACGTCCTTCAATCTCCAGCAGTAATTGCGAGTCGAATTTTGCCGCCAATTTTTTTGCAACCTGCTCTGCCGACAGTAACGCTTCATTATTACTCGGATAGGAAATTAAAAAACCGTGTTTATACCCCTCAGTATATTCCATAACCATAACGAAACCTTTGGAATTTTCCATCGGAACGTCTGTTGATTCAACCACGAATCCAAGTATAGAGCCCAGAAACTCAATGACACGCCGTTCGGGCTGCTCTGAGCAAAAGTAAATATTTATTGACACCACATCATTCACTTATTCTCTTCCTCATTATGTCGAGTATACCCAACGCGCGTTCCGCCGCTTCTGGAGAAATAACACCATTCTCCAACTGTTTGCCGGTCGTATGAGGCTCTTGCAAAACTAGCGGAACGGATGAAAATTGCTTGGCAGCGCAAGCGAAAAGGTGGGGGTGGACGCCCATTTCTGGCATGATTTAGTTTCTA
>NZ_JAQOZV010000221.1:0-583 GCF_030348125.1 Massilia sp. DJPM01
CCTCGCGGGGCATGCAGCATTTTTGGCCAGCCCGCTCGTGCGTGCCAGCTCGTTTCCACGGATGGGGTCGCTGATGAAGCAGGTTTTGTTTCCATTGAAGTCGGTGCGGCTCGCCACGTCGCCTTTGTCGCTGTAGGTGCTTGCCTTGGCACTTGCGGCGCAGCCAGCGCCGGCGGGTTGGCTTTCATCGGTAATCTGGCTTTTGTTATTGGCGTCGTACGCGATGCCGATGCTGCGGCTGCTACCGAGCGGATCGGTCACGATCCTGCTGGTCGGGCTGGAATAGGCGAATGTGTAGCGCTGCGCACCGCCGGCGTGCTCCGTCAGCACGGCCTGCGCCTCGCCATTGTAGGCATACGTGGCAAAGCGCTTGCCATGCTCATCGGTGATTCCGGTGAGCAGGAAGCGATCGTTGGGGTCTTCGTAGTGATAAGAGCGCGCGGAAATCTCCGCACCAGAGCTGTCGAGAAAGTGCACACCGACCAGGCGGTCCATGCCTTCAATGGGCGCATGGCCGGGTACGGCGGCATGCTCGTATTCGTAGCGCACGCTGCCGGTGGCATTGGAGATCGACGCGATGAAC
>NZ_JAQOZV010000222.1:0-583 GCF_030348125.1 Massilia sp. DJPM01
ACTCGCGGGGCATGCGGCATCCTTGGCAAGCCCGCTCGTACGCACCAGCTCAGTCCCACGGGCCGGATCGCTGATGAAGCAGGTTTTGTTTCCATTGAAGTCGGTGCGGCTGGCCACGTCGCCTTTGTCGCTGTAGGTCGTTGCCTTGGCACTTGCGGCGCAGCCCGCGCCGGCGGGTTGGCTTTCAGCGGTAATCTGGCTTTTGTTATTGGCGTCGTACGCGATGCCGATGCTGCGGCTGCTACCGAGCGGATCGGTCAAGATCCTGCTGGTCGGGCTGGGATAGGCGAATGTGTAGCGCTGCGCACCGCCGGCATGCTCCGTCAGCACGGCCTGCGCCTCGCCATTGTAGGCATACGTGGCAAAGCGCTTGCCATGCTCATCGGTGATTCCGGTGAGCAGAAAGCGATCGCTGGGGTCTTCGTAGTGATAAGAGCGCGCGGAAATCTCCGCACCAGCGCGGTCGAGAAAGTGTACCCCGACCAGGCGGTCCATGCCTTCAATGGGCCCATAGCCGGGTACGGCGGCATGCTCGTATTCGTAGCGCACGCTGCCGGTGGCATTGGAGATCGACGCGATGACG
>NZ_JAQOZV010000223.1:0-567 GCF_030348125.1 Massilia sp. DJPM01
TAGCGGGGAAACTTGTTGGACCAAGCCCGTGACGGCGTTCAAATACTCCTTCTCATCCTGAAGCTTCCGCAGGTCAAAAATCTTGGCAATAGTCCCGGCACTGTTGGCCGTATCGCGATTGGTTTCAGCAACGGTTTCCTCCGCTGTTTTCCCCGTTGCGGCGATCTGTCCCTTGGCGTCGGTAATGACGAGCGTGCCGGCGCTGATCGCGCTCTTCGTCGTACCGGCAGCATTGCCGTCTTGCGTCGGAGTGAGATTGCCCGCCATGTTTCCGGCCACATTGCTGCTCAGGGTCTGGATCGCACTGGCGCCGCTGCTGTACGACAGATTCACGCTGCTGCTGTCGCTGTCATAGCTGGCGGCATTCTTGACGTCCGTTTGCGTCAGCGTTCCCGTCGTCAACTTGTTCTTGTCGGCACCGGCGGCACTGGCAATCACGCCACCGGTTAGATCGGTATTGTTCTTGACGGTCACATCGAAGCCCTGCGCGCCCGCATAGATGCCCGACTGCTGGTTCACACTGGCGAACGTGCTGTCGGTATTCGCCTTGGCCGCGTTCACGCTGCC
>NZ_JAQOZV010000224.1:0-555 GCF_030348125.1 Massilia sp. DJPM01
GGTTAATGCAGCACGATGCGCGCTGGTATCCGGACCCGAGTGCGTTTCGCCCCGAGCGCTTTGGCTGTGGCGCGCCAGACTTGCCGCGTGGGTCCTTCATGCCATTTGGCACAGGTCCCCGAGTTTGCCTGGGCCAGCACCTGGCAACGACGGAGATGACGGTCATCGCGGCAATGCTGTTGCAGCGCTTCACGGTGAGCGTTCCCGAAGGGATGGCAGCGCCCCGGCCGGCCTTCAACATCACGCTGCGCCCGGAATGTCCGCTTCGTTTGCGCCTAAAGGAATACCTACAAGGGGGATAACACGGAAGGCTCGCCCGACCAAAGCGCGCGGCCAAAAACAAGACTAACAAATCCGCTTAGCGTCGCCATTTTTTGGGGGGCATGTTCATGGAATAGATCGGCTAAGTTAGCTACTCGCTGAACGACACCTCCACATTGAATGGTCTCAATTCCGAGCCCACCCGCTCGTTCGCGCAGCGTCAGCGCCAGTTTCTTGAACGGCTCGAGTCGGCTTCGGCGGGCCCACGATATCCAACGCTCCAGCGCCGCCTGC
>NZ_JAQOZV010000225.1:0-551 GCF_030348125.1 Massilia sp. DJPM01
TCGACGGCGGCCCCGACCACCCTGGCCACCACCGGCACCGCTTACACCGCCGGCAGCTTCGCCCTGCAAGGCCTGGCCACCTCGAACATCGCCGTCACCGCCACCGATACCGCACAGTCGCTGGCATCGACCATCAACGGCGCCACCGCCAACACCGGCGTGACGGCCCAGGCCAAGACCGAGGAAGCGCTGACCCTGACCGCCGCCGGCGTGTATTCGCTCGCTGTCACCTCCGACAACAGCACCGCCGCCAACGTCACCTTCACCGTCGGCGCCGCACTGAACGCTTCCGGCCTGGCATCGGCAGTCAGCGCCTTTAACGATGTCTCGTCCAAGACCGGCGTCACCGCCAAGCTGAACGACACCAATAATGGCCTGGTGCTGACCAATTCGGCCGGTAACAACATTACCCTGGCCAATAACAGCGCATCGGCCTCGGTCACGGCAGGCGCGATCGACTCGGCCGGCACCGTCGGCACCACCGTGGCCGTCGCCACCGGCGCCACCTCGACCTCGATGGGTTATGTGTCGATGAACTCGGACAAGGGTTT
>NZ_JAQOZV010000226.1:0-539 GCF_030348125.1 Massilia sp. DJPM01
CTTTGGCTCGTCATGCGGCCCATGGTGTCGAAAGTACGTGAAATCTGACGCGCGAGCGTCCCGTTGGGATCGCGCACCTCTTCCCTGACCCGGTTGCCCGTCAGATCGAGCACGTAGTCGATCCGGTTGCCGCGGCTGTCGGTGATGGCCGTCAGGCGGTGTGCTGCGTCGTAGCTGTATTTAATGATGCTGTTGTCTGGCAAGGTAATTTTCTTCATGTTTCCCACGTGGTCATATTCATAAATTGTCGTTGCCTGCAGCCCGGTTGAACGCACTATCTTGCTCAGCAGTTTCCCGCGCGGCGAGAAGACCAGGTCGGTTGTCATGCCGTTGTGCGCTTCGATCAACAGGGCATTGCCGTGTTTGTCGAACTTGGAAAAACGCGTTGTACGGTTCAGTACATCCTTTGTGGTTTCCAGATTGCCGGCAGCATCGTAGGTAAAGGTGGTGCGATCAACGATATCTGTTCGCGGTCCTGTGACGGTCAGAACTTGGCCGCGGCCGTTGACTTCGTATGTCCACTTGCGCGGCAACCCCAA
>NZ_JAQOZV010000227.1:0-536 GCF_030348125.1 Massilia sp. DJPM01
TTGTAAGGGCTGAATAGTTACCCTTGCTGTCTGGAATAGTTTTAAGTCTGATATTTAGATACGGCCTCATCATTGGTACGGTCGCATGTTCGGCGCCACCGCCGACGGTATCAATGTTGGCGCGGTCGTTGGAATCGGTACTACAGGGCGCGGCGACGCAGGGCGTGGCCGTCAATGGTGCGCCGGTAGTCGGCACCACAGTAGCAACCGGCGGCACGCAGCTTGGCCAGCACGCGGCGGGCGGCAGCGCTGGTGAGGTCGCGGCCGATGCCCAGCAAAAAGGCAGTGGCGGCGCAACGGACGTTGCGGTCGGCACGGTCGATCAACCGGTCGTGAACGGCCAAGTGAGGGGCAATGCCCTTCCAGGCAGCATCATCGCGGGCAATACTCGCGTGGCCCAGCAGACGGCCATCGGGGATGTCACCACCTCGTTCGCCAAGTTCGCGGCGGCGCGTCCCGTGACCGTCACCGACAAAAAGGTCGATGCCGGCGCGTACGGCGCCAATACCAGGGACGTCCAGGGCCGTGCCATCGAC
>NZ_JAQOZV010000228.1:0-534 GCF_030348125.1 Massilia sp. DJPM01
CGTGTTGCCGCCCAGCGGCACGAACAGCGCGTGCTTTTCTTCCACGCCGGCGATGTCGATGTTCTTGCCGGCCAATACACTGAGATTGGCGGCAGCATCGACCTGGGCCGCGCGCGCCGTGAAATTGCCCTTGGCATCGATGACCACGTTGCCGCCGGCAATGGTGGCGACCCTGTCGATGTTGGTGCGGCTCGATGTGCTGGTGCCGTTGTTGCCAACCGTGTCAATACTGCGCGTCTGCGTCGTGCTGGCCACGAGAATGTCGCGGCCGGCATTGAGCGTGACCCGGCTGTCGTCGGTAGCGCTGCCGTCCACGCCCTTGTTGGACAGGCCGGCAATGCGCCCGCCCACATTGGCGATATCGTTCGCCGCCTTGATGTCGATGGCATTGCCGGCGATGGCGCCGCCATTGCTGACATTGCGGGCGTCGAGGGTGACGGTGCCATGCATGTCGGTCGGCTTCGCATTGGCGTAGCCGGCCAAAATGGTGCCGCTGTTGCTGATGCCGCCGTTCTGGTTGCGGATGGTGACGTT
>NZ_JAQOZV010000229.1:0-532 GCF_030348125.1 Massilia sp. DJPM01
GCGTCCGGCCTGTGGATCGTAATCCCTGAAATAGTTATAATGTAGATTAGTTTCCCTATCATAATATTGCCCCGGAAAGCGAAGATTGAAGGTAAAGTTCCCGAGGCGGTTCGGGTTTTCATCAGGCTGATCCTCGCCAAACGGGTTTGCGCCATCCCAGCGCCACACCATCTTGTTGTCGCTGGCGCGTGTGATCATTCGCGGTGCTCCCAAATGGTCTGCGTAGATATAGTAGGCATTTTCCCCTCCGCTCGCCGTGCGCGGTTTGATAACGGCGACCGGCATCCCTTCCAAATAAATCGTCTCCTGTGTCGGCGTACCGACGCTGTTGTACTCACCCACTATCTGTCCAGCCTCGTTGTAGACGAAGTAAGTCGATGCGCCAGTTGCATCAGACTTCATGGTCCGCTGGCCGACTCCGTTGTAGCGGTACTGCGTGGGCGCGCCACTGATGCCTGTGGTGCTGCTCAGGCGCCCGTTGTTGCCGTAGCCGTAGCGTAGCGTTCCGTCGCTGATGAGGTTGCCCGTGGCA
>NZ_JAQOZV010000023.1:0-99580 GCF_030348125.1 Massilia sp. DJPM01
ATTATAGGAAAAACTTCCCAGGCGGATAGGGTTTTCATCCGGTTGATCCTCACCAAACGGATTTGCCCCATCCCAGCGCCACACCATCTTGTTGTCGCCGGCGCGCGTAATGACCCTTGGTGTCTCCAGGTGGTCCGCATAGACGTAGTATGCATTTTCTTCCGCACTACTTGCGCGCGGCTTGACCACGGCAACCGGAATCCCCTCGAGGTAAACGGTTTCCTGTATCGGCGTGCCGGCGCTGTTGTACTCACCTACCATTTGCCCGGACTCGTCGTAGACAAAGTAAGTCGATACGCCGGCCGAATCAGACTTGATGGCCCGCTGGCCGAGCCCGTTGTAGCGGTGTTGGACAGCCGCGCCACCGGGGCCCGTGGTGCTGCCCAGGCGCCCATTGTTGCCGTAGACGTAGCGTATCGTTCCGTCACTTATGAGGTTACCCGTGGCGTCATACGTATTGCGTTTGGCGGGCACGGGTCCGGACGTGGAAGTAAGCCGATTGCTGCCGGGCTCGATAGTGTTGAGGTAGCTGTTGGGGCCGACTTTCAATCTGGTGCGGTTAGCATTGGCATCGTACTCGAAACTCTGGCCCCCGACGGCACTATCAAAACCGACCAGGCGATCACGTCCATCGTAGTAATAGCGCTGGTCCAGCTTGCCCGGCGTGCCACCCTTGTGTGTGCTGGAAACGATGCGCCCGGCGGCGTCGTAACTAAGCGTGCGTAGCGCACCGCCGGCCGCCGGGTGTCCCAGCGGATAGCTGACCAGCCGGTTCTCAAGGTCGAACCGGCGCTCGTATTTGTTGGGACTGCCCGCGCTGTGATTACCCCACAACCAGGAGCGCGCAGCGCCGAAAGGCTGGTACATGATGTCGCTCAGAATCGTCGTGCGCGCAGCATTTGGGCGCGTCAGGCTCAGGGCGGACGGCTTCCCGTTGCTGTCATAGGTGACGTCGACGCGATTGCCGCTGGGGTAGGTCATCGACGTGGCGTGTCCCACGGCACTCCCTTCGCTGCCGTAGGTGTAGGAAGTCACGAAGCGTCTGAACTCCCGGCCGCTCGTCTGTTCTTTCCTGGTAAGCCTTCCCATGCCATCGTAGGCGTACACCGTTTTCCCAGCCTCATCCGTCATTGTGGTCACGCGGCCCGCGGCCGGGCTGCCGGTAACGCCATACTCGAACGTGCTGGTGCCGATGGCGGTCACGCGCCCCGCCGCGTCGTATCGATAGGCGATCTTGCGTCCAGCCGCGTCAAGGCTCGCTATCACGTTCCCGGCTCCATCGAACTGCGTGGTCGTTGTGCCGGTGTCCGGGCTGATGAGCGCCGTTTGCTGCCCCAACCCGTTGACGACGTAGCGTGTTTGCAAGCGGCGCGGATCGAGCACGGAGGCAAGCTGATCCTGCGGCGTGTAGGCATAATCGATCACTGCCGGCTTGCCCGCAGCATCGGCGGCGGGAAGTGTCTGCTGTGTTAGACGGTTCAAGGCGTCATAAGTTCCCTTAGCGGCCCATCGGATCGGCGCTCGCCGTCGGGTTTCCGACCGCATCGTATTCAAAGCGCGCACCGGGGTCGTTGGCACTGCGCTGTTCCCGTTGCAGGCGGCTGAGCGCGTCGAAGGCACGCGTGGTCTGTGCGACCAGTTTGCCGCTCGGATCTTTCACCTCCTGGCGCACGACTTTACCCATCGCATCAAGCGTGAAGCCGATGCTGTTGCCGGAACGATCGCGCAAGCCGGTCAGGCGATGCGCGTCGTCGTAGCTGTAGCTTAGCGCCGAGCCGTCGGGTGCAGTCATACGGATCAGTTGCCCGGCAACGTCGTACTCGTAGCGCGTGGTTTCAGTGCGTCCGCTGGCATCGCGAACGGTGCTGGACACCAGGCGCTGGCGCGGGCCGTATTCAATCCCGACAATCTGGCCCGTGTGACGCTGAATTTTCGTCGGCAAGCCATCCTCGCTGTATTCGAGGTAACTGGTGACCTCGCCAACACTGTTGCGCACGCTCGCCAGGTCGCCCGGAGCGTGGCTTGCGCTGGTGTCGGCAAAATAGACCCTGCTGGACGATTCGGCTTTGTCATTGGCACCGACCGGACCACTGCTCGTCAGCATCTGTCCGTTGCGATTGTAGGTGTAGCGCCGTTCCTGGACAGGACCGGTTCGGACGGCCGCAAAGCCGAGTCCACCGTTACTGTCCGTGGTCGCCTGGACGGCCCTGCGGCATGCGACGGCGATCGGCTTCCCGTTGGGCAGCACTGCGCCGCCGGCGCATTCCACGACCTTGCCGGAGGCATCGCGCTGGCCGTTGTAGACGGTCGTTTCCACGCGCCCAGGCGAGGCAGTAGTGGTGGCCAGGGGCCAGTCCGGATGCCAGCGCGTACTCGTCTTGCGCGCGCCGGCTGGAATCGCGCTATCGATACTCGCGGGGCATACGGCATCCCTGGCCAGCCCGCTCGTGCGTGCCAGCTCGGTTCCACGGACGGGGTCGCTGATGAAGCAAGTCTTGTTTCCATTGAAGTCGGTACGGCTCGCCACGTCGCCTTTGGCGCTGTAGGTGGTCGCCTTGGCACTTGCAGCGCAGCCAGCGCCAGCGGGCTGGCTTTGCGCAGTTATCCGGCTCCTGCGATGGGAGGCGTACGCAATGTCGATGTTGCGGCTGCTGCCGAGCGGATCGGTGACGATCCGCGTGGTTCGGCTGGGATAGGCAAACGTGTAGCGTTGTGCACCGTCGGCGTGCTCCGACAGTACGGCCTGTGCGTCGCCGTTGTACGCATACGTGGCAAAGCGCTTGCCATGTTCATCGGTGATGCCGGTGAGCAGGAATCGATTGTTGGCGTCTTCGTAGTGGTACGCGCGCGATGACATCTCGGTACCGGAGCGGTCGAGGAAGTGCACGCCGATCAGGCGGTCCATACCTTCGATCACCGTGTCGCCGGCGAAAGCGGGCTGGTCATATTCGTAGCGCACGCCGCCGGTGGCACTGGAGATCGACACGACGAGCTCACCCTCCCATTCGATTTTCAGCCTGCGACCACCGGCGTCGACAATCTCCCTGAGATGGTTTTTCTCATCATAGGTATAGTGCGTCGCCATGCCAGCGCGGGTATGCACGCTGCTGAGCCTGAAATCATCGTCCGTCCGGATGTAGCGTTCGACCGTGCCGTCCGGCGTTGTCATGAGCCAAACGGCGTCATCGGGGCCTTGCACATCCAGCGTCATGCTCTTGTCGTAGTCTGACTCGTTTTTGCCGTCAGCCCGCCGCGAGAACTGAAAAGCGCTGCCATCTCTCAAGGTTCCCGTCACGCTTGGTCGGATCGTGCTATTGCGTGTTCGCGGCGCGGAAAAGACGCGCTCGAAAGAAAACGACCAGGCCATGCCAGCTGACTGACCGAATGCGTTTTCACGCGCGCTGCGGTAAGTGCGCTGAACCCGCAGCGCAGCGTTAGCACCGCCGGCCAGGTCGGTTTCGTGCTGGACTTTAGCGCCGCTGACGAACTGCACCGGGTTTCCTGCTGCCTCCCCGCATTTCAAGGGTCCGGGAATCTCCTGTCCCTCTTTGCGGCAAACGCCCTGGCCGTAGGTCGTGTATCCCGGTGCGCAGTCCAGATGGGTGTTCCCAAGCCAAGAAACACTGCCGCCTGCAAAAAGCCTGTAATTGCATTCAAAAAAGTCGCGGCGGCCGTGGTAGGGCTTCATCGAGACAAGCGGCTGTCCCGTGTGATTGATTGCCGTCCTTCCACATGCAGTAACCGGGTCCGCCACATACATATCCGGTTTGAAGACCCCCGCTGTGTAAGACCACCAACCGAGCGTTCCCTCTGGAAAGCCGTTCTCTGCGTGCGCACTGCCGAGCACCAGAAACAGCAATATTGGGGCGGAACGTATGAGACGAATATATGACGGAAACTGGCAGGTGTTGGGCATGGTTTTTCTGTCCTCTACGAAAGGATGCTGGCGTAATTGCCAGCGTGAAAACCACAATACTTAATTTAACAACTACGACACTGCCTCTTCACAAACCATTATTTGCGCCGGTTTATCGTAGATCATCCGTCCCAGAAAGACGTCTAGAACAGCCCCACCGGGTATTTGCTCATGCGCTCAAGGCAAAGCCGGACCCGCTCGACACCGAGGAAATCGGAACCGTGCTTGAGCACATTCGGACCAACTACGACGAGCAGTGGCACAACTATTTTGAGTTTGTATTTTTCCCCGGCGTGCGCCCCTCGGAACAGATCGCCCTCAAGCGGGCCAAGACACCGGCTCGCCTGTGCAGATCGTCTGGCGGCCGACGCTCAAGAAGCTGGGCATTCGCGACCGCGACGTTCGGCAGACCAGGCACTCGTTCGCGACCATGTGCCTTCACGCCGGCATGAACCCATGCGTATGTGTCGGCGCAAATGGGGCACGTCAACCCGAGAATGTTTTTCGAGGTCTACGCCAAGTGGATGAATGGCGCCGCAAGTGCGCGGGAAAAAGCTAACCAGCCTGTTCGGGGCGACGAGCAGTGCCCGCACCAGCGGCGCGCCCAGCCTGCCTGCGCGCCGGACCGCTACAGCATGCGCAGTACGCTTGCGGCCAGCGAGACGATGGTGCCCGCCAGCGCAGCGCTGGCAAACCAGACCAGCCCCCTCTTCGTGACGCCCCAGTACGCCTCGCATTCTTGCGGGTCGAGAAACCAGGTGCGGCTGAATGCGCCGGTATCCCGGCCGATCACGAGGAAAAGCATCGGCACAAAGAAGAACACGGCGAAGGCAAGCAGCGTTGCCAGGTTGCCGCTGAGGAGAGAATCCGGGCTCGCGTCTTGCATTGCCTCGATGCCGCCAATGCCCACAGATGACCATACCCCCCGCAAATGCAGCTGTGCGGTAAGTCGGTGTCATCGCCATATCGTCCCCTTCGAGGAATGCCAACGAATGGCATTCATGCAAAAGTTTATCCGATTGAGTGCCCAAGTGTCGAGCTTGGCGGCGCCGGCAGGCAGATGTTGGCCGCCCCCTACCCGCCCCAACATCCTACCCAGGCGCGCGCAAGGGCATAAAGCGCTTCCACAGCTTGCGCAATTTGCCGCCGCCCTGGCGCTGATGCGACGCCAGGTAGCCGCGCAGGAAGCCGGTGCCATCCTTCAATTCGTCGTTCCCATCGTTCAACTCCCGGAGCAGGCGGTCCGCCACGCTGGCGTCATTCATCAGGCCGAGTTCATCCTGCAAGCCGGCCAGCGCGTTGACGTAGGGCCGCACGGTTTTTTGCGGATACAGCGCGGCGAAAAATTCGGCGGCATAGCGCGTTTTCTTGGCGGCGATGCGCAGCCGGTGGCGCGCCTCGGGGCCGGCGCCTTTCAGCTTGCGGCCGCGCTTGAGAAGACGCTGCTGGTCCTTTTCCAGAATGCCGCTGGCGAAGTCGCCGATGCGCATCTTGAGCCGAACCTTGTCGATAGACAACTGCATCGCTCGCCAGCCGCGCTCGTCAAGCCAGCGCTCCAGGCGCCCGATCAGGTTCTGGTAGCGCTCCGACGCGACAGCCGCGCCGGCCACCGCATGCAGGGCCACGGCCTGGTCGGCGGCGGCGTGCTGCACGCGCACCAGCGCGGCGTCCGCATCGAGGCCGGTGGTGATGCGCGGCAAGGTCGAGCCGGCCAGCACATCCCAGTCGCGCGCCGGTCCCAGCTGGGAAACCAGCCAGTCCAGCTCCTGGCGCAGCGCCATGGGCAGGCTGAGCACCTCATCGAACATGCCGAGGGCCGAGCGCAGGCGGCGCAGGCCGACCCGCATCTGGTGCAGGCTCTCGACGTCATGGTACTTGATCACCCCGTTTTCGTTGGCCTCGATCTGGTCGAGGCAATTGCGCATGATCGCCTGGAAGGCTTTCTCGACGTTCATGCGGGCCGACAGCTTGAGTGCACGCGCCCTGATGGCCTTGGGCGTGGTGGGAAATCTGACCGCGGTATCCATAGTGCGCTTTCCTCCTCGGTGATATTGTGCGCGGAAACGCCGGCACAGGCCATTTCGTTACCGCTGCAACACGCCGATTCAGGCCGGTTGCTTGCGCGTCGACACAATATGATGCAGCGCCGCGGCCGGCTTGACGGGCGCCGCCGGCGTGGCGCTGGCGGCCCGCGCCACCCGCTCGATCAGCACATGGCGCGCGGCGCCCACCGTCGACACGCCCAGTTGCTCGAACGCTTCCATCGCGGCCAGCAGGATGGTTTGCTGGATATCCATATAGCGCCCGTAGGAAGGATCGAGCACATGGAACACGACATCGAATTCGAGCGCTTCCTGGGTCACGCTTTTCAGGTGCACGCGGTCGTAGCGCACGCCCTCCTGCGCTTCGATGATGGCGCGCAGCGCGGCCGGCACCTGGGCCGCCTGCGCGGTGCTGGTCGACGGATTGGCGCGCAGCGAGAACTGCACACGCCGGGTCGACATGCGCTTGAAGTTGCGCAGCGTGTTTTTCAGCAGTTCGGCGTTGGCGATGACGATCTGCTCGCCGCTGTCGGAGCGGATCCGGGTCGTCTTCAGGCCCACGTGTTCGACATTGCCCGAAAAGCCGGCGACGCTGATCGCGTCGCCCACTTCAAACGGCTTGTCGACAGCGATCGAGAGCGAGGCGAACAGGTCGCCGAGAATGTTTTGCACCGCCAGCGCGACGGCAATCCCGCCGATGCCCAGGCTGGCCACCAGAGTCGACACATCGATCCCGAGATTGGATAGCACGGCCAGCAAAAACACCACCCACAGCACGGTTTTCAGTACCCAGAGCATGAGGGTGTTGGCGACGGTGGCGGGCGCGTCCGGTGCACCGGCGCGGCTGCGGAAGTAGCGCTGCGCGCCGACGCTGAGCGCGCGGTCCAGATACAGCGCCAGCTGGGCGCCAAGGGCGATGAACCAGAGATGGCGCACCCGCTCGTCCCACGGCGCGCCGAGGTCGAGCACGGTCAGCCCGAACAGCAGCGCGGTGACCATCAGCGCCAGCTTGCTGGTGCGCGCCAGGGTGGCCTTGAGCAATTCGGCGGCCGGGCGGTCGGCCCGTCCCTGCTCGCTCAGCGTGGCGAGGTGGCGGCGGAACAGCACGACGGCGCCGTGCAGGATGACATAGCTGCCGACCGCCACGGCGGACGCGAGCAGCCAGTTGGAGGGGGCGATCCCGGCCAGTGGGGAGGTGATGTCATGGATAGTCAAATGTGGTCTCCTTCAAGTGCGGTGGACGGCTGGCGACGCTCCGTCCGAAAGCCGCAGCCTACAAGCTCGGCCTGAATGCTGTCGCACATTTCCCTCAAGAAAGGCACGCGCCCATGCTATTTCCGTGTCCCGCCGCTCAAGCGTGACAGCCCTCCCCCGTCCTGATTCCCCCCTTGAAAAGCCAGGACAGCGGCACTGTGTAAGCCAGTATCAGCGGCAGCAGGATGGCCGCTCCGATCAGGTAAGCGAGCGCTGCGAACCGGGACGGGACGCAGCCTGTTCCCGGCTAACGCCGGCGCCGCGCGTGGCAATGCAATCGGCGTTGTTTAACGGGTATCCGGTGCGGACCCCGGCTGGGGCGGCGCGTGAGGTACGGTTCGCGCGGGTGATGCCGCCGGCCGGTCCGGCCCTGGTGGCACAGGCGATACCGGAGGCAGGCGCGCAGCGAGCTTATTGATCTGGGTTCCCAGATACAGGCCTTGGCCGGCCATGCCGACGAACAGCGTGATGGCAATACCAGCGCACCATGTCACCGTGCTCATCAACGCAGTGTCGAAATCCGAACGCAACTTGTCCATTTTTTCGTTCAGGTCCAGACGCAAGCCGCTCATTTCTCCGCGCAATTCGGAACGCAGCTTGTCTACTTTTTCGTTGATATCGAGGCGCAAGTCGGCCAGGTCCGCCTAGGTAGCCAGGGTCGGCAAGATAGTATCAAAACGCGTTTCGAGCACGGTGAGGCGGCGGTCCATGCCGCCATCATACGGCGGTCCCCCGCCGCCGGCAACGGGCGCACCTATGTTGTCAGGTTCCGGCGGCCCGCTCGGCACGGCATTCATACTCATCGACATCCCCGGTTGGCACGGCACGCGCCGTGCCATCCAGTGTAGGCTTGTACGATTGCCGTCATCGGGTGTTCCACGCGCGCCTTGACGTGAGTCAGACAACGCAAGGACGAGGGGAACAAATTGAAAAGCTCAGCGCTGGGCGGGCGGCAAAGCACCAGGTACTTGCCTATCCGGAGGGGTTGCCGACGGCGCGCGGGGAACCTGCAGACGTGTGGCAAGATTGCTGATCTGGTTAGTGATCTGAGCCGTGACCTGATTGCTCAAGTAGATGCCCATGCCGGCGATGCTGAAGATCACGGTCATCGCAAGCGCGCCGAACCACATCATTGCCTTCATCAAGGTGCCATGTACCTCATTGCGCAGCTCGGATCGCATCTTTTCCATCTCAAGCCGCAATTCATTATTTGAACGCATGCACAAATCGACAAGCCCAACACGCAACTCGGCCAAGTCCGCCTTGGTCGCCAAGGTCGGCAAGATGGTGTCAAAGCGCGTTTCAAGCACGGTGAGGCGGCGGTCCATGCCGCCATCATACGGCGGTCCCCCGCCACCGGCAACGGGCGCACGTTTGTTGTCAGGTTCCGGCGGCCCGCTCGGTACGGCATTCATACTCATCGTCATCCCCTGCCTGGCACGGCACGCACCGCGCCATCCAGTGTAGGCGTGTACGGCTGCCGTCATCGGGTGTCCCACACGCGCCTTGACGTGAGTCAGACCACGTAAGGACAAGGGGAACAAATTGAAGAAATTGAGAAGCTCAGCGCTTTGCTGCCGGCGAAGCACGAAGCATTCTTCGATCCGGCGGCCCTCCCGCCCGCCCCCGCCCCAGGCAAGCTACGCCGGCACGATTGCCGTCACTTCGATTTCCACGCGCGCCTTATCCTCGATCAGGCCAGCCACCTGCACCGCCGTCATGGCCGGAAAGTGCCTGCCGATGACGTCGCGATATGCCGCGCCGACTTCCTTGTGCGCCCGCAGATACTCGTGCTTGTCGAGCACGTACCACGTCATGCGCACGATGTGCTCGGGCCGCGCACCACCCTCGGCCAGCACGTCGACCACATTTTGCAGCGCCTGGCGCACCTGCCCGGCGAAGTCATCCGTGTGAAACACGCCCTGGCCATCCCAGCCGATCATGCCGCTCACGCACACCGTGCGTCCGCTGGCCGCCACGCCATTTGAATAGCCGCGTGCCCGTACCCAGCCCGGCGGTTGTAGAAATTCCATGCTATGCCTTCCCTTCCAGCGCCGGCGCGGTTTCGCGCAGCAACTCGCGCGCGATGATCAATTGCTGTACCTCGGTAGCGCCTTCGTAAATGCGCAGCGCGCGGATCTCGCGGTACAGCCGCTCCACCGGATGCTCGCTGACCACGCCCATCGCGCCGAACATCTGCAGCGCCGCGTCGATGACCTTCTGCGCCGTTTCGGTCGCCGTCATCTTGGCCATGGCCGCTTCCTTGGTGACCTTGCGGCCCTGGTCGCGCTGCCACGCCGCCCGGTACGTCAGCAGCACCGCCGCATCGATCCCGGTCGCCATCTCGGCCAGCTTCGCTTGCGTGAGCTGGAAGTCGGCCAGGGTCTGGCCGAACATCTTGCGCGTGCTCGCATGCGCGATCGCCTCGTCGAAGGCGCGCCGCGCAAAGCCCAGCGCCGCCGCCGCAACCGAGGTGCGGAACACGTCCAGCGTCGCCATCGCCACCTTGAAGCCCTGCCCTGCCTCGCCCAGGCGCTGCGAGCTTGGGACGCGGCAGCCATCGAAACGCAGGCGCGCCAGCGGATGCGGTGCGATCACCTCGATCCGTTCGGCCACCGACAACCCGGGCGTATCGGCATCGACGATGAACGCGCTGATGCCGCGCGCGCCAGGCGCCTCGCCGGTACGCGCGAACAGCACGTAAAAGTCGGCGATACCGCCGTTGGAAATCCAGGTCTTCTCGCCATCAAGCACATAATCGTCGCCGTCGCGTACAGCCGCGCACTGCATCGCCGCCACGTCCGACCCGGCCTGCGGCTCGGACAGCGCGAACGCCGCAATCGCCTCGCCGCGCGCCACCCGCGGCAGGTAGCGCTCCTTGTTGGCGGCGCTGCCGAACAGCGAAATCGCGCCCGATCCCAGGCCCTGCATGGCGAATGCGAAATCGGCCAGGCCATCGTGGCGCGCCAGCGTTTCGCGGATCAGGCAAATGGCGCGCGTGTCGATCACGCCAACAGCATGCTCAAGCCAGCCGCCCGTGCCAAGCTGGCGCACCAGCGCGCGGCAGGCGCCATCGACATCGCGTCCGTGCGTGGGCGACAGCCTGGCGCTCGCCCACGTGTCCAGTGCCTGTTCCAGCGCAGCGTGTTTGGCGTCGAAAAACGGCCAGTCCAGATACGTTTTGTCAGCCATCTCAATCCCCCTCGAATACCGGCCGCTGCTTGGCCACGAAGGCGTGATAAGCGCGATGAAAGTCATTGGTCGCCATGCAGATCGCCTGCGCCTGCGCTTCGGCCTCGATGGCTTCGTCCACGCCCATATTCCATTCCTGCTGCAGCATTTTCTTGGTCATGCCATGCGCAAACGTCGGCCCCGAAGCGAGCGAAGCGGCCAGCGCCTGCGCATCGGCCAGCAGCGTTTCCGACTCGCTGATACTGTTGAAAAAGCCCCAGCGTTCGGCTTCGAGGCCCGACATCGAACGGCCCGTGTACAGCAATTCGGCGGCGCGTCCCTGCCCGATCACGCGCGGCAGCAGCGCGCACGCGCCCATGTCGCAGCCGGCCAGGCCGACCCGAGTGAACAGAAACGCCGTCTTGCTGCGCGCAGTCCCGATCCGCATGTCCGACGACAGCGCCAGGATCGCACCGGCGCCGGCGCAGATGCCATCGACCGCGCTGATCACCGGCTGCGGACAGGCACGCATCGCCTTGACCAGATCACCCGTCATGCGCGTAAACGCCAGCAGGCCGGGCATGTCGAGTTGCGTCAAGGGACCGATGATGTCGTGCACATCACCACCCGAGCAAAAATTCTCGCCCGCGCCGGTAATGACAAGCACCTTCACATCGTCCGCATACGCCAGCGCGCGAAACAGGTCGCGCAGCTCGGCGTAGGACTCGAAGGTGAGCGGATTCTTGCGCTCCGGCCGGTTCAGGGTCAGGGTCGCGACCGCGCCCTCGACCTCGAAACGAAAGTGGCTGGCCCGGTACGACGCCAGCGCGCTGCGGTTGCCGGGCAATTGCTGCGCCTGGCCTGGTAGGTAACGCATGGTATTCCTTATTGAAGATGCTGTTTCATTTGCGAGAGCAGCGCGATGAGCTGCCCCTTGTCGTCGGGCGACATATCCTTGAGCAGGTCGGCGATCCACTCCTCGTGCACCACCGCCATTTTGGCGAACGCGATGTGGCCCTCGCACGTCAGCTTGACGCTGTAGGCGCGCCGGTCCTTCGGGTCGGGCACGCGCACCACCAGCGCTTCCTGTTCCAGCTGGTCGGTGATGCCGGTGATGTTCCCGCCGGTGACCATCATGCGCTTGGACAGCTCGCCCATGCGCAGCCCGTCCGGATGGCGCTCCAGCTGCGCCATCAGGTCGAAGCGCGGCAAGGTGATGTCGAAGGTGGTACGCAGGCGGCTGCGAATCTCGTTCTCGATGCGCACCGTGCACGAAAGCATGCGCAGCCACAGCTTGAGCGACTGGTGATGATCCTGCGTCAGGCGGCTGGCCAGGTCCAGCGCCGTGCCATCGTCCCGCGGTGAGAGCTCGTCCATCAGCCCTCCAGCAATCTGGCCGCAACCTGCTGCGGACTCAAACCGGCACCGGCGGCGGCCAGCTGGCGTTCGCGTTCCAGGTTGCGCTCCAGCTGCAGCTTGGCCGGCCGGTACTGCTTCGGCCAGTCGATCGCCGAAAAGCCGATGCGCGCCACTTCTGTCAATGTCCACGCCGGGTTGGCCAGATGCGGCCGCCCCACCGCGCACAGATCGGCGCGGCCGGCCGCGATGATGCTGTTGGCGTGATCGGCCTCGAAAATCGAGCCGACCGCAATGGTCGGAATCTTCGCCTCATTGCGCACGCGGTCGGCGAACGGGGTCTGGAACATGCGTCCGTACACCGGTTTTTCGCGCTTGCTGACCTGCCCCGACGAGCAGTCGATCATGTCGGCGCCGGCATCCTTGAACAGGCGCGCGATCAGCACCGCGTCGTCGGGCGTGATGCCGCCGTCGACCCAGTCGTGCGCCGAAATGCGCACGCTGATCGGCCGGTCGACCGGCCAGGCGGCGCGCATCGCGCGAAACACCCGCAGCGGATAGCGGCAGCGGTTTTCCAGGCTGCCGCCGAATTCGTCGCCGCGCCGGTTGGTCAGCGGCGAAATGAACGACGACAGCAGATAGCCGTGCGCGCAGTGCAGCTCCAGCCAGTCGAAGCCCGCCTCAAACGCCGCGCGCGTGGCGCGCACGAAATCGGCTTCGATGCGGTCCATGTCGTCGACCGTGGCGGCGCGCGCGGTCTGCGAAACGCCCTCCAGATACTGTTCGCTCGACGCGGCCAGCAGCGGCCAGTTGCCGCTCTCGAGCGGCTGGTCGATCCCGTCCCACATCGCGCGGGTCGATCCTTTCGGCCCCGCGTGGCCCAGTTGCAGCGCGATCCTGGCGTCCGAAGCGGCATGCACGAAATCGACGATGCGCTTCCACGCCGCCGTGTGTTCGGGCGCGTACATGCCGGGGCAGCCTGGGGTGATGCGCGCATCGGCCGACACGCACGTCATCTCGGCAAACACCAGTCCCGCGCCACCCAGGGCGCGCGCGCCAAGGTGCACCAGATGATAGTCGCCCGCCACGCCGTCAAGCGCTGAATACTGTGCCATGGGCGAGACCACGATGCGGTTTTTCAGCGTCACGCCGCGCAGCTTGAAGGGAGTGAGCATCGGCGGCATGCGCGCGCCGGCCGGCAATGCCAATTCCGCCTGCTCGCAGGCGCGCCGCGCAATCCAGGCCTCGAAGCCGGCGACGTAAGCGGGGTCGCGCAGGCGCAGGTTTTCGTGCGACAGGCGCTGGCTGCGCGTGAGCATCGAGTACGCGAACTGCGGCGCCTCCATGGCGGTGTAGCGTTCCACGTTTTCGAACCACTCCATCGAATTGCGCGCCGCGCTTTGCAGCTTGAGCACTTCAACCGCGCGCACTTCCTGGTAGGCCGCCAGCGCCTGCGCCGCATCCGCGTGCGCCCCGAAACAGCGCGCCAGCTCGATCGCGTCTTCCAGCGCCAGCTTGGTGCCCGAACCGATCGAGTAATGCGCCGAATGGGCCGCGTCGCCCATCAGCACCACCGGCACCGCCCCGTTCCAGTGCACCCACTGCGCGCACACCACGCGCGGAAAAGTAATCCACATGGCCGAACCGCGCAAATGCGGCGCATTGGACATCAGCGCATGCCCGTCCAGCTGGTCGGCGAACAGGCGCTCGCAGTACGCGATACTCTCTTCCTGCGTCATCTGGTCCAGTCCCGCGCGGCGCCACACCTGCTCCGGCGTTTCGACGATGAAGGTCGAGGTATCGCCATCGTACTGATATATATGGGCCTGGAACCAGCCGTGCTCCGTCTCCGCGAAGGCGAACGTGAACGCATCGAACTTCTTGCGCGTGCCAAGCCACACGAAACGGCAACGGCGCGCCTCGATCTCGGGCTGATAGGTGCCGGCGTAGCGCTTGCGGGTGCGGCTGTTCAAGCCGTCCGAAGCAATCACCAGCTCGGCCCCGTACTTGCCCGCCAGCGCCTGGTCGTCCTCGACCTCGTTTTCGAACACCAGCTGCACGCCCAGTTCCTCGCAGCGCTGCTGCAGGATGTTGAGCAGGCGCTTGCGGCCGATGCCGCAAAAGCCATGCCCGCCCGACGTCACTTTCTCGCCCTTGAAGAAGATGTCGATGTCGTCCCAGTGATTGAACGATTGCAGAATCTCGCGCGCGCTCGGCTCGTCGGCGTTCACCAGGTTGCCCAGCGTCTGGTCCGAAAACACCACGCCCCAGCCGAAGGTATCGTAAGGCCGGTTGCGTTCGACGACGGTGATCTGGTGGGACGGGTCCTGCTTTTTCATCAGCAGGCTGAAATACAGTCCGGCGGGGCCGCCGCCGATGCACACAATATTCATGAGGTTCGTCTTCGGTTTAGTTTGCGCGCAGCTTGAAGCGCTGCAGCTTGCCGGTTTCGGTACGCGGCAGTTTGTCGATGAACCTGAGCGAGCGGGGATATTTATAGGGAGCGATCTGCAGCTTGACGAACTCCTGCAGCTGGGCGGCCAGCGCCGCGGTCGGCTCGAAGCCAGGTTGAAGCACCACGTGCGCCTCCACCACCTGGCCACGCTCCTCGCAAGGACGCCCGATCACGCCGCATTCGGCCACCGCGTCGTGGCGCAGCAGCACCTCTTCGACTTCGGCGCCGGCGATGTTGTAGCCGGCCGAGATGATCATGTCGTCGGTGCGCGAACGGTAATGGAAATAGCCGTCGGCATCCATCTCGTAGGCGTCGCCGGTGAGGTTCCAGCCGTCGACCACGTAATCCTTCTGGCGCTCGTCGGCCAGGTAGCGGCAGCCGGTCGGCCCCTTCACCGCCAGCCGGCCGATCACGCCCGGTCCCACCTGCTGGCCGTTCGCATCGAGAATGCAGGCCTGGTAACCCGGCACCGGTTTGCCGGTCGCGCCAGGCCTGATCGCGTCGCCCGCCGCCGAGATGAAGATGTGCAGCAGTTCGGTCGCGCCGATACCGTCGATCATGCGCAGCCCGGTGGCCGCCTGCCAGGCTTGGCGCGTGGCCAGCGGCAGCGCTTCGCCGGCCGACACGGTGCGCGTCAGGCTCGACAGGTCGTAATTCGCCGCCAGCGGCACCATCTGGCGGTAAAAGGTCGGCGCGGTGAAGCACACCGTGGCGCGGTATTTTTCGATGGCTGCCAGCAGCGTGTCGGGCGTGAGTTTTTCGAGCAGCACCCCGGCCGCGCCAACGCGCATCGGGAACAGCAGCAGCCCGCCCAGCCCGAAAGTGAAGGCCAGCGGCGGCGTGCCGATGAAGATATCGTCCGCGCGCGCGGCCAGCGTATGGCGCGGAAAACAATCACAGATGGCCAGCACGTCGCGGTGAAAATGCATGGTCCCCTTGGGGATGCCGGTGGTGCCCGAGGTAAAACTGATCAGGCACACGTCGTCGGCGGCACTGGCGTGCGCGGCGAACGGCACCGGATGGCGCGCCATCATGGCTTCGAGCGAGGCCGGATTGTCAGGGTCGTTGAACGTCACCACATGGCGCGGCAAGGCGGCGATGGCGTCGATCTCGCCGCGCAGGCTGGCCGCGCACAGCACCGCGTCCACGCTGGCCTTGTCGACGATGGCGGTCAGCTCGCGCGCGCGCAGCAGCGGCATGGTGGGCACCGCGATCAGGCCGGCCTTGAGCACCGCCAGCAGGCAAGCGGCCATCATTGGATTGTTCGCGCCGCGCAGCAGCACGCGGTTGCCGGTGACCAGTCCCAGGTCGGCGCGCAGCACGTGGGCGACGCGGTCGACCCGCCGTTGCAGCTCCGCGTAAGTCCAGCTTTCGTGCTCGCCGGCGATGGCGGTGCGCTCTCCCCAGCCGCGCTCCACGGCGGCGTCGAGCAGTTCGGCGGCGCAGTTCAGCTGCGGCGGATAGTCCAGCTCCGGCAGGTCGAACAAAAAGTCGGGCCACTGGCCCGGCGGCGGCAGGTGTTCGCGCGCAAAGCCGTCCTGGTAGGCCGAAGCGCTCAGTTGCGATGCGGTCAATCGTGTCATGGTCGCCCCGAAAAAAGTATCAGTGGTCGGGTCCTCGTTCACCCGACGGATACTTTAGACTTAAACTATCACAACATCAAGCGCTTTCGTGCGTCGTCGTCAGGAAGCGATTCCCTGGCGTTTGAGCGCCTCGCTCTGGTGCATCGCCGAGCGCACCACCTCGGCCAGCGCCAGCTTGACCTGGGCCGCATCGAGCGCGCCGGGCGGCAGCGCCTTGAGCGTGTCGGCCGCGCCGTTCAGGCCCAGCGTGACGCAGCCGGCGTGCAGGCGGTCGATGCGCACGTGCGCCGCGCCGTTCTCGCCGCGTTCGAGCAGGCCGGCGACGTCGGTGCCGGCCGCCGCCACCTGCGACTGCAGGCCGCCCAGGTAGACCATCAGGCGCTCGGCGCCGATTCCGAGGCGCAGCAGCGTGGCCTGTACCTTTTCGGCGCGCAACGGTACCGCGATCGGGGCGTGCCTGGCCAGGCCGGCCATGTGCTCGCGCACCTGCTCGCCCTGGAACGGTTTGACGATGTAGCCCGACGCGCCCAGGCCGCTGGCCTGGTCGACCGTGTCGCGGTCGGTGGCCGATGACACCAGCACGAAGGGCATCGCGCCCAGGGCGCCGTCGGCGCGCACGCGCTGCAGCAAGTCCATGCCGGACAGGCGCGGCATGCGCAGGTCGCAAAAACAGATTGCCGGGCGCAAGCCCTGTTCGAGCTGGTTCCAGGCGTCTACCCCGTCCTCTGCTTCGAGGATTTCGAATTGGCCGCAGGAGTCGATCAGGTGCATCAGCACCATGCGCGATACGATGTCGTCATCCACCACCAGAACCTTCATTCGGCCACCTCCCGTACGCAACAACGCCAAAAAACCCGCAACAACCGATTCCGGAAGTTTATACCAATAGTTTATAGGCCAATATTACAGCATATGCATAGCGGGTCGGCGCTTGAGGAGCTACGCGTTGTCGTAAGCGGACAGCAGTTCGCGCAGGCGCGGCATGGCCACGGCGATCAGGTCCCAGCGGCGCGCGTCGGCCGCTTCTTCCATCTCGCCCGACAGCTGGTGCAGTTCGGTCGCCTCCAGGTAGGAAGAGCTGCCCTTGAAGCCGTGCAGCAGGCGCCCGGCCGTCTCGGAATCATGGGTGACGATGGCTTCTTCCAGGTCGGCGCGGCGGCTCGGCAGGTCGCTGGCGAAGGCGGCCCGCATGCGCGCTTTCAGGTCGCTGGCGCGGCGCCCGGCGTTGTGGGCCGCCGGCCCCGCCAGCGGCGCAGGGCCGGTATCGACGCCGAACATGGCGTCCAGTTCGGCCGTGGTGGGCGGGCGTTCCACGCGCGGCTGCGGCATCGGCGCCAGGCTGATGCCGCGCTGGAGCTGGCGCTCGATGGCGCGGCTCAGGTGATGATGCAGGGCCGCTTCGTCGATCGGCTTGGTCAGGAAGTCGTCCATGCCGCAGGCCAGGTAGCGGCTGCGGTCTTCCTCGCTGGCGTTGGCGGTCAGCGCCACGATCATCAGTTCCTGGTCGCGCACTGGCGCTTCCGGCGGGCCGCCGGCGCGGATCAGGCGCGTGGCGCTGGCGCCATCCATCTCGGGCATGCGCCCATCCATCAGGATCAGGTCATAGCGCGTGCGCGCGCACGCCGCCACCGCCAGCACGCCACTGTCGGCAATGTCGACCTTGTGCCCCAGGTCTTCCAGCATCATGCGGATGATGATCTGGTTGGTCGGGAAGTCTTCCGCGCACAGCACCTTCAGGCGGTGGCTGTGCGGCTCGCGCGGCACGTGCGGCACCATCGGCGGGGCCACGCCGTCGGCCAGCGGCAGCAGCACGCTGAAGGTGCTGCCCACGCCCTCGGTGCTGTCGACGCTGATGGAGCCGCCCATCAGCTCGACCAGCTGGCGGCAGATCGCCAGTCCCAGTCCGGTGCCGCCGTAGCGGCGCGTGGTGGTGCTGTCGGCCTGCTCGAACTTCTGGAACAGGCGTTCCACCGCATCCGGGGCGATGCCGATGCCGGTGTCGCTCACCGCGAAGCGGATCATGTTCACGCCCGGCGCGCTGCCCGGCACCGGCGCCACCCGCTCGACCGCCAGGCGCACCGCGCCGTTGTTGGTAAACTTGAAGGCATTGCCGACCAGGTTGACCAGCACCTGGCGCAGGCGGGTCGGGTCGCCTACCACGAAGCGCGGCAAGTCATCGGCCAGCGACACATTGAAGAGCACGCTTTGCGCGGCGGCCTGCTCCTCGAACAGGCTGACCACGTTTTCGACGGCGCCGGTGAGCCCGAAATCGATATTCTCGATGGTCAGCTTACCCGCCTCGATCTTGGAAAAATCGAGCAGGTCGTTAATGATGGTCAGCAGCGACTGCGCATTGGCCTGGCCGCGCAGGATCTGTTCGCGCGTGTTTTCCTGCAGCTGGCCGTCGCGCAGCGCAAACCCGAGCATGCCGATCACGCCCGCCAGCGGGGTGCGCATTTCGTGGCTCATATTGGCCAGGAATTCGGACTTCTGGCGCGTGGCGTCTTCCGCCTTCTGCTTGGCCAGGCGCAATCGCTCGTCGTTTTCCTGGAGCGCGCGGTTGGCCAGCGCCAGTTCGTCGGTGTTCAGGCGTACCTGGCGCTCCTGCTCCACCAGGCGCGCCTGGGTTTCTTCCAGCTCGCGGTAGGCGCGCGCATTGTCGAGCGCCACCGCCGCGTGCGCGGCCAGCGTCTTGAGCATGTCCAGATGCACGCGGTGGTAGGCATTGATCTCCACGCTCTGCACGCACAGCACGCCCATCATGCGTTCCTTGACGGTCAAAGGCACATACATCATCGCCACCGGCAGCGAGCGCGCTCTGCCGTCCAGGCGCAGCGGCGGGACCGGCACCGCGCTCTGTTCGGCGTCCAGGTAGCGGTGATATTCGGCATCCAGGTCGTTGATGAACACTTCGCGCCGGTGCTTCAGGCACCACACCGCGAATTGATGCGGATCGTCCAGCGAGCGCGTATAGAACTGGCTGCGCACGCCCTGGTCCATCGCGAACGGGAACTCGATCACGCCCAGGTCTTCGCGATAAAAGCCGATGCCGAAGATACGCGCATCCATCAGGTGGTGCACGTGGCGGTACACGGTGCTCATGATGGTTTCCATGTCGAGCGTGGCGGTCAGCTCGCGCCCGATCTCGGACAGCACCGAGATATTCCGGTGCGCCAGTTCCACATTTTCTTTCTGGCGCTCGACTTCTTCCTTCTGGCGTTCGGCGTCGAAGCGGCGCTGCTCGGCCTCGGCGCGCTGGTTGTCGGCGTCGAGGCGCTGCGCTTCGAGCTCGCCCTTCTGGCGCTCCAGCAGGCGGTTCTGCTGCTCGATTTCCTCGGTGCGCGCCGCCACCTGGGTTTCCAGCATGTCTTTCTGGCGCCGCAGGCCGGACAGGCGCGCGCGGTAGGCCCACCAGGCGCTGCCCAGCACCAGCAGCACCGACAGGGTGCGGAACCACCAGGTTTTCCAGACCGGCGGCAGGATCGTGATGGCCAGCGTGGCGCCCTCCTCGCTCCACACGCCATCCTTGTTGGCGGCGCGCAGGCGGAAGGTGTAGGTGCCGGGATCGAGGTTGGTGTAGGTGGCGAAGCGGCGGCTGGCATCGGTGCTGACCCAGTTCTGGTCGAAGCCGTCGAGCCGGTACGAAAACAGGTTGCGCTGCGGCGCGGCGTAATGCAGGGCCGAGAATTCGAGCGAAAACACCGAATCGGCCGCCCCCAGCGTGACCGCGCGGGTCGACTCGATCGGCCCCTTGAACAGGCCCGGTCGCGCCAGCGCGGCCGGCCGGTTGAAGATCTGGAAGCCGGTAATGACCGCGCGCGGGGCGATCCGGTTGTCGCTGATGGCCTTGGGGTTGAAGGCGGTCACCCCATTGAAGCCGCCGAAATACATGGTGCCGTCCGGCGTGCGCAGGGCCGAGCCGTCGAAGTAGGCGCCTTCGATGGTGCCGTCGCCGGCGCTGTAGTTGCGAAATAGGCCGGTCAGGGGATCGAAGCGCGAAATGCCGGTATTCGTGCTGAGCCAGAGTTTGCCCTCTTCATCCTCCAGGATGGCGGCGATGGCGTCGTCGGCCACGCCGTCGGCCACCGTGTAGCGGCGAAAGCTCACCGCGCCGCCGGCGCCGATGCTCATCTTGTTCAAGCCGGCCGCGGTGCCGACCCACAAGACACCCTTCTTGTCTTCGTGCAGATAGTGCACCTCGTCGTGACTGATGCTGGCCGGGTTGGCCGGATCGTGGCGGAAGTGGCGGAACTTGCCGCTGGCGCGGTCGAGCATGTCGAGGCCGTCGAAGGTGCCGATCCACAGCTGGCCGCGGCGGTCTTCCAGCAGCGGGCGCACCACGTTGTCGGCCAGGCTGGAACTGTCGGCGGCATCGTGGCGGTAGGTGACGACGGCGCGCGTGGCCGGATCGAGCCGGTGCAGGCCGCCGCGCGAAGCGATCCACATCACGCCGGCGCGGTCGGACAGCATGCCGCGGATATGGTTGCCGTCCGGGTCGCCCTCGGCGAAGGACTGGCGCGTGAAATTGCCGCTGGCCGGATCGAAGCGCGCCACGCCCGAATGGCTGCCGATCCATAGCATGCCGTCGCGGTCGTGCGCCAGCGCGCTGGCCGGAATGCCGGCCAGGCTGTTGGGATTATCCGGGTCGTGCCGGTACAGGCGCGCCTGGCCGGTTTCCGGATCGAGCCGGTTCAAGCCGCTGTTGGCGCCGATCCACAGGTCGCCCCCGGGCGCGGCGGCAATCGCGCGCACCTTGTTGTCGGACAGGGTATCGGGAATCTCGGCGTGGCGCGCGATGCGCGCGAAGCCGCCGCTGTTCAAGTCGACCCGGCTCACGCCGGCATACCAGGTGCCGACCCAGAAGGTGCCGACGCGGTCGCGGTACATGGCCGAAATCTGGTTGTCGGCCACGCTATGCTTGTCGCCCGGCAGATGGCGGTAGTTGGCGAAGCGGCGCGTGGCCGGCTGCCAGCGATACAGGCCGTCGGTATGGCTGCCGACCCACACGTTGCGGTCCTGGTCCTGGTACAGGGTGGTGATGTAGCCTGAACGCAGGCCGTCCGCCACGCCCAGCTGGCGGCGCTGCGAGGCAGCGCTGCCGATCTTCCAGCTTTCCAGGCCACCCAGGCTGCCGATCCACAGGGTCTGGTCGGTGTCGACCAGCAGCGCCTGCACCATCTTGTTCTTGTGGTCGACCCCGAGCGCGGGATAGTGCTCGAAGGCGCGCGCGCCGACCGCCAGGCTGTCCACGCCGGACGAGGTGCCGACCCACACGCGCCCGCCGGCGTCGACCGCCAGCGCATTGACCTGGTCGTCGGCCAGGCTGCCCGGGTCGCCCGGCACGTGGTGCCAGACCTTGAATTTGCCGCTGACCATGTCGAAGTGCTGCAAGCCGTCGCTGGTGCCCAGCCACAGTCCCTGGCGGCCGTCGCCGGCGATGGCGCGCACGTGCAGGTTGCCGTTGCCGCGCTTGACCGGTTCGTCCGGCGCGTAATGGGTGAAGGTCTGGGTGGCCGGATCGAAGCGGTCAAGGCCGCCGTCGGTGCCGATCCACAGGCGGCCGCCCTGGTCCACGTGCAGCACGCGCACCCAGTTGTTGACCAGGCTGCGCGGGTTGCCGACCACGTTGCGGTAAGTGGTGACGCGGTAGCCGTCGAAGCGCGACAGGCCGGCCTGGCTGCCGAACCACATGAAGCCCTCGGCATCCTGGGCCACCGCCAGCACCGATTCCTGGGCCAGACCCTGTTCCACGCTCAGGTGCTCGAAGCGCAAGGTACGTGCGGGCGCGGCCTGGCTGCCCGCGAACGGCAGGCAGCACAGCAGGAGGAACAGCGCCGCCAGGGCGGCCAAGCGTCGGATCGGGTTCAGGCAAGCGCTCCTTCGTTGTCGGCCGCGCCGGCGCGCAGGCGGCTCAGCTGGCGCCGCACCGATTCGCTCACCTCGTCCAGCACCGCCGCCACGGCGCGCGCGTCGGGCAGGCTGCGGCGCGCCGTATCGAGCTGGGAGGCGACATGCCACAGGCCGAGCGTCATGCAGCCGGTGTGCACCGAATCGATGCGCAGGCGGGCGTCGGCGCCCTCCCCGGCTTCGAGCAGCGCGACGATGGCGGCGCGCCCGGCCAGCAGCTGTTCGGCGAAAGCGTTCAGGTAGGCGCCCAGCCGGTCCGACCCGATGTTCAGGCGTTTCATGGTGGTGGCCGGGTCTTCGGCCAGCTTGTCGAGCGTAATGCGGAAGATTTTTTCCAGATGGGCGCGCGCTTCGGCCGCGTGCAGTGGTTTCAGGATGTAGCCGACCGCGCCCAGGGTCACCGCCTGCAGCACGGTGTCGCGGTCGGAGGCCGACGAGACCAGCACGAACGGCACCTGGGCCAGCGCCGGATCGCCCTTCATGCGCTCGAGCAGGGCGATGCCGGACATGCGCGGCATGCGCACGTCGCAAAAACAGATCACCGGATGCAAGCCTTGCTGGAGCATGGCCCAGGCCGCGGCGCCATCTTCCGCTTCGACCAGGTCGAAAATGCCGTACACCGACAGCAGGTCGATGAGCGCGATGCGCGAGACCACGTCATCGTCAACAATCAGTGCTTTCATGAAGTTCTCCATGGCGGTTCCGGCGCGCGCGGCTCAGGAGCCGAAAAAAGTCAGGACATCGGCGCGCCGCGCATGGGTGTCGCGCTGGCCGAGCTGGATCAGTTCACAGGTGTAGCTCGATTCGAACAGCAGGTACGAGGCCAGCGCCGAACCGCGCGCCTCGGTCGCGCCTATCCCGGAGAGCATGGTGCGGATCGGCGCCGGCAGGCTGGCCGTGTGGCGGCTGGCGATCACGTCGAGCCGTTCGGACGGGGCGATCACCAGCAGCTCCACCGGTTTCAGGGGCATCTTCTGGCGGTATTCCTCCGGCAGCAGCGACAAGGTCAGGTTGATGCGGTTCAGGCGCTCGATGTCGACCGCCAGGCTGTCGAGAAAAATCGAGGACATGGCGTGGCCGGCGATCTGCGCCAGGCTCGGATAGCGCGCCTGGCCGGGCGTGTCGCGGTTCGGTTCGGACAGGCGCCCGGCGCCCACCACCAGCACCTTGGACGCGCCCAGGTGGATGGCCGGCGAAATGGGCGCGAGCTGGCGCATCGAGCCGTCGCCGCAAAATTCGCGGTGGCTGCCCAGGTACAGCGGCACGGCCGGGAAAATGAAGGGAATCGCCGACGACGCCAGCAGGTGCTCGACCCCGATCTGGTCTTGCAGCGCGATGCGCTGCATGCGCACCCAGGGCGCGATGTCGGCGGCGGTCTGGTAAAAGGTGATGTGGTTGCCGGCCGTGTAGGACGAGGCGGTGACCGCCAGCGCATGCAGCAAGCCGTCCGACATGGCCGCGTCCAGGCGCGGCAAGTCGAGCATGCGGTGCAGCAGGCCCACCAGCGGGGTGTTGTCCAGCAGCGAGGCCGGCGGCGCGGCGCGCCATTTGCGCAGCAGCCAGCCGAACGAGAGCAGCGACAGCCAGCGCGCGCCGGAGCGCAGCACGCCCAGCGAATCGGCGCGGTAGACTTGTTCGACGGTGAAGTTTTCCCACACGTCGAGCAGCTTTTGCACGCCCTCGCCAAAGTTATCGGCGCGGCAGGCCAGGGCCACGGCGTTGATGGCGCCGGCCGAGGTGCCGCAGATGATGTCGAAGGGGTTGCGCGCGGGCCGCCAGCCGGCCTCCCACAAGATTTGCGAGATCGCCTGCAGCACCCCCACCTGATAGGCGGCGCGCGCGCCACCGCCGGTGAGGATCAAGCCCGTTTTTTGTTCCGTTTCCATTCGCCAAGCGTATCAGGGTCTGCCCGCCTTGCGGGAGAAACTTAGGACTTGTACACTTTTTGCAATAGGCAGTCAGTCACAATCTAGTCGCCCCTGGCCACGCCTTCGCGGCGCGGATCGGCCCCGCCGAACCACCATGGCTGGCCGTGGATCAGGATGCGCTGCACGCCATGCAGGCCGGAAGTCATTTCGTAGCTGCGCAGGGAGTGGCCGCGCGCCTTCAGTTCATCCTGCACGGCCGGACTGAAACGTCCCTGTTCCAGCTCGGTCGGCCCGTTGCGGCTGCCGAAGTTGGGCAGGCTGATGGCCTGCTGCACATTCAGGCCCCAGTCGAGCGTGCCGACCAGGGTCTTGGCCACGTAGTTGATGATGGCCGGGCCGCCCGGCGAACCGACCGCCAGCACCAGCTTGCCGGTCGCGCGGTCGAACACCACCGTCGGCGACATGGCGCTGCGCGGGCGCTTGCCGGCCTGGACCCGGTTGGCCACGGGGCCGCTGGCGTCGGCCGAATCGAAGGAGAAATCGGTGAGCTGGTTGTTCAGGATGAAGCCATCGACCATCTGGCGCGACCCAAAAGCGTCTTCCACCGTGGTCGTCATCGACAGGCCGGCGCCTTTGCCGTCGACCACCACGAAGTGCGAGGTGGACGCGGTTTCGATGGCGTTATCGAGACCCCACGCCACTTCCATGCCGGGCGGCGTGCCGGCTGCGGCGGTGCCCATCGACTTGTCGCCGATCAGGGCGGCGCGCTGGCGCAGATAGGTTTTGTCGATCAGGCTCGGAATGCCGCGTCCCGGCAGCGGCACGAAATCGGTGTCGGCCGCATAGCGGTTGCGGTCGGCGTAGGCCAGGCGCCCGGCTTCGGTAAACAGGTGCACCGCGTCGGCGCCCAGCACGCCATCGACCGGCGCGTAGGCGCGCATATCCTTCGTTTCCAGCATGCCCAGCATCTGCGCCACGGCGATCCCGCCCGACGACGGCGGCGGCATGCCGCACACGGTGTAGGCGCGGTAGTCGCTGCACACCGGCACCCGCACCTTGGGCTGGTAGCCGGCGATGTCCGCCGCGCTCAAGAGGCCCGGGTTGCTCGGATGGGCCGCCACCTTGGCCGCGATGTCTTTGGCGATGTGGCCCTTGTAGAAAGCGTCGGCGCCGCCGGCGGCGATCTCGCGCAGGGTCGAGGCCAGCGCGGGATTGCGCAGCAGGTGGCCGATCGGCCAGGGCTTGCCATCCTTGTCGTAGAAATAAGCGGCGGCCACCGGGTCCTTGCGCAGGTGCTGGTCGAACATCAGCATGCCGTTGAGGCGCTGGCTGACCGGGAAGCCCTTGTCGGCCATGGCGATGGCCGGCGCGAACAGCGCCTTCCACGGCAGCTTGCCGTGCTGGCGGTGCGCCAGTTCCAGCATGCGCAGCACGCCCGGCGCGCCCACCGAGCGCCCGCCCACCACGCCGGCGCTGCGCGAGAGCGGCGTGCCATCCTGGTTCTGGAACAGGTGTTCGTCGGCCGCCGCGGGCGCCGTTTCGCGGCCATCGAAGGCTTGCACATTCTTGCCGTCGTAATGCATCAGGAAGGCGCCGCCGCCGATGCCGGACGATTGCGGTTCCACCAGCGTGAGCATCAGCTGGGTGGCGATGGCGGCGTCGATGGCGCTGCCGCCACGGCGCAGGATCTGATAGCCGGCATCGACCGCCAGCGGGTTGGCGGCGGCGACCATGAATTTCTTGGCGGCCCAGCCGGCCTTGTCGGCATAGGCGGTGTGGATTTCGGGCGAGTCGGCCGGACGCACGGCGCCATCCTGGGCCAACACGGGGGCGCTGAACACGAGCAGCGCGAAAGGAAGGTACTTCAACCTGAGCATGGATTCTCCAATGAGAAACGCGCGACCACAGCCGCGCGTCCGATCCCGCTATCGTACAGTAAATGAATTACTTCGGTTGCATGCGGATCGCGCCGTCAAGACGGATGGTTTCGCCGTTGAGCATGACGTTTTCGATGATGGCGCGGGCCAGGTGGGCATATTCGGCAGGACGGCCGAGGCGCTGCGGGAACGGTACCATGTTGCCCAGCGCGCCGCGCACTTCTTCCGGCATGCCCATCAGCATGGGGGTCTCGAAAATACCGGGAGCGATGGTCATCACGCGCACGCCGCTGCGGGCCAGGTCGCGCGCCATCGGCAGGGTCATGCCGGCCACCGCGGCCTTGGACGAGCCGTAGGCCGCCTGGCCGATCTGGCCGTCGAAGGCCGCCACCGACGCGGTATTGATGATGATGCCGCGCTCGCCGGAATCCATCGCTTCGGTCTTGCCCATGGCGTCAGCCGCCAGGCGCGCCATGTTGAAGGTGCCGACCAGGTTGATGTTCACGGTGCGCTGGAATACTTCCAGCGGATGCGGGCCATCCTTGCCCACGGTTTTCACCGCCGGCGCCACGCCGGCGCAGTTGACCAGGCCGCGCAGGGTGCCCAGCGCGACAGCGGCGGCAACCACGGCCTGGCCATCGGCCTCGGAGGTCACGTCGCATTTGACGAACTTGCCCTTCAGTTCAGCGGCCAGCGCTTCGCCCGCCTCGACCTGCACGTCGGCCAGCACCACCTTGCCGCCCGCTTCGGTGATCATGCGCGCTGTCGCCGCGCCCAGGCCCGATGCGCCGCCCGTGATGATGAATACATTGTCTTGAATTTGCATGGTGTCCTCTTCTCTTATCAGTTCTTTTTGACGTTTACGTAAACGTCAACTAACCGGATTGTAGCGAACTTTTCACGGAAAACACCAATCGTGGTGCATTAAAAACACTGGATCGTGCCGCCATTGGCGGTGCAGGGGCGGCCCTGCGGGCCGATCACGGTGTTGCCGGCCGCGCCGTTGTAGCGCGTGCCGTTGACGTCGGTGCAACCTCCAGCGTCGCAGCGGTTGATGACGGCGGGCGGCGGGGCGATGGACGATGGCGACGTCGATGGCGCCGGCAAGGCGCTCACCGGCACCGCTGGCGGCGCGTGCAGGCGCGGCCCGTAGGCGGGCATGCCATCGACGATCTGGCGGACGGCGCGGCGCTTGACGGGCTGCTTGTTGGGCGGCGCCGGTTTGGCCTGCGCGGGCGTGGGCGGGCGTTCCTCGCGCGCCAGGACGCTGCCCGCAGCCAGGGAAACCATCAGCGCCAGGGCGATGTTCGGGACCAGCATCGTGCACCCCGCAAGAAGATGAGTAAGCCAGCCAGCCTACCATGTTTGCCCGGGACGAGGCGCGGGCAGCCCGTGCGGATACTGGCCAAAGCGGAACCGGGTATGTACATCGGAATAATGTTTATTGTTGACCAAAAGTATTGATAAGACGATAATTTCGGCACACTAAAAAAGAGCACACCAACATCCATGCACTCCATCCTTGCCCCCATCAGCGCCAGCCAGCTCGACGCCTACCTCGACCAGACCGAAGCCGCCCTCGAACAGCAGGACGACGCCGACCTCGACCCCGAACTGATCCAGGCGGGCCTGAAGGCATCGATGGACGGCCAGCGCTTCCGCGCCGACACCCTGGCCAGCGCGGGCCGTTTGTTCAGGCTGTGGCTGCGGGCCGGCGACCCGGCCGCGGCGCTGCGCGTGATCGAGGGCGACGGCCGCGAGGCCCTGGCCGCCCTGCCCGCCGCCGAACGTCCCGACTGGGACTTGACGCTGGCCTTCTGGCGCCTGGAACCGCTGTTCGCGCTGGACGACGCCGCCGCCCTGCGCGCCACCCTGGACGCCGCGTTCACGTTGCTGACATCACTGCCGGGCGCCCTGCAGTACGACAAGGCCTGGGGACATCTGGACGAGCAAGCCACGCGGGCCGGCGCGCACGCCCTGTCGCGCCGCTGCGCCGCCGCACGCAACGCGCTGCAGCACGCGGACCCGGAACGCGCCTCCTACCGCGCCTGGGACGAAGCGCTGATGGCGGTGCGCCAGGCCCAGAGCTTTGCGCTGGAAGGGCAGGAAACGCAGGCCGCGGAAGCCGCCGCGCGCGCCACCGCCAGCCTTGCCACGGCCGGCCCGGAGCAGGATATCGACGTGGACGACTGGCTGCGCATCGGCCATGCCCTGTTCCAGATCGCGCCCGAGGCGATCGACGGCGTGGTGCGCCAGGTGCGCGCGCTCACCCCCGCCAGCACCGTGTTCTTTGCGCGGCGCGACATCGACGTGCGCGTCGCCCGGCTCGAAGCGCTGACCCTGCACCGCCAGGGCGCGCGCGACCAGGCACTGGCGCGGCTGGTCCTGGGGCGCACCGTCATCCGGGGCGACGACGACGACCGCTATGCTGCCATCATGCTCGACTGGCTGCTGGAAGCGGGACGGCACGACGATGCCGCCCGCCTGGCCTTCGAATCGGTGTTCCACGAACGCCAGGTCTCGGCCGAACATGGAACGCGCGCCGCCCTGCGCGCCGTCAGCGAGGGCCTGGCCGGCCAGCCCTACTGGCAGCTGGCATTGGCGTACGCCGGCATGGCCGACGACACCATGGAGGTGCGTGGCGACGAGAGCGAGGACGCTTACGTGCGCCGCCACCTGGCGCTGGCGCGCGCGCAGGCGCATGCCCATCCGGCCATCGATGCGGTCGAAGCCCTGTTCCTGATCAAATCGGCGGGCGACTACCAGCAGGCCCTGCCCCTGCTCGAAACGGCCGCGCGCGAGCTGTCGCTGGCCCAGTCGGACGTGCTTTTCAAGCTGTGGGTGGCGCGCATCCGGGTGCACGGTGCGCAGGCCGCGCTGGCCATGCCGTTCGTGCCGGCGTCGAACGCCGGCTCGTGCTACAACCTTGGCGTGAACCTCGGCTACAACCTCAAGGAACAGTTGCCGGAAGGGCTGACGGTACCGAAAGACGAAATCAAAGCGCTCGCCGCGCGCTACTACGAAATGGGCCTGGCGCGCTTCGAAGCCTTCGTCATGAGCGGCGAAGGCAATGCGCGCGACGGCCACGCGCACACCTACTCGATGCTGTGCAATAACCTGGCCATCTACTACCGCCACGACAAGTCCGATGCCACCGCCGCGCTGCCGCTGCATCACAAGGGCATCGCCGCCAGCCCGTTCTCGGAACACTACCAGGGCGTGCTGAACTGTCACCGCAATAGCGGCGACGATGCCGCCATGATCGACGCCGCCGAGCAGCTGTGGCACTACTCGGCCGACCATGGCTACAGCCGGCACGATCCGGCCGACTACATCGACGACGTGGCCGCCGCCCTGCACCGCCTGGGGCGCGGCACCGACATCGCCATCTGGCTGCAGCGGCTCGACGAATGGTGGGCCAGCCTGGATCAGGACGAGCGTGCCGAAGACGAGAAGCCGTATGTGCGGGCGGTGACGTCGGTGCTGTACTACCTGGCGCATTCCCAGCCGGACGACGCCATGCTGCGCCTGGACGCCATGCTGCCGCGGGTGCGCACCGCCGCCACGCCCTACACCAGCCGCATGGCGGCGCACGCGCTGCGCACGGCCGGCCTGTTCGAACGCGCCCAGGCGATGTACGCGGAAGCGCTGCGCCAGGTCCAGCCGGACGATGCCTGGCACGAAACGCAGCGCAAGGCGATCGTCGAGGGCGTGGCCGAATGCAAGCGCCTGGAGCGCGCGGCCAAGCCCTGGTGGAAGGTCTGGTAATGGCGGTGGCAAGGACGGGCCGGGCCAGCGCCTACGGCGCGCGCGACGTGGTCAACGCGCCGGCGCTCAAGCAGGCCATCGCCCGGCGCAGCGCGCAGCGCGGCGATGCGCCCGAGGTGGCCGAGTGGCTGGCCAACCACTTCTTCCGCTACGCGGTCGGCAACCTTGACGCGCCCGAGCCGGCGCTGGCGCGCATCGCCTCCAGCGCGCAGGCGTGCTCCCTGTTCGCTCCCGCCGCGGTGCCCGAGTGGGTATCCGCACGCCTGCACCAGGCCGACGGCGACGCCATGTGGTGGGTGGTGCCCGATGGCGCCGAACTGCTGGCGCTGGAAGCGAAACTGGTCGAATTCCTGGGAGCGCGCCACGGTACCGCGCTCGAAGGCAAGCTACAGCGCATCAACTGCCGCCAGGCGCTGGCGCTGTGGAACGCGGAGCACGCCGCCTTCGAGGCGAAAAGCGCGGCCGGCTGGCGCGAGCATCAGCCCGAGGCGGTGGCGACGCGCTGGGAGGGCGAGGCCGGCAGCGTGGTCGAGCTGCTGGGGTCCAACCCGCTGCTGCGCGCCGAGATGGCGTTCGAGAGCCAGGTGATGCGCCATTGCCTGGGCCAGTTCAGCGACCGGCGCCAGCTCAGCGGCGGCTACGGTGAGCACTATGCGGCGGCCTGCGAGCAGGGCAAGATGCGCCTGTTCAGCTACCGTGGCCGCAACGGCCATGCGCACATCACCATCAGCGCCAACGTCGTGGCCGACGGCCGCCTGCGCCTCGAACAGATCAAGGGCAAGCACAATCGCCCGCCGGTGGAGCGCTACCGGGGCGAGCTGCTGGCATTCTTGCGCAGCGTCGATAGCGACCTGCACACGCCGCCGGACGCCCTGAGCATGGGCATGGTGCGCCTGCCCTCGGGCTGGGCGATGGTGGAAGATGCGCGCGACGAGGCCGACCAGCTGTTCGTCGCGCACCACTTCCCCGCCCTGTTCCGGCAATTGCCGGCGCCCTCGGTGCTGGCCCAGTGGATCGCCGCCGCGCGCGCGCCGGGGCAGTTGCAGGGCATGGCGCTGCACCCGGTGGTGGCGCACGCGGTCAGGGGCGCGGCATGAACTGGCTGATTCTTTTACTGTTCCTGTGGGTGATGCGGCGCCTGTATGTGCTGATCCGCAACCGCATCCGGTCCTGGACGGGAAGCGCCACGCGCGTGCGCTACAAATTCGACGCGCGCCAGAACCGCGCGCTGGCCCTGGCGCACCCGATTGCCAGCGCGCGCGCGCTGGTCGCCTACGCCAACCCAAAAGCGCCGGCGCCGACGGCGGAGCAGGCGCAGGCACTGCGCGCCAGCCTGCTGCATATCATCGGCCTGCGCGCCAGCATGCAGGACGACGCCGTCAAAGCCGCCCTGCCGGAGCTGCTGCGGCGCCACTGGTTCCGCATCGACCTGGACCGCCTGCGGCCGGAAGACGATCCGCGCGCGGCGATGGCGTTCGCTTCGGCGCGGGTGGCCTTCGCGGTGCGCACGGCGAGCTTGCTCGGCTGGCTCGATCCGGCGCTGCAATGGGAGGTGCTGTTCCAGAACGCCCAGCGCGCCAACGACTGCTTCGGCAGCTGGGAGGAGTTCGGCGCGGCGCTGGCGCGCGGGCGCCAGCAATGGATCGCCGGCGCGCGCGCCGACAGCCTTGGTGCCGCCTTCGACGAGGCGACGTTGGCGCAGTGGCTGGCCAGCCGCAGCCACCCGTGGCGCAGCATGCCCTGGCGCGGCCAGGTGCTGTTCGAGCCGCCGGCCACGGCATGAACATTCTCTACCATCCGCTCAAATGCAGCGGCTGCGCGCAGGAGTTTGCGTTTCCTTCGATAGGACGCGCCTACACCGATTTACCGCAAGCGGCGGGACGCTGCGGCGTCCATTTCAGCGAGATGCTCCTGCAGCCGGTCTGGTGCCACCAATGCGAGGGCGCTTCCTGGGTCGAACGCATCCCCAGCGCGCGCGAATTTGCGCTGGCCGCCGGCTTGCGGCGCATGCCCAAGCGCGCGCGGCACGAAGGCATCGACGATGATTTGCTCGATCTCGATGACGCCGATTTCGCCTGGCTGTTCCAGCACCTCGCCGGGCGCAACGCGCCGCCCTTCTGCCTTGAGTGTGGCGGCAAGCGCATTGCGCCGATCGACACCACGCAGCGCGACACGGGCTTGCTGCACGAGGCGTGCTGGGACAGCCCGATTCTGTTTCATGGCTTCCCGATCGGGAGCGCCCGCCTTGGCACCGGCAGAGAGCCGTACGCGCGCCAGTTTCATGACGTCATGGGCCAGATCGCCTGGACCAGGATGCTGGTCCAGGAATTTTTTCGGTACTGGCTCAGTACCGTCCTCGAGGTGCGCCGTGACGATCCCTTTCATGCCGTCCTGGCGTCAACCATCCGGCTGATCGCCAACGGGTCCGCTGAACGCGCCCTCGGCGCGCTTGCGCCGCTGGTGGACGCACAGGTTCCGGCCGCACTCGGACTGCTTGGCGCGCTGCACGTACTGGGAGAAGGCGTTCCCCATAGCGGATCGACGGCGGCACCGTTGCTGGAAAACGCCAAGGCCCTGGGCGACGCCTGCGCCGCGCACAACCTGGCGTCGCTGTACGCCACAGGCGCGCCTGGCGTGGCCCAGGACGTGCCGCGCGCGCGCCAGCTATTTGGCGATGCGCTGTCGATGGGCGGGCAGTACGAGGGCGATGACTTCTATGCGCAGGACGATTACGCGTCCATGACGGGTCACTTTTACCGCCCGGCCTGATATCCGCTCCATTGCGGCGCTTGCAGTAAGCGCTCGGTCAGTTTCCCGGGGTACTATTTACCCATAATAAAGGAGACAGCCATGCAAACCCCGCACCAGCTTTATCAGCAAAAACTGACCACGCCCGCCGAGGCCCTGCGCCTCGTGCGCGACGGCGACATGATCGTGGTGCCGACCGGCGTGGGCGAGCCGCCCGCGCTGCTCACCGCCTTGTCAAGCCAGCGCCAGCAGTTCCACGACGTGAAAGTGGCGCAGATCCTGGCCATGCGCAAATTTGGCTACTTCGACCAGGATACCGCGCATCACGTACGCCACGCTTCGCTGTTTTTCGGCGGCGCCTCGCGCGCGTCCGGCCAGGGCGGCTGGTGCGATTTCATCCCGAACTATTTTTCCGAGCTGCCCGGCCTGATCGAGCAGGGCCTGATGCCGGCCGACGTGGTCTTCGCCATGGCCTCGCCCATGAACGAGCAGGGGTTTTTCTCACTGAGCCTGGCGGTCGACTACACCATGGCGGCCATCGCCAAGGCACGCGCGGTCGTCCTCGAAGTCAATCCGCACGTGCCGTTCGCGCACGGCCAATGCCATGTGCATGTGTCGCAGGTAAGCGCGCTGGTCGAGAGCAGCGAAGCGATCCTGGAAGTGGGATTGCCGAAAATCGGCGCGGTGCAGGAAGCCATCGGCAAGTACGTGGCCGACATGATCGACGACGGCTCGACCCTGCAGATCGGCTACGGCGGCATTCCGGACGCGGTGGTGATGCAGCTGACCTCCAAGCACGACCTGGGCATCCACACCGAAATGATCGGCGACGGCATCCTGACCCTGATCGAATCGGGCGCGGTCACCAACCGCAAGAAGACCTTCTTGCCGGGCAAGATGGTGGCGACCTTTGCGCTAGGTTCGCAAAAGCTGTACAAGTTCTTGCATCACAATCCGATGATCGAGATGCATCCGTCGAACTTTACCAACGACCCCTACCTGGCGGCGCAAAACGACAAGCTGATGACGATCAACGCGACCTTGCAGATCGACCTGCTGGGCCAGTGCGGCTCGGAGAGTATCGCGCACCTGCCCTATTCCGGCACCGGCGGCCAGGTCGATTTTGTCAGGGCGGGCAACCGTTCGCGCGGCGGCAAGTCGTTCATCGTGCTGCCGTCGACGGCCAAGGACAACACCATTTCGCGCATCGTGCCCATGCTTACGCCCGGCACGCACGCAACGACCAGCAAGAATGACATCAATTATGTGGTGACCGAGTATGGCGTGGCGCAGTTGCGCGGCAAGTCGGCCAAGCAGCGCGCGCAGGCGCTGATTACGATCGCCCATCCGGACTTCCGCGCGTCGCTGCGCGCGGAAGCGAACCGGATGTGCGTGCTGTAATCCGGTTCAGGCAAGCCGGCGGCGACGGCGCACCAGGCCGATGACAGCGACGCCGGCCAGCAGCATGCCGTAGGTTTCCGGCTCCGGCACGGCCGAGGTGTAGATGGTCAGGGTCGGGTTCAGGATTTGCATCGAGGCCAGGGTGTACACTTCCTGGCCCATGTTGCCGTCAGGAACTCCCGGCGGGGAGTAAGGCCTCGACGGCACGTACACCGGACTCCACATCCCCACGTAGACCAGGCCCGTCAGCGACAAGGGGCCGCTGTTCATCACGAAGGGAATCGCACCGTCAACCATGCTGTGCTGCATGGTCTGCTTCATGGACCAGGCGCTGTCGCGCGCTGACGCGGACAGATCGATTTTCGTGGAGTTGGTGGTAAAGCCGTCGCCCGGTTTGCCGCCCGGCGTCGTGACCGGTCCCAGTTCGCCCAGCACCGTACCCGATAGGGAAAAGCCCGTCATCCGATACCCGGGGCGCAGCGTGATGCTGAACCAGCCATTGTAAGCGTCGCCATTGTCGTAGTGGGTGGTGGCGGTCTTGAGGGTGCTTGCGGCGTCGATCAAGGCGATTTTGGTGACGCCGTTGGCGTCCGACGTGATCACGTCGGACGTGGAGGTCCAATCATTTTCCATCGAGAAGGTGGTGGTGGCGTCGATGGTGATCGGGCCATTGGCGAACGCAGGGGTGGCGGCGCGAATGCGAACAGCGCCGCGCGCGGCAGTAGTGAAGTCATCAGATTTTTTCTTTTATGGCTACATTGCATGGTTTGCATGCAGAGTCATTCTGTCAATTTTGCAAAATGGCCTATATTTTTTTGGCGACGCCGCAGCACGCCCACCAGGGCCAGCCCGGCCAACAGCATGGCGTAGTGATCGGGCTCGGGCACAGCCATGGTGTAGATCGTAAAGACCGGGTTGACGACCCGCAAACTGGCAAAGGCATCGATCCCGGACGGATTCTCCGGCGTGACCGTCGGGTAGGCCGATACCAGGATCAGGCCTTGCATCGAGAGGTTGAAATCGGTGGTCAGCGACAGCTGTCCGATCGACATGTCGAACGGCATGGCGCCGTCGAGCATGTCGACGCGCATGGAATGTTCTCCATAAAGGATGCCGTACGGACGCGAACCGGCGCTGAACTCGACGTTGCCGGAGTTGTAGGCAAGGCCGTTGCCGGGTGTGCCGTCCGGATTGGGCGGGACGTGGAGCAGCCCTTCAAAGCTGCCGGAAAAGGAAAACCCGGTGACCCGGTAGCCGTCGTGCACGGAGAATTCGAACAGGCCGCCGTAAAAGTTCCCGTCCAGGTAAGCCGAGGTGGCGGCGTTCAGGCTGGCGGCGGCGGAGTTCAGGCTGATGCGGGTGACGCCGTTGGCGTCCGACAGCAGCGCGTCGGTCGCATCGCCCCACTGGTTCACCATGGAAAAGGCGGCGGTCTCGATCCGTTCGGGGGTTTGCGCATTGGCGGGTACAGCGAGCACCAGCGCTGCCATCGCGGACAGCCGAGTCATCAAGTTCATCGTTCATCCTTCCGGTCACAGTGGGGAGCGGCCGGGTTTCCGGCCGGGACAGCTCGTCTTGCCGGAAACTGAAATGATGAGCGTCAAGAACGACGAAGAAATAGTACGTTGATCTTGCAAACGGAAAATCATCGCGATGATGATTTTTTGCAATCGTAGCGATAAAACATCAGCTTCGCGCGGTAACAAAGCAATGGCCGTCCAGTCGAGCGACCGGACGGCGTAAAAAGGCGCGAGGCGCCCCGGATTATGGCAAGACCAGCTTGAGCACGCGGCCGTTGGCGCTGAGGTACAGCGCGCCGGCGGCGTCGGTCGCCAGACCGACCGGCTTGCCGGTCGCCAGGCCGCTTGGCTTTTCGAGCCCGGCGGCGCCAGTGAAGCGGGCATCGCTGCCGTTCGGATCGGCCGCCACCGACAGCGTGCCATCCGCTGCAATCTTGCCGATGGCGCCAGCGGGCCAGTTGCTGTCGCGGCCGCTGAACGGCTCGGTCGCGAAGAACAGGTTGCCGCCGGCATCGACTGCGATGGCGTTGATGAACGCCAAGGGCTTGTCCATCAGCGTGACAGGGACCCCGGCGGCATCGAGCGTGCGGATACCCCTGTCGTCGAGCACGTACAGCTTGCCATTCTTGTCGACAGCCAGGTCGGTGATGGTGGCGCTGGCGGAGTGCGGGCCCAGGTTTTCGAACACGGTCGTCACCGTGCCATTCGGAGCCACTTTACGCACGATGGCGCGTTTAAAGCACGAACTGCACGCTGGCTCGCCGGGACGCGTGACTTCGCTCGCGACGTACAGATTGCCGGCAGCGTCGCTCGCAATCGCGGTAAACGCCGGCGGCGCGATGCCGGTCCCGACCGGGTCGCCTTGCGTGGTGCCCAGCTCGATGGTGCTGGCCGCGCCGTCGGCGCCGATCTTGCGCACCAAGGTCGACGCCGAACCGTCGGCGCTGTCGATCACATACGTGACGCCGTTCGCGCCGGCGGCGACATCGCGCGGGGAACGCAGTGCCGATGCGGTCGTGCCGCCAATGATGGCGGTGCTCACCACGCCGGCGGGCGTTATCTTGCGCACCGACTTGAGGCCGGTATCGACCAGCAGCAGGTTGCCGGCGCCATCGCTCGCAAGCGCTCCGGCGTTCAGAAAACGCGCCAGCTTGCCGGCGCCGTCGACCTGGGCGCGGGTCGGTTCGACCGCGCCGCCAGCCAGCACGCGCGCGCCGATGCCTTCCACCTGCAGGGCGACAGCGTCGCTGGTGCTGGTGCCGCCATCGTTACGCACGACAACGCTCAGCACGTCGCCGCTGTCGGCCAAGGTGGTCGCCAGCGTGGTGTAGATGGCGCTGGTGGCGCCAGGGATCGCCACACCGTTGCGCCACCATTGGTAACCGAGCGTGCCGGTGCCGGCGGCCACCACCGAAAACGTGGCAGGCTGGCCGGCCTGCACTGCTTGCGTCTTGGGCTCGATTGTGATGCTGGCCACCGTGGCCGGTTGCGACGTGAGGATCGGGTCGGGCTGTTTCACGGGCGTCGTGCTGTCGTCGTCGCCGCCGCAGGCGGTCATGCCAGCGAGACAAATCAAGCCACCGGCGAGGGCGCCGCCCCGCATGAAGCGGGATTTCAAGTTACTCATACTGGCATTCCTTCCAAAAAGAAACATTAACAAAGAAGGAACATTACTCCAATAATAAGTTTGATGCCAGATATATCTGGCCCGGCTGGACACCGGGCCAAGGAGGCAACAGCGCTCAGGGCGCGGGCGCGGCGGCCAGGGTGGCTGGCACGGGCGCCGGCGCGCTATGGGCGACCGGGCCCGGCACCACGGTATTGAGGGGCGCATGCACCGGCACCGTCACCGCGATCCAGCCGGTAACCGGCAGCAGCGGCACCAGCAGCAAGGCCACGATATTGATGATCTTGATCAGCGGATTGACGGCCGGGCCGGCGGTGTCCTTGTACGGGTCGCCCACGGTGTCGCCGGTCACGGCGGCCTTGTGCGCTTCCGACCCCTTGCCGCCGAAGTGGCCATCCTCGATGTATTTCTTGGCGTTATCCCAGGCGCCGCCGCCAGTGGTCATGGAAATGGCCACGAACAGGCCGGTGACGATGGTACCCATCAGCAGCCCGCCCAGCGCGGCCGGCCCGAGCAGCATGCCGACCACCACCGGCACCACCACCGGCAGCAAGGATGGCAAGATCATTTCGCGGATGGCCGAGGCGGTCAGCATGTCGACCGCCTTGTCGTATTCCGGCTTGCCGGTGCCATCCATGATGCCCTTGATGTCGCGGAACTGGCGCCGCACTTCGACCACCACGGCGCCGGCGGCGCGCCCCACCGCTTCCATCGCCATGGCCCCGAACAGGTAGGGAATCAGGCCGCCGATGAACAGGCCCACGATCACCATCGGGTTCGACAGGTCGAACGAGACGTGCTTGCCGACCGATTCGAGCGCGTGGGTATAGTCGGCGAACAGGACCAGCGCGGCCAGCCCGGCCGAACCGATGGCGTAACCCTTGGTGACGGCCTTGGTGGTGTTGCCCACGGCGTCGAGCGGGTCGGTAATGGCGCGCACCGATTCGGGCATGCCCGACATTTCGGCGATGCCGCCGGCGTTGTCGGTGATCGGCCCGTAAGCGTCGAGCGCGACCACGATGCCGGCCATCGACAGCATCGAGGTGGCGGCAATCGCAATGCCGTACAGCTGCGCCATCTGGTAGGACGCCAGGATGGCGGCGCACACGGCCAGCACCGGGTAGGCGGTCGACTTCATCGACACGCCCAGGCCGGCGATGATGTTGGTGCCGTGGCCGGTGGTGGAGGCTTCGGCGATATGCTTGACCGGTTTGAAGTCGGTGCCGGTGTAATACTCGGTGATGTAGACCATCAGTCCGGTGAGGACGATGCCGACCAGGGCGCAGCCCATCATCTTCATGCGCATGGCCTCGTCGCCCCAGACCAGCCAGGTGACGCCGGCAAAGCCGATCAGCGACAGGCCGGCGGCCCACCACAGGCCGGTGTACAGGGCCGACATGATTTTCTTGCCCGGCTTGGCCTTGACCAGCGAGCAGCCGACGATCGAACCGATGATCGACACCGCACCCAGCAGCAGCGGATAGATGACCGCTTCGCCGCCCGGGGTGGCCATCATCAGCGCGCCCAGCAGCATGGTGGCGATCAGGGTCACCACATAGGTCTCGAACAGGTCGGCGGCCATGCCGGCGCAGTCGCCGACGTTGTCGCCCACGTTATCGGCGATCACGGCCGGGTTGCGCGGATCGTCCTCGGGAATGCCGGCTTCGACCTTCCCGACCAGGTCGGCGCCGACGTCGGCGCCCTTGGTGAAGATGCCGCCGCCGAGGCGGGCGAAAATGGAAATGAGCGAAGCGCCGAAGGCCAGGCCGATCAGGGGCTTGATGACGTCATGCTGGCTGGCGCTGCTGCCGGCCGCCTGGGCCGTCAACATCCAGTAGAACAGGGTCACGCCGAGCAGGCCCAGGCCGACCACCAGCATGCCGGTGATGGCCCCGCCCTTGAAGGCGACGTCGAGCGCTTCGTTCATGCCGCGCGTGGCGGCCTGGGCGGTGCGCACATTGGCGCGCACCGACACGTTCATGCCGATGAAGCCGCAGGCGCCGGAAAGCACCGCGCCGATCAGGAAGCCGATCGCGGTATTGAGGTCGAGCAGGACGCCGATGGCGATCAGCAGCACCACGCCGACCATGCCGATGGTGCGGTACTGGCGCCCGAGGTAGGCGGCGGCGCCTTCCTGGATGGCCTGGGCGATGGCCTGCATGCGGGCATTGCCCGGGTCCTGGCGCAGGATCCAGCTGCGCGTGACCAATCCATAAATCACGGCAATGACGCCGCACACAACTGCAAAGACAAGAAATCTTGCTGCCATATCGTCCCCTCGCTTTTTTATCAAGTAACACAACAACACATTTGAAAGACCGCTCCAACCACATGTGAAAGAGATGGGCCAACCTCACTGCGTACTGCAAAACGTTGAATCCAAAAAAACCGGGAACGCCGGCCGCGCGGGGCGGCATGGCAAGACAAGACATTCAGTGAACCACATGGCCGCAGGGCGCGGCCATCAAAAAAGCGGACCGAAGTCCGCTCTTGTACCGTTTATTCCGACAGCGCCGCGAAAGCCGCCTCGCGGATGTGCTCCACAGGGCCGATGCCGGAGATGCGGCGGTATTTCGGCGCGCCGGGCAAGCCCGATTGCGCCCACTGGTTGTAGTAGCCCAGCAGCACTTCGGTCTGGTTGTGGTAGACCGACAGGCGCTGCTTGACGATGTCTTCCTTGTCGTCGTCGCGCTGGATCAGCGCTTCGCCGGTGATATCGTCCACGTTATCCACTTTTGGCGGATTGTTCGTGATGTGGTACACGCGGCCGGAACCCGGATGGGAACGGCGGCCGCTCATGCGCTCGACGATGAATTCGTCGGGCACGTTAATTTCGAGCACGTAATCGACGTCGATGCCGGCTTCTTTCATGGCATCGGCCTGCGCGATGGTGCGCGGGAAGCCGTCGAACAGGTAACCGTTCTGGCAATCCGATTCCTTGAGGCGATTCTTGACCAGGCCGATCATGATGTCATCCGACACCAATCCGCCCGCATCCATCACTTTTTTAGCCGCAAGGCCCAGCTCGGTGCCGGCCTTGATCGCCGCCCGCAGCATGTCGCCGGTGGAAATTTGCGGAATATTATATTTTTCCTTGATGAAGTTAGCTTGGGTGCCTTTGCCGGCTCCAGGAGCTCCTAACAGAATCAGACGCATGAACATTCCTAAAACAGATTTTAAAATTGGGGGCGATGCATACTTGACTACCTTGGTACGAAACTTACCACAAAAGTCGCGGAAAACGCCAATCGGAGGGCGTATTCGCCTTTTTTTTGCTTGATCTGGCGCAAGCTATGCGTCGGTTACTGATGAGAACCGCCACAAGTGCTGCGCCGTAGCAAAGCTATTCCGGGTAATGCCGGCGTACCCGTTCGAGATCTTCGGGGGTGTCGACGCCGGCCGCCGGGGCGCTGCCGGTCACGTGCACGGCGATCGGATAGCCATGCCACAGCACGCGCAACTGCTCCAGCGCTTCGAGCGCTTCGAGCGGCGCCGGTTCCAGGGTCGGATAGGTTTGCAGGAAGGCGTTGGTGTACGCGTACAGGCCGATATGGCGCAGCGCGGCATACGACGCCGGCAAGCTTTCTTTCGACTGCGCGAAGCCGTCGCGGTGCCAGGGAATGGTGGCGCGCGAAAAATACAGGGCGCGCCCGGCCTTGTCGAGCACCACCTTGACCACGTTCGGATTGAAGGCGTCGGCGGCCTCGTGCAGCGGATGGGCGCAGGTGGCCATCGGCACGTCCACGCCCACGCGGGCGGCGGTGGCGGCCAGCAGCGCCGGATCGATCAGCGGCTCGTCGCCCTGCAGGTTGACCACCACGGCGTCGGGCGCCAGGTTCAGCGCGCGCGCCACTTCGGCGATGCGGTCGGTGCCGGACGGATGGTCGGCACGCGTCATGCATACTTCCACCCCGTGTTCACGGCAGGCGGCGGCGATGGTCTCGTGGTCGGTGGCGACGATGATGCGCGCCGCACCGGACGCGGCCGCGCGTTCGGCCACGCGCACCACCATCGGTTTGCCGCCCAGGTCGGCCAGCGGTTTGTTGGGCAGCCGGGTCGAGGCCAGGCGCGCCGGAATGATGACGATGAAACCCATCGCTTACAGCGCTTCGATCTTGCGCGCCTGGTCGGCCCACATGATGGGAATGCCGTCGCGGATCGGAAACGCCAGGCGGTCGCCGCGGCAAATCAGTTCCTGGGCCTTTTTGTCCAGTTCGAGCGGACCCTTGCATACAGGGCAGACCAGGATATCAAGCAGTCGAGCATCCACGACATTTCTCCACAATGTGTTCGGCCAGCGCGCTATCAAGCTGCGCCGTCACCGGTACGACCCACAGTCTCGGGTCGTTTTTGAGATTTTCAATTTGCGCACATTTTACTGCATCCTTCTCGGTGATCAGGATGCAGTCCGCTTCAATGGCGGCAAATGGCTGGTCGCGGAAATCGTGATGGTCCGGCAGCGGCAGCTCAAGCACCTCCAGGCCGGCGCCGCGCAGCAGGGTGAAGAAGCGCTGCGGATTGCCGATGCCGCAGGCGGCCACCAGGCGGCGGCCAGCCAGGCTGGCCAGCGGCACGCGCTGGCCGGGGCGCGCCAACGGCTCGGCGAACTCGCCCGCCAGCTGCATGCGGAATGGCTGGCCGCCGACCGCCTGGCGCAAGGCCGGCGTCAGTTCGGGCGCGTTGACGATGGTGAAGTCGCGCCGGCGCGACGGCGCTTCGCGCAAGGGCCCGGCCGGCAGCAGCCAGCCATTGCCCACGCCGCGTCCGTCGAACAGCATGATTTCGATATCGCGCCGCAGGGCGTAGTGCTGCAAGCCATCGTCGGTGAGGATCACGTCGACGTCGGGATGGGCGGCCAGCAAGGCGCGTCCGGCGGCGCCGCGGTCGCGCCCCACCACCACCGGACAGCCGGTGCGGCGCGCAATCAGGAGCGGCTCGTCGCCGACATCGCGCGCGCTGGAGTCGGCCGTGACCGCGCGCGGGGCGCTACGCGACGCGCTATGCGGCGCGCTATGCGACGCGCTATGCGGCGCGCTATGCGACGCGCTATGCGGCGCGCTATGCGGCGCGCTGTCAGCGCCGCCGTGGCCGCGCGAAATGATGCCGGGCGTGAAGCCGGCACCGCGCAAGGCCTCGGCCAGCCAGATCGTCAGCGGGGTCTTGCCGGTGCCGCCGATAAAAATATTGCCGACCACGATGACCGGGACCGGCAGCCGGGTCGAGCCCAGCACACCGCAGCGAAACAGCAGCGCGCGCAGGCCGCTCACGCAGCGGAACAGCAAGGACAGGGGCCACAGCGCGCAAGCGAGCGCGCCACGGCGCTGCCAGGCACGCTGAAGCGTCGTTGCGAGGGAAGAGGAGGAGGAAGAAGCCATGAGGCGGCAGGCGAATCGCTTCGCCTGCGCTGCTTACTTCTTCTCGCCGGTCTGGGCGGCGAAGGTCAGCTTGTCGTAGCCTGCCATGCGCGCCGCTTCCAGCACGTTGATGACCATCTGGTGCATCGCGAACTGGTCGGCGTTGACGACCACGACCGGGCCTTTTTCGCCGCTCGGCGCCGGCTGGCCGTTGTTGCCGGTACGGGCCGCCGCCTTCAGATCTTCCGCCAGGCCAGCCACGTTGTTGAACGAGACTGGCTGGTTGTTGATCGTGTAGTTACCCTTGGCGTCGACCGTGACGTTCAGTTCGAACGGCTTTTCCAGCGCTTTTTCGGCGTCGGCGGTCGGCAGGGTAATTTTCAACTCGGTAAACTTGCTGTAGGTGGTCGTGACCATCAGGAAAATCAGCACCACCAGCAGCACGTCGATGAAGGGGATCAGGTTGATCTCTGGATCTTCACGTTTCTGGCCGCGGCGAAAGTTCATCATTTGCGGGCACCGTGCACGATGTCGACGAACTTAACTGCCTGCATTTCCATGTCGATGATGAAGCTGTCGACCAGGGCGCGGAAGTGGCGATAGGCAATCAGGGCCGGCATGGCGATGGCGATACCGAAGGCGGTGTTGTACAGCGCGACCGAAATACCATGAGCCAGCTGGGCCGGATTGGCGCCCGTGGAATTGGTGGAGCCGAAAATCTCGATCATGCCGATCACCGTGCCGAACAAACCCATCAGAGGGGCCAGCGAAGCGATGGTGCCGAGCGTGGTCAGGAAGCGTTCCAGCACGTGGGCCACGCCGCGCCCTGCTTCTTCGATCGATTCCTTCATCACTTCGCGCGGGGCGTCAACGTTGCGCAGGGCAGCGGCGAGCACGGCGCCGAGCGGCGAGTTCTTTTCCAGCGACTCGACCACGTCCTTGGTGATTTTGCCGTTGTGATACACGCGCACCACTTCGTCAAGCAACTGCGGTGGGAGGATCTTGGCGCGGCGCAGATAAATAATGCGCTCGACGATCAAGGCCAAGGCCACCAGAGAGGCGATCAGCAATGGAATGACAGGCAAACCTGCAGCTTGAAGAATGGGCAGCAAAACAAACTCCTGAGTGAATGGTAATTCTTGATAAGAACGAACCCCGGCAATGTAACGTGTTGCCCGTCACTCGGCAAGTCCACTTCTGCACACCTTCTGTGGATAAGATTGTGTGCAAGCGCCCCCAAGAGGCAGGATGTTCTTGATTTTAAAGGGAAAGTTTTCCATGCGTAAAAACAAGGCATGTGGAAAATTAAAAATTCAGCCAGTGTTCTGAACAAAAACTGTGGATAAGATTGTTAGCAATACCGGGGGTGGACGGTCAAGTCTCTGATTAAAAAGGGAAAAAGGTCCGAGCGCAAAAATAAGGCAGGCTGGCGCGCAAATCTTCTGCACATCTTTTGTGGATAAGATTGTGCGCAAGGGCGCGCAAGTCCGTCGAAGTCCTTGATTCCATTGAATAATGCGGTCGTGCACAAATATGCGGCAAACAGGGATAACTCGCTGTTTGGGCGCCCAAAATGCCCTCATGGGCGCCCATTTTCCGGGTTGTGGACGGCGCTGGACAAGTCGGCGCGTTCTGCACACCTTTTGTGGACAAGATTGTGAGCAAGCCAGCCGACACTGCATCAAGCCACTGATTTCAAAGGGAAAAACCATTGTGCTCAAAAGAATGGCAGGGCCGGCGCGGCGACTTGGCAGTGGATAAGCCAGGCAGTTCTGCACAGCTTCTGTGGACAAGATTGTGTGCAAGGCCTTTCAAAACCATGTAAGTGCCTGATTACAAACAGATAGCAAGGCGGTGCGCACGCGGCAGGCAGGTGCCCGCGTGTACGTACAGCAAAACTTCTACACAATTTCTGTGGATAACTTTGTGAGCAACTCCCGCCCGGACCGCCAAAGTGCTTGATTTAGAAGGGATTTCAGGCATTGCGTTGAAAACCAGCACCTTCGCTTTTTCTTTTAAAATCATCGACTTAGAAAAAAATCTTGTTGTTTTACGCGATATGTGACATAAGCATGACCGCTTCAATTTTTTGTGGACAGTTATTCCGGAACTCATTCCATGCAAACCGATTTCGACCAAGATCCCCCGCTCGCTCCAGCGCCGGTGCTGACCGTTACCGCGCTCAATGCGCAAGTGGCGCGCCTGCTGGAGCGCTCCTTTCCGCTGACCTGGATCAGCGGTGAAATATCGAACTTCACACGCGCCAGTTCCGGCCACTGGTATTTCACGCTCAAGGATGACGCGGCCCAGGTGCGCGCCGTGATGTTCCGTGGCCGCGCCCAGTACGCCGGCTTCATTCCGCGCGAAGGCGACAAGGTCGAGGTGCGCGCCCTGGTGACCCTGTACGGCGCGCGCGGCGATTACCAGATCAACGTCGAGGCGATCCGGCGCGCCGGCGTGGGGGCGCTGTACGAAGCCTTCCTGCGCCTCAAGGAGAAGCTGGGCGCGCAAGGCCTGTTCGACCAGGAGCGCAAGCGTCCCCTGCCGATGTTCACGCGCAGCGTCGGCATTGTCACCAGCCCGCAGGCGGCGGCGCTGCGCGACATCCTCGCCGCGCTCAAGCGGCGCGCGCCGCACCTGCGCATCGTGCTCTACCCTGCCCCGGTGCAGGGCCAGGGTGCGGCCGAGCGGATTGCCGGCGCCATTCAAACGGCCTCGCGCCGGGCGGAAGTGGACGTGCTGCTGGTATGCCGTGGCGGTGGTTCGATCGAAGACTTGTGGAGCTTTAACGAAGAAGTGGTGGCGCACGCGATCGCCAACTGCGGCATGCCCGTCATTTCCGGGGTCGGCCACGAGACCGACTTCACCATCGCCGATTTTGCCGCCGACCTGCGCGCGGCCACCCCGACCGCCGCCGCCGAACTGGCCGCCACCCCGCGCGCGGACTGGCTCGCCTCGCTGTCGGCCGATGCCGGCGACCTGCGGCGCGCGATGCGCCACACCCTCAACGAAGCGCACCAGGGCCTGGACAACTGGCAGCGCCGGCTGCTGAGCCCATCGGCACGCATCGGCCACCAGCGCCTGGAGCTGGTGGCCTTGTCGACCGCGATGACGCACGCGCTGCGCGCGCCGCTGCAGCGCCAGGCCTATGTGCTGGCGCAATTGCGCGCGCGCTGGGCCAGCCACCGGCCGGACGTGCGCGCCCTGCGCGCCGACATCGCCGCGCAGCAGCGCCGCACCAGCAGCAGCCTGGCCAGCCAGATGCAACAAAAGCGCGATGCGCTCGGCGCGCTGGCGTCTCAACTCGCACTGCTCAATCCCCAGCGCACGCTCGAACGCGGTTACGCCATCGTGCACGACGCCAAGGGCAAGGTGGTGCGCTCGCCCTTGCAGATCAAGCCGAACCAGATGCTCACGGTACGCCTGGCCGAGGGCAGCGCCGAGGTGGGCGTGTCGAGCGTCCAGACCCAGCTGGAGTAAGCGCTGACTGGCTGCTGGGCAAGCGCGCTTTCCGGCGCGAAGCAAATAAGCAACGAACGCCCATCCGAATTACAATAAGCACCGGTTCAGAATCATTGACGCTTTTCCAAACAAAAAGGACACAACATGGAACACACACTGCCGCCTCTGCCGTATGAAATGGACGCCCTGGCTCCCCACATTTCAAAAGAAACGCTGGAATACCACTACGGCAAGCATCACCAGACCTATGTGACCAACCTGAACAACATGATCAAGGGCACCGAGTTCGAGAACCTGTCGCTCGAAGAGATCATCAAGAAATCCTCCGGCGGCGTGTTCAACAACGCAGCCCAGGTATGGAACCACACCTTCTACTGGAACGGCATGAAGCCGAACGGTGGCGGCGCGCCAAGCGGCAAGGTCGCCGACGCGATCAACGCCAAGTGGGGTTCGTTCGACAAATTCAAGGAAGAATTCACCAAGTCCTGCCTCGGCAACTTCGGTTCCGGCTGGACCTGGCTGGTGCAAAAAGCCGACGGCGGCGTTGACATCGTCAACACCTCGAACGCCGGCTGCCCGCTGTGCACCGGCGACAAGCCACTGCTGACCTGCGACGTCTGGGAGCACGCTTACTACATCGACTACCGCAACGCCCGCGCCAAGTATGTCGAAACCTTCTGGGGCCTGGTCAACTGGGACTTCGTCGCGCAAAACGCAGCCTGATTGCAGGCGAGCGGGCCGCTCAGGCACGCTTGCCGACGATCCAGAAAAGAAGCCTCCGCGCTTAGCGCAGGCTTCTTTTTTTATTGCCGCTTCAAATCTTGACGAAGTTGCTCATGGCCAGCGCGCCGAAGGGCAATTCCATCAAGCGACCGCCGGCGTCGAGCGCGCCGAGGTCGAGCCGGAAGAAGCCGCCGGCGCACTGGCGCCTTGGCATCGGCCCCGCATGGAACCGGGTGTGCCTTCCGCCGGCGACGTCCGGCTGCGCCGCACCTGCCGCGTTTTGGTGCGTATCGCGCGCTGAGGTATGCCGGAATGCACCGAAATCGACCCCGAATTCACCAGCTTGGTAATGGGTCACGATCAAGTTCGCCTGGAAGCAACAGTTCGATTAAATTCCATGCGTACGGAATCCTACAGAGTCATTGCATTTATGACACAATACTGCAATGTTATTCGATTAAAACTCAATTAATACGTTATATATAAATCAATTTATCTAAAACGTCGTATTTTCCACTGTTTTGCAGTGTTGCTTTTCGTGCATACAAATGTCCACAGATCAGTCATAATATGAGCCAATACGGCTGATTTAACCCTTCCGGATGACTTGGCGTACCCACGCTGTTGATAGGAAAGTGACTTGAGAAGAATGGACGGTGACATGAATTCCCCACACAAAGCCTGCTTGTTGCGGACGCGTCGTTTAACCCCGGGTATTTCTGCACAGTCAGGACGTCACATGGCCACGCTCTTGTTTCCGCTGGCCTTGCTGCTGGGCGGCGCGGCGCAAGCGCAAACGGTCAACCCGGCCACCGCCGCCGTCTTCTCCAAACCTGCCCTGCTGGGCGTGCAACTGTCGATGAAGGCTGGGGCTAAACAGGGCAAGGTCACGGCCGAGCAATTGAAATGCGTGCAAGGACTCGATCCCGCCAGTTTCGACGAGGTCTACAAGCAATTGCTGCTCGCCAATCTCGACAGCAATGAATTGATGCGCACCCAATCCTTCCTGACCAAGTCGGTCGGCAAGAAGTTCGCCAAGCACGGTTACCTGGGCGTCTTCGCGGCGGCCGGCGAGCCGCTGCCGGAAGCGCTGCCGCGCTTTACCGAGGATGAGATGGTCGATTTCGAGCAATTCCGCACCAGCTCGGCCGGCGAAAAACTGGTGACCAACCGTGTCCTCGAAGCGCCCGCCGCCCGCACCATCCTCAACGAGCGCATCGAAAAAGTGCTGGAAGTCTGTATTCCCCAGCAGTAAGGTAGCCAGAGTGTCATGAAAGTGTAGCAAATTGTCCGCGCCGGCCTGCAACTGACTTTTTTTCGTAGTAGCTCTTATACAATGGGCGGCTAGGAGAAAATTCATGTTTCGTGTAATGCTGGTGGAGGACGATGCGCGCCTGGCGCAATTGGTCACGGAGTACCTGAGCGGGTACGAGTTCACGGTCGACCTGGTCCAGCGCGGCGACGCCGCGCTGGACCGCTTCAAGGCGCTCGCCCCGGATGTGGTCATTCTCGACCTGATGCTGCCCGGCCTGGACGGCATGGTGGTGTGCCGCCAGATCCGCGAACTGAGCGAAACACCCATCCTGATCCTGACCGCGCGCGAAGATTCCTACGACGAAGTGTCGGTGCTGGAACAGGGCGCTGACGATTTCGTCAACAAGCCGGTGCAGCCGCGCGTGCTGCTGGCGCGCCTGCGCGCCCTGCTGCGGCGTGCCCAGGGCAAGCCGGGCGGCGACCCGGCGGCGCTCGAATTCGGCGCCCTGTCGATCATCGCCAGCGACCGCATCGTCACCTGGCGCGGCGAGCAATGCCTGCTCAGCAATACCGAATACAAGCTGCTGCTGGTGCTGGCCGAATCGGCCGGACGGGTGCTCTCGCGCGATGCATTGCTGAAAAAAATGCGCGGCATCGAGTTCGACGGGCTGGACCGCAGCATCGATAACTGCATTTCCAAGCTGCGGCGCAAGTTCGACGACGTCGATTCCGAAAAAATCAAGACTGTGTGGGGCGAAGGCTATCTGTTCTCGCCCTCGGCCTGGGCTTGATGCGCAACGGGGCGCCGCCACGGCGCCCCGCCGTTCCGGCTAGCGGTAGTAGGACAGCTGTTCCACGAACTCGACCGGGTCGTCCGAGCGCTCCACCACCGCCCCTGCCCAGGCATTGGTGATCGCCGCCGGTACCGCGCCCATGCTGTAACGTCCCCTCGTTTTTTCGACCGTCGTCACGCGCAGCTTGCCGCCGATGCGCTCGACATCGCTGACCGCCGCCTTGTACGCTTCCACCGGCCGGTCGCCGATGGTGGCGAACAACACCATGTGCTTGCTGAAGTCCACCGCCGGCGGCCGCTGTTCGCCGCTATGCCGTAGCCATAATGCGGCCCAGGCCTGCGCATCCCTGATCACCAGCTGCGTGCGCACGTGCATCTGCGATTTGCGGTAGCCATCGATCGGCGTGAACGCCACCCGCAGCGGCGCGACTTTTTCAAACGTCACGCTGGCGTAGCTGCGGTCGACCACGACCATCTGCATCGGCGTGCTGACGCTCTGCACGCAGGCGGTACCGGGCGCGGCCTGGCGCTGTTCGTACTCGGCGACCAGCTTGTCGCCGCTGACCCGCACCGCGCGGATGCCGACTTCGCCGCAGGCGCTGCTGCTGCCGCCGAACACGGCGATGGCCATCTCGTTTTCGAAGTGCACCACTGGCCGCGCGGCCGGACTGGCACTGCCGCTGGTGTGCTCGGCCCATACCGCGGCCAGGGTGGCGGCGTCGCGGATCACAAGGTGGCGCGGCGACTTGATGGCGGACGCATTGTCCTGCGCCAGCGGGGTCAATGCCAGCCTGCTGCCGTCCTTGGGCAGGAAGAAGATTTCTTCTATTTTGATCCCCGCAGGAAATAACATCGGAGTCGTCTGCATCCCCCACAGTTTATCGAAGAGGCCGGTGTACATGGGATTGGCACAACTTTCCTTGCCGCCAAGCCGTCCATAGTGGCTGGTGCACAGCCAGACATCGGGCGTGGCGCCGAACAATACCTCGCGCTCGGTATTGTCATCGCAACTGCCGTTCTGGTTGGCAAAAACGTATTTCTGGTCGACCACGAACAGGCGATTGAAGTACTGGCCGCAGGTGCTTTGGCGGGCACGCTGCACGAATGGCGTGATGAAGATGCCCGAAGCAGTGGGGTCCGGCTCGGCGATGCCAGGGACTGTGACGGACGTTGGCGCCGGCTCTGGCTCTGGCGTTGGCGTTGGCTCTGGCGTCGGCGTTGGCGTCGGCGTTGGCGTTGGCGTCGGCGTTGGCGTCGGCGTCGGCGTTGGCGTCGGCGTCGGCGTCGGTGTTGGCGTCGGCGTCGGTGTTGGCGTCGGCGTCGGCGTTGGCGTCGGCGTCGGCGTCGGTGTTGGCGTCGGCGTCGGTGTTGGCGTCGGTGTTGGCGTCGTCACGACCGGTTCTGCCGGTTTGAGCGGCACGGGATCGCTGCCGCCCCCGCAGGCGGCCAGCAGCAGCGCGCCTGCCAGGGGAACAGCAAGGTACAGACGGGTTGGTTGGGTCATGGGAGTCTCTCGGCGATGCCGGGCGCACTGATACGCTTTGCGGCGAAAATATTGATTTAATTTAAATATTTCTTAAATACATACTAGTCGTTCTGCGGACTGGCGTCCATCCCCGGCGGATGGGGACGGTCATCGCAGCGCCAACACGGCGCCGGACTTTGAACGACAAGGGCACAATAGTTGATGCGGAATATAGGCGCGCCCGCGATGCCTTCGCGCGGCGTTCGACCCGACTCCGCATGACGACTTAGGGCAGACATGAAAATCCTTGTTTGCGCGGCATGCCTGGCGTGCGCCGCCTGGTTGACGAATGCGCGCTCCGAGACGTTCAAGGTCGGCTTCTACAATTACCCGCCCATGATGATCGAGAGCGGGCGGACGGGCATTTACCAGGAGCTCCTCGACGAACTGGGCCAGATTACAGGGCATCGCTTCCAGGCCGAGTACCTTCCCTACGCGCGTCTTGCCAAACGCTTCGATCTGGGACAAATCGATCTCGAACTCGGCGTGTTCCCCGGCTGGGTAAAGCAGGAAAGAATCCCCGGCGTGTTTTCAATACCGTTTGGCAAAGTGATCGACGTACTCGTGTTTGCCCCTGGAAAACATTTCAAAGTGAGCACGCCAAGGGATTTGAGTGGCAGGACAGTGGGATTGGTCAGGGGTTATAGCTATCCGGAATTGCGCGAGCTGTTTGCCAGTGGCGTCGTGCATCGCGCCGACGCCGTGAACGAGAAGCAGCTCATGGCCATGCTCGCTGCCGGGCGGATGGACCAGATCCTGATCAACAAGGCGGTTGCGCAATACAGCGTGCTCCAAGTGCCCAGTTACAGTGAGTTGGTCATCGGTGACGTGCTCGGTTCGTATGATGTCTCGATACGCGTCCAGCCCAGCAAGAAAGCCTTGTTGCCGAAACTGGACGAAGCGATCCTCATCATGAAACGCTCGGGGACGATCGCCCGGATCTACGGCAAATACGGCGTGAGTCCCTGAGCCGCGGGGCCTTGTCGCCACATGCAAGACCCATCTGGCGGGCCCGAGCTATTCCAGCAGCGGCGCGATCGCCAGCGGCGCGCTCCGGGTCACCAGCTGGCCCTTGTCGGCATGGTCGCCGAACCGGTAATTGACGACCCGGAAGCCCTCGTTGTTGTCGTCCCCGAAGGTGGTGCCCTCGGCCACCGACAGCAGGGCCACGTCGCCGCTACCGTTGCGCAGCTTGACCACCGGGTCCGGTCCCTTGCGCAGGTAGCTCAGGCGCACTCCGCCGCAACGGCGCGTGCGCGCCGACGCATCCACATGGCGCAGATAGGTGAGCGCTTGCTCGCAGGCCGCGCGCAGGTCGCTGGTTTCGTACACGCCGTCGGAACGCACCACGATCGATACGCGCGCCCGGAACACATACTGGGCGGCATTGCGGGTGAGTATCAGCGTGGCATTGTCGTCATACGCGGCCTTGAGCAGCGGGAAGACGGTGCGGCCGGTCGGATCGAGCGGCAGGTTCAGGCTGCTGGCCTTGCTTAGCAGGCTCAACTGCAAACCGTCGGTCAGCACGCCCTTCTCTTTCAACATGACCTGGAAATGGTTCTGCAAGAAATGCTTGGGCCTGCCGTATTTCTCAAACACCACCATCGCGCGGTAAGCGTCGCGATAGCTGAGCCATTCGCCGCCAACCTCATTGGCCGTCGTGCCGCCTGCCGTAAACAGCAAGGCAAGGATGGCGGAAACGTGGCGTACAAATGGCATGATCAGAATCGGTAAGCAAGTCCGGTGGACACGGTGACATGATTGGGGCGCTCGACCAGCGGGCTGCGCCGCGCATCGCCCTGCAGGCGTGCGGCGCGCACCGTGCTGCCGAGCATCCAGGAAGGCGACAGCGCCCAGTTCCAGCGCGCAGCCAGCGCTACCTCCTTGAGGCCGCCCGACGGCGTATGCACGTCATTGCCGCTGCGCAAGCTCTCGACCTCGGTCACGCCGAAGTAGCTGCGGTTGTAGCTGCCGTTCACCAGCGTCAGGTCGGCCGACAGCGATACCGTGTGGTGCGGCGAGATGGCCCGCGCCATGTGCTGCAGGCCCACGGTCCAGGTGGCGCCATGGCGCTCCCGTCCCGAGCCTGCCAGCAAGTTATTGGTGATGCGCAAGGATGGCGTCAGATAATAATGGGAAAAAAAACCGCCTTGCAGGCGCGCACCGATGGCGTCGGTGCCGCTGAGCCGGTTGCCGCTGCGCTTTTCCGCCGCCGGTGGCGTTGGGCGGTCCGGCTGGCCGGTCTTCGGATCGGTCGCGCCGAAGGTCGGCACCGACTCGCCCGCAAACCCGGCCACGGGCGCCCCCAGCCACTCGCCGTCGTTGCCGGAATGGTTGCGGCGTGGCAGCAGCGCAAGCAGGGGGCCGTATTCGAGCAGCGGATTGGTCGACAAGTGCATCCCCGCGCTCATGCCCGAGACAAACACGCCAGTGCTCCACTCGACCTGCAGCAGCGGCAAGGCTGTCATGCGGCGCGCGTGCGCCCCCTGGTAGCGCGGCGCCGAGACGGCGCCCAGCCCGACATACATGTCGCGGCTGCCGTCCGGCATCGGATTGGTGACAGGGGTCTGGGCCCAGGCGGCAGGCAAGACGCCGGCCAGGACGAGGGCAAAAAGGGTTCTCATGAAGTTCGCCGAAAAGATGATCAGCCGCCATTTTACGGCCTGCCGCCGACATCGCCGAAATCGCTGAGTTTTCGTCAAGACCGCACGCGCCTCGCCTGCGCGCCACGGCGTCCCACGATGCGCGGCTGGCGGGCGCCTTCATGCGTCCCGCTGCATCGCCATCATGCTGTTATTGCGAAGAAAAAAAGCCCACGACACCGGAGAGCATCGAGGGCGAACGGAAAACCCGATGCGCATAGCTTAGGCGCATCGCGCTTCCCTTTCCGCCTCGAAATGTCTGGCAATTGTCGTAAATATGTATTCGACATCACCGAACTGCTGAGTACGCTATTCGATGAGGGGCGTGATCGCCAGCGGCGTACTGCTGGTGATGAGCTGGCGCGCTTCGGCGCCATGACTGAAACGATAATGAACGATGCGAAAGCCATGTTGTCCATCGCCGGGAAACGCGCCGCCCTCGGTCACCGGCAGCGCCACCGCGTCGGCCGCGCCGCTGCGCAAGCGCACCGGGGCCGGGGCGCCTATCTCGTGCGGAAAGACGAAGCGTACGCCCACGCAGGCGCGCGTGCTGGCACTGGCATCGGCATAGCGCAGGTAGTCGAGCGCCTGGCCACAGGCGGCGCGCAGCTCGGCGCTGTCGTACAGGCCGTTGGCACGCGGCATGATCGACACGCGCGCGCGAAACCCGACCGGCCCGGCGCCGCCGCTGACCAGCAAGGGCGCGTTCTCGTTGTAGGCCGCCGTGCTGAGAGGAAATACCGCGCGCCCGGTGGGGTCGAGCGCAAGGAACTGGTCGCCGTCCCGGGTCTGCAAGATCAGCTGTACATTCGGCGCCACCGCGCCCTGCCGCGCCGGCACCAGCTGCAACTGGTTTTGCAGATAGTATTTCGGACCGCCGTATTTCTGGAACACCACCATGGCGCGGTAAGCGTCGCGATAGCTGAGCCATTCCGGCGCGGGCGCATGCGCCGTGCTGGCGCCAGCCGACAACAGCAGCGCGATCAGGAGGGCGACGTGGCGTGGGGCATTCATCATCAAAACCGGTAAGCGAGCGCGGTGGACAAGACAAAGCCGTTGGGACGCTCCACCAAGGGACTCTTGTGCGCAGCGCCCAGTACCCGGGTCGCTTGCACGTTATTAATCAGCAGCCACGATGGCGACAAGGCCCAGTGCCATCTCAGGCCCGCGCTGGCGCCGTTCAGGCCGCCGCCGGGCGCGTACGCCGGGTTGCCGCTGCGCAGGGATTCAGCCGCGCTGACGCCGAAAAAGCTGGTGTTGTAGTGACGGTTGACCACGCTCACGCCAGCCGACAGCGACACGCTGTGGTGCGGCGAAAACTGCTGCACCACATGCTGGATGCCGAGGTTCCACAGCAAGCCGTTGGCATCCCGGCCGGCGCCGTACAGCACGCTGTTGGTCAGGCGCAGGCTGGGGCTGAGATAGACGTTGACGAAGCCGCCCGCTTGCAGGCGCGCGCCAACCACGTCCATGCCGGACAGGCGGTTGGGGCCGCTGCTGCGCGCGCCCAAACCGGGGGAGGCAGTTGGCTCGGCCGGCGTGCTGTCGATCGGCGCCAGCGGCGCACCGCCGTCAGTCATGGAGGTGAGCGAGGTGCCGCCCAGCGCGGTCCCGTTGCCCGATTCGCTGCGCCGCGCCTGGACCGACAGCAGCGGGCCGAATTCGAGCGATGGCTGGTCCGACAGGTGCACGCCGGCGTTCATACCGGAAATAAACACGCCATTGCTCCACTCGCCCTGCAGCACCGGCACCGCCATGCGGCGCGGCCGGCGCGCGCCTTCATAGGCGGGCGCCGCCACGAAGCCCAGCCCGACATACATGTCGCGGCTGCCGTCCGGCATCGGATTGACGGCCGGGGTACGGGCGGTGGCGCTGGCGCACGCCGCGCCGAGCACAAAGGTCAACAGGATTTTCATACATCGGGGTCCGGGCCCGGCGGCGCTTGCGCGCCACCAGGGAAACGGAAAACTGCCTTAACGTTGCCGCGATTGGGTCGAAAACTCGACCGTGTCATCCGAGCGCGCCAGCTTCACCAGGTGCCCGGGGTTCGAGATCGCCGCCGGACACATGGCGATGTTGTCGGGCTTGAGCGACCAGTTCACGCTGGACACCTGGATCTTGCCGCCCTCGCGGTAGATGCTCTCGATTTCGGTGGTATGGCAACCGTTCGAGCCGCCACGGCCGAAGACCGCGACCACCATGTCCTTGCTGAAATCGACAGCCGGCAGGTCGGCGTTGGTATGCGACTGGCGCCACACGGTGGCGAAGGTGGCGGCATCCTTGATCACGATATTGCGCGGCGTATCGATGCGCGAAAACGGGCTGCGCCACAGATCGGTGAAGGCGATATTCTGCGTCGTCACCTTCACGAAGTCGACCACTGCATCGATGCGCGGAACCGTGATCATGTGCATCGGATTGGCCACCACGGCGATGCAGATGGTGCCGGGATCGGGGGCCTTGTCCTCGTAACGGATCACCAGATGCCCGTCGCCGGCGTTGGCGCGGCGCACGCCGAAGCTGCCGCAGGCCGAGCCGCCGCCGCCGAACAAGGCGATGACCATCTCTTTCTTGAAGTCGACCTTGGGCGCCGGCGGCGGCGGGATGCGGATCGCGCTGTGCTCGGCCCATAGGGCATCGAGCGCCGCCTGGTCGCGCACCACGACGTTGCGGGCCGTGCCCACGCCCGAAAAGGTATCGCTGGCGATGGTATTGAAATCCACACTTAATCCGTTTGCAGGGAGGAACTTGATCTCTTCGACCACGTGGCCGGCGCCAAGGCCGAAATCTTCTTCGTTGCTCTTCTCGATGATCGTGTTGAAGATGGGCAGCATGACGGCGTCGCTGCATTCCCGCTTGGGGCCGGCGATGGAGTCACTCAGGCTGCATACTTTCGCCTCCGGCGTCAGGGCGAACAGTTCGGTGCTGTAGCGTTTGTCGGCGCAGTCGCCCGACTGGTTCCACAGCACATATTTGTGGTCGATCACGAACAGGCGGTTGGTCACGCTGGCGCACGAGGCTTGCTGGGCGCGCGCGATGAAGGGGGTGATCACGGTGACCGGGACCGGCGTCGGCGTCGGCGTCGGTGTTGGCGTTGGCGTTGGCGTTGGCGTCGGTGTCGGTGTTGGTGTTGGCGTCGGCGTCGGCGTCGGCACGACGATGTCCGGTTGCGTTTTCGGAGGGACGGGCGTGCCGCCGCCGTTGTCGCCGCCGCCGCAACCGGCAAGCGCGACAGCGCCAGCCAGCGGGAGGCAGGAAAGTGCACGAATCAAAACAGACATGGCAAATCCTTTCATAAGGGAAGCGATACCTGCCAGCGCGCAAGCGCGGCGGGCAGACCTGGAATTCGAGTAAGGCCATGATATCGACAATCGCGGCGCACTTCCGCCATGAACTGTCCCCTATTTGTCACTTATTTGTAATACCCCGATGCGCCCCGCTCTTATACAATGCTGCGCAAGGAGAAGCGATGGCTATGGCAACAGTTATTGAACAACGTTGTGGCGGGAAACACGCGTGAACCGGATCTTCTTCCGCTTCTTCGTGCTGGTCATGCTGTCGATTACGGTTGCGACCTTCGCCATCTATTTCGCCACCAGCCGCCTGTTCGGCGATCCGCTGGACGATATCGCGCGGCGCCAGGCGGCCGCCCAGATTTTCCTGCTTGAACAATACATCGACAAAGCCCCGGCCGACGAATGGCTGGTGCGGCTCAACAAGGTGCGCGAAGTGTCGGACGTCAAGCTCGACCTGGTGCCGCTGACCAGCGTGCGCGCCTCGCTGCCGGTCCAGCAGCACGCCGCGCTCAACCGCGGCGAACTGGTGCTCGATACCGCCAACAAAGCCTTTTACCGCCGTGTCGACCTGCATGGCGAAAGCTATATCGGCAGCGCCGAGGAAGTCATCCATGCGCAAGAGCTGCCGATCGACATCGGCCTGGCGCTGGAGATGGAAGCGGTGCGCTACGTGATCGTGGCGCTGTTCCTGCTGGTGCCGATCGCCCTGTGGTCGCGCTCGCATTGGCTGGGGCTGCAGGAACTCTCGCGCGTGGCCGACGAGGTCGGCGCCGGCAAGCTGTCGGCGCGCGCCAGCTTCAAGACCGGCGCCATCATTTATCCGCTGGCCGAGCGGCTCAACCACATGGCCGGGCGCATCGAAGGCTTGCTCGACGCGCAGAAAAACCTGCTCCATTCCGTTTCGCACGAACTGCGCACCCCGATCGCGCGCCTGGAATTCGCCCTGGAACTACTCAGGTCGGCAGCGGACGATCCGGCACTGGAACAGCGCATCGTGGCGATGGAAGGCGATGTCGCCGAGCTGAACGGGCTGGTGAATGAACTGCTGGGCATGATCCGGCTCGACAGCCGCCAGGCCCTGCAGCAAGCCAGCTTCGAGCTGGCGCCGGCGCTGCTGGGCTGCGTGGACGCGCTCGACCCGCTGGCGGCCCAGCCCCAGGTCCGGCTCGACAGTGCGCTGGGCAGCATGACCGGCGACCGGCGCCTGCTGCTGCGGGCGGTGGGCAACCTGCTGCGCAATGCCCAGAAATACGGCAACGGGCGGATTGCGCTGTCGGCGCGGCGCGTGGACGGCGTGGAAATCGTGGTGGAGGATGACGGGCCCGGCATTCCGGAGGCGGAACGGGGCAAGGTGTTCGAACCGTTTTACCGGCTCGACCGCAGCCGCGACCGCAGTACCGGCGGTTTCGGGCTGGGATTATCGATTGCGCAGAAGGCGGTAGCGCTGCATGGCGGCACGATTGCGGTGGAACAGTCGGCGCTGGGCGGGGCGCGCTTCGTGATTGCCTTGCCGGCCTGAGAACTGCCGTTTCTGCGAAGGCAGAAACGGCAGTGCAATGACTGCTGTTACTTTTCCGCCGGCTTCAGATGCGTGATGCCGTACCAGAGGTGTTCCCACCAGTGCGGACGCGAACTGACCACCTGCATGCAGCGCGTGTCGACCTCGCCCTTGAACACCGGATCGGCACATTGCTTGGTGATCAGCGCATGGCGCTGGTTCTCGGCATTGACGATCGCTATCGAAAACCACACCACGACGCTGCACAGCACCACCACCAGGCTCCATGCCAGCTGGTTAATCCAGTTGCGCTCGAACAAATCTTCCTCTACGGGGCGCGAGGCGTCGTAGATTTTGATGATTTTCTCTTCAGAATCGCTCATTTTCCGACGGATTTGGCAGGTGTGGCACTCGCTTTGGCAGGCGCCTTGGCCGGTGCCGCGGCAGCGCCCTTCTCTTTCTGGACCTTGCTCACCAGCGCGTCGAGCGCCTGCTTGAACACCAGGTACTCGGTGGCCTTGGTCACGCCCGGATTGGCTTCGGCAACGACCGATGGCGAGGTCACGAAACGGCCATCGACCACCACCGTCGGCGCACTGTCGACCTTGTAGTTCTGGGTCAGCTGCGATGCGCTTTTCAGCTTGGTCAGCACGCCGAACGAATTCCAGTATTCCAGGAACTTGGCCTTGTCGATGCCCTGCTTGGGAATCCACTCAAGAATGGCCTCCTCCTTGTTCAGGCGAAGGCGCTCGACATGAAAGGCATGCAGCACTTTCGGATGCATTTCTTCGGCCTTGCCCATCGCTTCGAGCGTCAGGTGCAGATGCGCCTCCGGATCGGTACCGCTGGAGGCGAAGTGCACGCGCCGCAACAGGACGTTGTCGCCCTGCTTTTTGACCCATTCGGCCAGATGCGGTTCAAGCGTATAGCAATGCGGGCAGTGGTACATGAAAAATTCGATGACTTCGACTTTTTTGCCGGTCGCCTTGGTCGGCTGCGGCGCGGCCAGCGTCACAAACTCGACGCCCTCTTTCGGATCGGTGGGCGAAGCGAACGCCGTACTGACGGCCAGACTGGCCACGGCCAGAGCAATACGCAGGAAACGCATAAATATCCTTCATGTTAAGTTGAGACGACGATCGCGAGATTACCACTTTTTGCGGCAGGTCAGAGGCCAGGGACCCGCATTTTACATTGCGTTGCACATGCCGGCCCAGTGATCGCCCGGTCATGCAGTAAACGCAGGCCTACTTGCGGCGTTGACGCGCCAGGTCGAGTTTTTCGCACAGGATGGCGGCGCCGTCGGGCAGGCGCGGCCCGGCGCGGGTCAGCAATTCCCCGTCCAGGGTGAACAGATTGCCCTGGCGCACCGCCAACAGGGTTTTGTAAGGCGCCCAGATCGCCAGGCCCTGTTCCGAGGCGTCGTGCGGTTCGCTGCCGACGATCGCTTCCGGATTGGCCTGCAACACCGCCTCGATGCCAACCGAGGGCGCCTTGAGCGCCAGCGCGGCGAAGATATTCTCGCCGCCGCACAGGCGGATGGCGTCGCTGGCGATCTGCTGGCCATTGAGGGTGTACAGCGGCTTTTCCCACACCTGGTAAAACACCTTGACCGGCGCTCGCTTGCTGTAGCGCGCCTCCAGCGCCGCGATGCGGGCGCGGAACGACGCTGCCGCCGCCTGCGCCACTGTTTCAGTGCCGAGCAGCTGGCCGAAGCGCAGCATGCTGCCGGCCACCTGGTCCATCCGCGCCGGCTCGCTGTAAAACATTGGAATGCCGAGCTGGCGCAGTTGCTCCAGCTGGCGCGCCGTGTTCCCGCTCTGCCAGACCACCAGCAGGTCGGGTTTGAGCGCCAGCACGCGTTCGATGTCGATCTGGCTGTTGTCGCCGACCAGCGGGATGCCGCGGGCGGCCGGCGGATAGTCGCTGTAGCTCATCGCCCCGACGATGCGCGCGCCGCCGCCGGCCGCGAACAGCAGCTCGGTGACGTGCGGCGCCATCGACACGATGCGCCGGGCCGGCGCGGCCAGCAGCACGCGCCGGCCGGCGTCGTCGACCACCGTGATCGCGGCGCCGGCAAGGCCAGCCCACAGGGCCAGCGCGGCGAACAGGAAGCGCTGGCGCATCAGAAGTCGTAGCGCGCCGACACCTTGAGCTGGCGCCCGTCGCTCGGGTAGATGCCGCTGTTGCAGCCGTAGGCATTGCTGGTGTAATGCTTGTCGGCCAGGTTCAGGCCCGCCACCGCGAATTCCCAGGCGCCGACCTGGCGCGCGTAACGGGCCTCGAAGGTGGTGCTCGATGCCATGAGCGCACCGCAGTTGTTGGCGAAGTCGGCGCCGAAACGCTGGCTGCCGGCCCATTGAAAGCCGATATCGGCACTGTGGCCATTGCCCGGAACCCAGGCCAGGCGCGCCGAGACCACGTTCTTCGGTACCAGCACCATCTCGCGCCCGGCGTTCGGGCCGCCGGTGAAGCGCGCCAGCACGTGCTGCCAGTTGCCGCTCACGCGCCAGTCGCGCGCGATGCTGGCGTGGACATCGAACTCCACGCCTTTGCGCTCGGTCGGATCGAGGTTGGTGTTGGCGCCGTAGCCGCCGTTCACGGTCGGGTCGTAGAAAATCTCGTTATGCAGCTGATGGCGGAATACGCGCGTATTCGCGCCCAGGGCCGCGTCGCCGTAAGCTAAGCCCAGTTCCAGGTCACGCGAGGTTTGCGGCGCCAGCACGCCGGGCGCGGCGCGGTAGCCGTTCTCGTCGACATTGGCTACGCGGTAGCTGCGCCCTGCCTTGGCGTACAGGTTCACCAGCGGCATGACATCAACGCTGCCCTGCACTTCCCAGGCGTTGAGGGTGGTCTTGCTGGCGTACGGCGCGGCGAAGGCGCGCGCGTCGGTGGCATCCTTCTCGAAGCGTTCGCGGCGCGCGCCCACGGCCACGCGGGCCTTGTGCGCGCCGCCGAACTTGAGCTCGTCGCGCACATACAGCGCCCTCGATTTTTGCGTGGCGTCGGCATCCGAATACTCCGAATCGGTCACGCGCGACCACTTGACCAGGTCCACGCCGGCCACCAGCTCATTGAGCACGCCGCCCATTTGCGCCAGATGGCGCAGGCGCGGCGAAAACTGGGTCTGGGCGCTGTCATAGGTCGCCTTCGAGGCCATGCGCTTGCCCTCGATGGTGTAGAAATAGGTCGAACCGGCGGTGCGCTCGCGGCGCGACAGTTCGGCAGCCAGGTCGACGCTGCCGACGCGCTGCTCCACGAACGCGGTCAGGCGGTCCGAATCGAGCGCGCCGATATCGTCAGGCGTATTGGCCTGGCGCGGGTTCTCGCCGAACTGGCGTGCGCTCAGGGCGCCCGGCAAGTCCGACTCCTGGCGCGCGCGGTCGTAGCGCACCCCGGCGCGGCCGCCCTGGTAAGCCCACTGGGCGCCGCCGCTGAAGGTATCGAGCGCGAACTCGTTATGGTCACGGTAATTGTCGGTGCGCTGGCTGCCGACCGACGCGTCGAGCGCGAAGCCGTTCCACGACTGGGCCATGGCGGCGCGCAGGTCGCGCAGGCCGAACTGGCCGGCTTCGGCGCGCAGCATGCCGCGCCGGCCATTGGCCTCGGGGCGGCGCGTGACGATGTGGATCACGCCGCCGGTGGCGCCTTCGCCATACAGCACGCTGGCGCCGCCGCGAATGATTTCGATGCGTTCGACGGTCTCGATCGGGATCGACGACAGCGTCGCATTGCTCAATTCACTCTCGGACATGCGCACGCCGTCGAGCGTGACCACCATGTTCTGGCTGCTGTTGGTGCCGAAGCCGCGCAGGTCGAGACTGAAATCGGGCGAGCCGTCCAGGCTCTGGCGGCCGTACACGCCGCCGATCTGGCGGATGGCCTGGTTGACGTCGGCCGCACCGGCGCGGCGGATCTCGTCGGCGCTGATGACGGTCGCGCCGATCGGGGCCAGCGCCGGGTCGCTGGCGAAGCGGGCGCCGGTCACGGTCACGGCGGGCAGGGTTTGGGTTTCAGCGGACAGCGCGGCGCTGGACAGGAAACACAGGGACAGGGCGAAAACCAGCGCGAGCGGCCTGGCGGAGAGCGCGCGGCGCGGCGATACTGCAGAAATCATGATGTCGTCTTCAGAAAAAAGAGTCCTGGCCTGCGTCCCCGCAAGCCGGATTGCACGGAACCGACGCGCGTTGCGGCATCGGGTCCACCTGTTTTGGCCGGTATCCGGGCTCGCCAGCCATCGTGATCGATGGCTGGCAGTACCGTTGCGGGGGCAGCACACTGGGTGTTTCCCGTTTAACTGCCGGCGTGAGGACGCGGGCGGGCACCAAAACTGCGCCATTATAATCGGATACGCCAGCGGGACTGCGGCCCGGCGGGCGTTGTGGCATGCTGTGCGGCCGGCTGGCCGCCTGGCTGCCGGCCCCCTCTACCCCATCGCAAGCGCCCAGCGGCGCAGGAGAATGCATGCAAGCGCGTACCCGAACCATGGCCCTCAAGGCGCTCCTGCTGGCGGCAGCCGCCATCGCCGGCGCCGAGCTGCTGGCCCAGGGCGACATCACCATCACCCCGATCCCGCAACCGGTGACCGACGTCGGCATCGGCCTGGCCCTGCCGTCGGCCAGCGCGGTGAGCGTGCCGAGCGCCCCGGATGCGTGGGGCGGGCCGCGCAGCGGCAGCGAAGCGACCCTGTCGGAGCGCGTGGTCGACTACCGCATCGAAGCCACGCTCGACCCGGTCGCCCACACGGTCGACGGCAAGCAGAAGCTCACCTGGCGTAACCGCAGCAAGGAGACCGTGCGCAGCGTCTACCTGCACCTGTACATGAACGCCTTCAAAAATGCCGGCAGCACCTACTTCACCGAACAGCGCGAGGCCGGCGGCAGCGTCACCACCGCCCCCGGCGAATGGGGCCAGATCGACCTGCGCAGCGTGACCCAGGGCGGGGCCAAGGTCGACTGGTCGTTCGTCCATCCCGACAACGGCCCGGCCTCCGACCAGACGGTGGTGCGCTTCGACCTGCCGGCGCCGGTGGCGCCGGGGGCGTCGACCAGTTTCGACATGTCCTTCCTGACCCAGCTGCCGCGGGTGGTGAGCAGCACCGGCTACTTCGGCAGCTTTCACCTGGTGGGCCAGTGGTTCCCCAAGATCGCCGTGCTGGAACTGCCGGGCGAACGCGGCGCCACCCGGACCCGCTGGAACGCCCACGAATATCACCATGAGACCGAGTTCTACGCCGACTTCGGCCGCTTCGACGTCAAGCTGACCGCGCCCAAGGGCTACACCGTGGGCGCGACCGGCGAGCTGCAGGGCGCGCCGGTGGAGCGCGGCGGCATGCTGACCCACCACTACGTGCAGGGCGACGTCCACGATTTCGCCTGGACCGCCGACAAGCGCACCGCCCAGCCCCTGCGCGCCACCTGGAGCGCGCCGGGCAGCCCGCTTGTACAGCTGTCGGTGCTGTTCCCGCCCGACCGCGCGGCCAGCGCCGCACCGGCGCTCAAGGCAGCCACCGATGCGCTGACCTATTTTTCAAAAACGCTGGGGCCGTATCCGTACAAGACGCTGACCATCGTGATCCCGCCGTTCAATGCCGACGAAGCCGGCGCCATGGAGTACCCGACCTTCATCACCACCGCCGGCCACGACAAGGTGGTGCCGCAGACGGCCGCCGCCTTCGACCTCGATTTCGTCACCATCCACGAAGTCGGCCACGGTTACTTCTACGGCATCCTGGCCTCCAACGAATTCGAAGAACCGCTGCTCGACGAAGGCTTGAACGAATTCTGGAACTACCGCATGCTGCGCGATACCGGCCAGCAGTCGTATCTCGGTTCGCCGCTGCTCAAGGCGCTCGGCTTCGCGCCGGGTTTCAAGGGCTTCGACGTCGAGCGCCACGAGGCGCCGCGCCTGGAACCGGCCGACGCGATCGGACAGAACGCCCACATGCGCCTGCAGGGCATCGGCCCGGTGTACGTGCGCAGCTCCACCATGCTGCGCGACCTGGAGGCGCGCATCGGCCAGGAGGCGACCGAACGCGCCTTCAAGGAATACTACCGGCGCTGGAAATTCCGCCATCCGAGCACCGCCGATTTGCGCGAGACGCTGGCCGAGGTGAGCGGCCAGCGCGCCGCTGTCAACGCCGTGTTCGCGCAACAGGTGTACGCCACGGCGTCCATCGACGACCGCGTCTCGCGCTTTTCGAGCGAGGAAGAGGCGGCGGCCAAGCCCGGCGCCGCGCGCTCCTGGCGCACCAGCGTCACGGTGCAGCGGCGCGGCGCCCCGGTCGCGCAAACCGTGCTGGTCAAATTCGCCGACGGCAGCAGCGAAACGGCGGTGTGGGACGACCAGCAGCGCTGGCGCACCTTCAGCTGGGTCAAGCCGGCCAGGGCGGTGTCGGCCGAACTCGATCCGCAGCGCCTGCACTACCTCGACACCAGCAAGCTCGATGACAGCCGCACCCTGGAGCCAAGCGGGCGCGCCGCGCGCCGCTGGGCCGGCGATGTGGCCGCGTTTTTCAATATCCTGTTTTCCCTGATTGCGACCGTGTAATGCATCCATCTCCTGCCTTTTCGATCGCCTCCGTTCCACGGGCGGCACGCGCGGCGCTGCAATGGCGCCTGCTGCTGCTGTGGGTGTTGTGGATGCTGGTGCCGACCCTGGTCATGGCGCTGCCAGCCTGGCACCTGTTGTCGGCCAGCCTCGATTACTCGGTGCACGCGGCGGCGCTGGCGCGCGCGCTCGACATGACGGCATTGAGCGACCTGATGGCCGTGCACGCGCGTCACCAGGTGGTGTTTACCCAGGCCGGCAGCATGGCGCTGCTGGCCACCCTGCTGATTTCACCGATGCTGTCGGGGATGGTGGCGACGGCGGCGCGCGCGCAGCAGGTGCCCGGCTTTGCGGCGCTCACGCGCGGCGGCGCCGACTATTACGCACCCATGCTGCGCCTGCTGGCCTGGGGCGCGCTGCCGCTCGGCCTGGCCTTCGTGGCCGGCATGGGCGCCATCGACGCCGCGACAGCCTACGCCGCCAAGGTCATCTCGGCGGACGACGCGGCGCTGGCGCTGATGCTGGCGCAGGCGCTGATGGTGCTGCTCATCGGGCTGGTGACTGTCTCGCTCGACGCCGGCCGCGCTTTTTTGGCCTACGACCCGCGCAAACGCTCCGCGCTGGCGGCCTGGCTGTCGGGCTGCATGCTGCTGGTGCGCCATCCGCTGGCGGCGCTGGGCAGCTACGCCGGCATCAGCATCGCCGGCCTTGCCCTGGCCGGCCTGCTGTCGCTGGCGCGCGCGAACATGGCGGGGATCGATGCGCTGGGTTTTACCGGCGCCCTGCTGCTGACGCAAGCGGCGGTCATCGCCATCGGCTGGATGCGCAGCGCGCGCCTGTTCGCGCTGATCGACCTGGCGCGCACGCGCATGACTTGATAAAGAGCGCACACGTCCCTATATTGGATAGATAAACCACCGTCTGGAGCACTGCCATGAGCCACCGCCTGCCGACCTATTTCGTCTCCCACGGCGGCGGTCCGTGGCCATTCATGAAAGAGCAGTACGGTGAAACCTACGACGTGCTGGAAGCGTCGCTGGTCGATATCCGGCGCCAGATCGGCGACGTCAAGCCGGCCGCAGTGCTGGTCATTTCCGGTCACTGGGAAGAAAAGGAGCTGATGCTCTCGTCCGGCGCGCAGCCGCCGATGATCTACGATTACGGCGGCTTTCCGGCCCATACCTACCAGATCAAATATTCCGCGCCAGGGTCGCCGCAACTGGCAGAACGCGCCGCCGCCCTGCTGGCAGCGGCCGGGCACGCGGTGTCGCTCGATCCGCAGCGCGGTTTCGACCATGGGACGTTTTCGATGCTGTATCCGGTCTACCCGGAGGCCGACGTGCCGGTGGTGCAGCTGTCGCTGCTGCACGGATTCGATCCGCTGACGCACGTGAAGATCGGGCGCGCGCTGGCGCCGCTGCGCGATGAAGGGGTACTCATTATCGGCAGTGGCCTGAGCTACCATAACCTGCGCCAGTTCGGCCCCGAAGGCAGGCTGGCATCGCACCAGTTCGACGGCTGGCTGCAATTGGTGCTCAAGCTGCCGCCGTCGGAGCGCACCATCGCCCTGCTGCACTGGGGCCAGGCGCCGTATGCGCGCAACGCCCACCCGCGCGAAGAGCATCTGCTGCCGCTGATGGTGGCGCTGGGCGCGGCCGAATCCGAGGATGCGGCCTGCGTGTATCACGAAGATGAATTTTTCGGCCACCTGGCCGTGTCGAGTTTTCGCTTCGGCGAACCGGTGGCGCCGTAACAGCGCCACCGGTTTGACCAGGCCTCGTCAGAACTGGTTGCTGCCCTTGACGACCAGGCCGCCCTGGGGCTCGGGCAGCGTTTGCAGCAGGGTGGCGCCGCCAAGACCTGTGATGCGAACCTGCATCGGACCTGCCGCAATCGGGCTCGGATACACGAAGTAATTGTATTCTTCGCGCTTGACGGCGATCCAGTTGGCGCTGCCGTTCGGGCGGATCTCGAGCTTGGTGATCGGCAGGCGGTGGTTGAGCACCTGGATGCCCTGCCAGTAGATGGTGCTGCCTTCCTTGAAGCGGTAGCTGACCGTCCCCGTCGTCTCGCCGGCGACCACATACCAGCTGATCGGCACCCTGCCCGCCGACTTCTCGGCCACCTTGACGAAAGCCTGCTCGCTCAGGTCAACATCACCCGGTTTGCATTCCGGGCAGCGGTCGGTGATGCGCACCGTGACCTTGCCTTTGGGACCGGTGACGGCGATGTACTCGCCGCACGCCCCGCTGTTGGCGTAATCCGTCTGGTTCATCGCGGCCACCATCAGGTTGCCGGGACTGGCGTCGTAGCTGCAATTGCCCTCGCCCGTGGCGCCGTAAAAGGTGCCCTCGCCTTTGTAGACTGGGGAGAGCGCGCCTGTCGGCGTTGGCGTTGGTGTCGGAGTAGGCGTCGGTGTCGGTGTTGGTGTTGGTGTTGGTGTTGGTGTTGGTGTTGGTGTTGGCGTCGGTGTCGGTGTCGGTGTTGGCGTCGGAGTAGGAGTCGGTGTTGGCGTCGGAGTAGGAGTCGGCGTCGGCGTGACGGCATCCGTCGCGCAAAAGCCGATCGACTCCATCGTCGACTTGCCCTGGATGATCTTGTTCCAATCGAGCCCGCCGCTGAAAACGATGGCGCCGCCGGACTGCTGGCCGACCGCGTTCCATAGCGACGTCACCGTGCCCCGTATCGGGAGCGAACCGCTCCACTGGACCGCCTGCGCATTCGGATTGGACACCTTGACGATGGCGCAGTACCCGCCCACCCACGGATTGTTGACGACATACGTCAGCGACACTGGCATTGCAGCCTGTGCCGAGGTGGCAAACAGGCCGGCGACGATGGTTTGACAGACGACGGTGGAACGCAGCATGAATCGCATTCGGACTCCATTTCGGTTGAAGTAATCGGTGTGCGCCAGAGCTGGGCGCAGGCAAGCGACACATTCGCCAACCGAGAGACCGATGTTCGGATATCCGCTCAGTCAACCCTCGGCCGCCTCTGAAATCGTTTGCACGATGCTTTCATTAAGCGCCATAGTTGAACAGATGTCAATGCAATGCGGGAAGCGCCGCATGCCGGCGCACGCCTTGTTCAGCGGTTCTGGACGGCATCGAAGCGCGCAAACAGGTCTTCCAGGATAGCGTCCTGGTCCATTTTGGCGCCGGATATCGGCCGGATGCCCGGCGTCATGAAGCTGAACATTTTGTGTTTCCCGACCATGCTGATGTTGCCGCCCACCGTGGTCAGGCAGAACGCCCGCCGCAAACTGCGTCCAGCCTGTTTGACCGCCACGTCGGGATTCACGTAAATGACGATATTGAGGAAACTGCCGAAAACATGCGGAAATGGATTGATGGTTGTAATTTTTTCCATGTCCGAGAACGCCACGGACAAGCCATCGGCAAAGCGGACGCCCTCGTCGCTCACCGTCATCGTGGCGTGCCTGCGATTCATGGCAAATTGAAGCACGCCCATCACGGCGGCCCACCCGCCCAGCAGGAGCCCGGCGATGAAAAAGCCCGTCTTGCCTTCCCTGAATGCTGCCACACTGAGCGCCAGGACGATGGCACTGACTGGAATACACGCCCAGGCAAATCGTTTGCCTTCGGTATAGGTGATCGGGGGACGCGCTACGTTCATGGAGGACTCCAGGCAGATGAACGGAAAGTATAGCATGTTGACGAATATGCAATATTCGTCAACATGCGCTCCCGCTCATCGGGAGATGGCGGCGCTCAGGTACCGCGCTTGCCGCGCGCCGAATTCGCCGCTTTTTCGGCTGCAATCGCTGCCGCCTTGGCGGCCTTGGCGGCCATCTCGGCGTCATGCTGGGCCAGGCGCACAGCGCGCGTTTCCGGCGTTTCGAGGCTGATGCGCCCCAAAGCGCCGGTGCGGTAATCCTGCAGGAAGATGTGCGAGGCCTTTTCGAAATCGAGGTCGCCGCCCTTCTGGCGGTAGCCGCGCCGCGCCGCCACGCCTTCGACCACGGCGATGCCGTCCATGCCCTCGGTCTTGAAGCCGTAGCGCGCCGTCAGCAGCGCCGGATAGCGCACCAGCAGTTCGTCGGCCAGGAACACGGCCACTTCATCTTCGATCAGCGCGTTCGAGCCGATGGCGTGGCTGGCGGCCAGCATCAGGCCATCGCTGGCCAGCGCGATCTTCGGCCACAGCATGCCGGGGGTATCGACCAGGATCGTGTTCTTGCCGAGGTAAAGCTTTTGCTGCATCTTGGTGACGGCCGGCTCGTCGCCCACCTTCGCCACTTTTTTCTTGAGCAGCGCGTTCATCAGGGTCGATTTGCCGACGTTGGGAATCCCCATGATCATGATGCGCAGCGGCTTGGTCGGCACGCCCCGGTGCGGCGCCAGCGACTGGCACAGGTCGGGAATCCGGGCCACGTCGCCCGGCTTCTTGGTGGTCATCGCGTAGGCGGTCACGCCTTCCTGCGCGTTGTAGTAGGCGCTCCAGGCGGCGGTGGCGGCCGGATCGGCCAGGTCGACCTTGTTGAGGATCTTGAGGCAGGGGCGCTGGCGGAACAGGCGCAGCTCTTCGACCATCGGGTTGCAGCTCGCCTCGGGCAGGCGCGCATCGAGCACCTCGATCACCAGATCGGTGTTCTCCATCTGTTCGGCCGCCTTCTTGCGGGCGGCGTTCATGTGGCCCGGGTACCATTGTATCGACATGCTGTGCTTTCGGAATTCTCGTATGAGGCGCTATTTTACCGGGGTCCGGCCGAGCTCCGGAAAACCCTACTCCAGATCGGCCAGCACCTTGACGTGCGCCACCACGCTGCGGCCCAGGGCCGACAGGTTGTAGCCGCCTTCGAGGCAGCTGACGATGCGCCCGCGCGCGTACAGGCGCGCCACCGTCATCATCTGGCGCGTGATCCAGGCGTAATCGGCTTCCACCAGGCCCATGCCGCCCACATCGTCTTCGCGGTGGGCGTCGAAACCGGCCGAGATGAAGATCATTTCCGGCTTGAAGTCGTGCAGCGCCGGCAGCCAGTGTTCGGTGATCAGCTGGCGTACCACGTCGCCCCCGCTGCGCGCCGGTACCGGAATATTGATCATGGTGGCGGTGCGCGGCTCCGGTTCGGTGTACGGATAAAACGGATGCTGGTAGAAGCTGGCCATCAGCACGCGCGGGTCGTCCCGGAACGAGGCGGCGGTGCCATTGCCGTGATGGACGTCGAAGTCGATGATCGCCACCCGTTCCAGGCCATGCGAATCGAGCGCGTGGCGCGCCGCGATGGCCACGTTGTTAAACAGGCAGAAGCCCATCGGCTCGGTCGGCATGGCGTGGTGGCCGGGCGGGCGGATTGCGCAGAAGGCGTTGGCGATGCTGCCGGCGATGACCGCGTCGGTGGCGGCCAGCGCGGCGCCGGCGGCGCGCAGCGCGGCCTGGTAACTGTACGAACACAGCGAGGTGTCGCCATCGAGCGGATAGGTGTCGCCCTCGGCCGTGGGCGTATTGTCGCGCACCAGGGCGATGGCTTCCGGCGTGTGATTGCGGCCGATCGCGGGAATTTCGGCCAGCGGCGCCTCGCGCCGTTCCAGCAGGCCGTCGAGGCGGGCCAGAATCAACTGGTCTTCGATCGCCTGCAGGCGCGCCGGGGATTCCGGATGCCATTCGCCCATGTCGTGGCGGCGGCAGTCGGGGTGGCTGTAGATTGCTGTGCTCATGTGCGTCATTTCAATAGCGGTGTCATCAATGTTGCACCGGACATGCCGTTCTCGCATAGAATCCTGAGAACGGGTCGTGATGACGGAATAGTCGGTGCCGATGGCGCTAATCTACCATGCCGTGCCCCACGCGGGTGCGCGCGACCACCCACAGCACACTGTAAAGATAACCACCATGTTCAAAAAGATGCACGCCGTCGCCCGCCAGGTCAGCCAGATTGTCGTCGGCAAGGACCTGCAAGTGCGCCAGGCGCTCACCTGCCTGCTGGCCAACGGCCACCTGCTGATCGAAGACGTGCCCGGCGTCGGCAAGACCACCCTGGCCCACGCGCTGGCCATTTCGCTGGGCCTGAAATTCAACCGCGTGCAGTTCACCAGCGACCTGCTGCCGGCCGACGTGGCCGGCATCTCGGTGTACGAACGCGAAAAGAATGGTTTCGTGTTCCATCCCGGCCCGATCTTCACGCAAGTGCTGCTGGCCGATGAAATCAACCGCGCCACGCCGAAAACCCAATCCGGCCTGCTGGAAGCGATGGAAGAGCGCCAGGTGACCGCCGACGGCGCCACGCGCGCCCTGCCCTCGCCATTTTTTGTCATCGCGACCCAGAATCCGCTGCACCAGGTGGGTACCTTCGCCCTGCCCGAATCGCAGCTGGACCGCTTTCTGATGTGCCTGTCGCTGGGCTACCCGGACGCCGCCGCCGAACGCGCGCTGCTGATGGGGGACGACCGCCGCAGCATGCTCAAGACGCTGCCGGCGGCCATGCAGCCGGCAGAACTGACGGTGGCGCAGAAAGCGCTGCGCGAGATCCACGCCTCGGCCTCGCTGATCGACTACGTGCAGGCGCTGGCGCAAGCGTCGCGCCAGAACGGCATGTTCGCCGAAGGCTTGTCGCCGCGCGCCTCGATCGCGCTGCTGCAAGCCGCGCGCGCCTGGGCCGCCATGGAAGGACGCGACCACGTGGTGCCGGAAGATATCCAGGCGGTGCTGGTGCCGGTCTGCGCGCACCGCCTGCGTCCCTTGAAGTCGGCGCACGGGGTGGCGCTGGCCAGCCGCGACCTGGTCCTGCAGCTGCAGAAATCCGTACCGGTGTGAGGCAATGGCGGCCTCCCTGAACCGCTTCATCCCCGCCGCGGTGCGCGCCAAGGCCGACACCTGGCTGTTCCAGAAGCGCGGCGTCGACCCCGGCGAAACCTTGCTGACCCAGCGCCGCGTGTTCATCCTGCCTTCCGGTGCCGGCATGGGATTTGCCGCGCTGATCCTGATCCTGCTGATCGGTTCGATCAACTATTCACTCGGCCTGGGTTTCGCGCTGACCTTCACCATGGGCACCTGCGCCATGGTCGACATCTACATGACGTATAAAAACCTGGCGCACCTGCACCTGCGCCCGGGCCGCGCGCAGCCGGTGTTCGCCGGCGAAGTGGCGCAGTTCGAACTGCACCTGGTCAACCGCACCAAGCTGGACCGCTACGCGCTGTGGGTCGACTTCATGGAGGCCGGCGAAGCGCGCCACGTGACCGACGTGGCGGCCGGCGCGAGCAGCGCCGTGCTGCTGTCGGCGCCGAGCACGGAACGCGGCTGGCTGGCCGCGCCGCGCATCCGCCTGACCACGCGTTTTCCGCTCGGCCTGTTGCGCGCGTGGAGCTACTGGCAGCCGGACCTGAACGCGCTGGTGTATCCCTTCCCCGAAGAAAACGCGCCGCCGCTGCCGATATCGGGCGTCGAGAGCGCCGACGGCCATGGCCATGCCGGCCACGACGACTTTGCCGGCATCCGCAGCTACCAGCCGGGCGATTCGCTGCGCCACATGGCCTGGCGCCAGATCGCGCGGCTCGACCCGGCCGACGGCGGCCAGCTGGTGACCAAGCATTTCGAGGGCGGCGCGGTGGATGAACTGGTGCTCGACTTTAACGCCATGCCGTCCATCATGAACCTGGAACTGCGCCTGTCGCGCATGACGCGCTGGGTGCTCGACGCCGAACAGCGCGCCCTGCCCTACGCCTTTCGCATCGGCGCCACCGACTTCGAGGCCTCCCTCGGCGAAGCGCACCAGGCGGCCTGCCTGCGCGCGCTGGCGCTGCATGGCCTGAAGCAGGCGCCATGAGCGGCGCCAGCGTCAGCGCACCGCGCGCCGGCCTGGCGCGCCTGGCCGGCCAACTGCCGCGCGACAAGGCCGACACCCTGCTGCTGCTGGGCGCGGCCCTGATGGTGCTCGCGCCCCACGCCGGCCACCTGCCGCTGTGGGTATCGAGCCTGTGCGCCCTGACCCTGCTGTGGCGTACCCTGGCCACCGTGCGCGGCACCCGCATGCCATCGGCCTACCTGCTGCTGCCGCTATCGATGGCGGCCATGGCGGGCGTGTTCATGAGCTACCGCACCCTGTTCGGACGCGATGCCGGGGTGGCCATGCTGGTGCTGCTGGTCGCTTTCAAGATGCTGGAAATGCACGCCAAACGCGACCTGTTCGTGGTGATCTTCCTGTCGCTGTTCCTGGTGCTGACCAATTTCTTTTACTCGCAGAGCATCCTGACGGCGCTGATGATGGTGGCCTCGATCATCGCGCTGCTGACCGCCCAGTTATCGTTCCAGTTCACCGGCAGCGTGCCGCCGCTGGGCCGGCGCCTGTGGATGGGCGCGCGCGTGTTCCTGCTGGCCGCGCCGCTGGCACTGATGCTGTTCTTCCTGTTCCCGCGCATCCAGGGGCCGCTGTGGGGCATGCCGAGCGACGCCCAGGGCGGGCGCACCGGACTGTCGAACAGCATGGCGCCGGGGAATCTGTCGAACCTGGCGCAGTCGGACGACCCGGTGTTCCAGGTACGCTTTCTCGATCCGGTGCCGCCCAAGCCGCAACTGTACTGGCGCGGCGTGGTGATGGGCGACTTCGACGGCCGCACCTGGACCCCGCTGCAGCGGCGTGGCCGGCGCTTCCCCGACCAGGTGTCGCTGACCGTGCGCGGGGAAGCCGTGCGCTACGAACTGACCCTGGAGCCGTCATCGAACAACTGGCTGTTCGCACTCGACCTGCCGGACCGCTTGCCTGTCCTGAGCGAGAATGCGGCCGCCGTGTCGAGCGAGATGGAACTGACGTCCAGCCTGCCAACGAGCAAGCGCGTGCGCTACGAGCTGTCGTCGCACACGGATTACGGCCTTGACGATGGCGCCGAACTGAAAGACCGCGCACGCTGGCTGGCCCTGCCGGACGGCTTCAATCCGCGGGCGCTCGAGACCGGCGCGCAGATCGCGCAGATGAGCGCCGATCCGGCCGCGCGCGCCAATGCGGTGCTGGGCATGTTCACCAGGCTGCCGTTCTCGTACACGCTGCAGCCGCCCCTGCTGGGACGCGACTCGGTCGACGAATTCCTGTTCAAGACGCGCGCCGGCTTTTGCGAGCACTTCGCCAGCGCGTTCGTGGTCTTGATGCGCGCGGCCGAGGTGCCGGCGCGCGTGGTGATCGGCTACCAGGGCGGTGAACTCAATCCCATCGACGGCTTCCTGATGGTGCGCCAGTCGGAAGCGCATGCCTGGGCGGAAATCTGGATCGCCGGGCGCGGCTGGATCCGGGTCGACCCGACCGCCGCGGTGGCGCCGGAACGGGTGCAGCGTGGCCTGTCGAGCGCGCTGGCGCAGAATACCCCGGCCTTCGCCGGCCTGGGCGGCCTGCTCGATTTCGGCGGCGAGCGCAATGCGCTGTTCGAGCAGCTGCGCTTTCGCATCGGTGCGATCAACACGGGCTGGAACCAGTGGATCCTGAACTACACCCCGGAACGCCAGAGCGGGTTCCTGGAAAGCCTCAAGCTCAGCCTGATGCACTGGCGCAGCCTCGCCATCCTGGCCGCGCTCGGCGCCGTGTTGCTGCTGTGGCGCGCGCTACGCCAGCGGCGCGAGACAGATCCGGTCGATGCGCTATACTCGGCCCTGGGTCGGCGGATGAGCCAGCTTGGCATGGCACGCGCCGCCGACGAGGGCCCGAACGCGTACGCGGCGCGGCTCGCGCAAGGCACGCTGGCGCACGACAAGCTGGCGGCCATCGACCGCTTCCTGGCGCTCTACAGCGCCCACAAATACAGTGCCCGGCCACCCGCTCCCGGGCTGGCTTCCACCTTGAAAAGTTTGCTGAACAACATTTAATGAAACTGATATCTCTCTTGCTGGCACTGGCTGTGTCGGCAAGTCCCCTGAGCCAGGCGGCGCCTGCCAAGAAACCCGGCAAGAAAAGTACGCACAGCCGCGCCAAGGCGGGGACCAGGGCCGCTGCGCGCACGGCGGCGCCGCTCGTGGCCGTGCCCGCCGCGGCCGCAGCCCTGGCCGGCGACGCCATCGTGTTCAGCGAGTCGGAGGCGGTCATTGCTTTCGCCGACGAGCTGGCCTTGCGGCACGGCTTTCCGCGCGCCGAGCTGGGTGCGCTGATCGGCCAGATCCGTTATATCGATGCGGCGGTCCAGCTGGTCAAACCGGCGCCCAAGGGCAAGCCCAAGAACTGGCAAAACTATAGCCGGGTGACCATCGAACCGATCCGCATCCGGGCTGGCGTGGCGTTCTGGAACCAGCACGCCGCCGTGCTGGCGCGCGCCCAGGCCGAATACGGCGTGCCGGCCGAGGTTATCGTCGGCATCATCGGCGTGGAAACGATTTATGGGAAGAATACGGGGCGCTTCCGCGTGCTGGACGTGCTCACCACGCTCGCCTTCGCCTATCCCGAGGCGCCCAACCAGGCGGCGCGCATGGCGTTCTTCCGGGGCGAACTGGAAAACGCGCTGCTGCTGGCGCGCAAGTCGCATATCGACCCGCTGTCCATGCTCGGCTCTTTCGCCGGCGCCATCGGCATGCCGCAGTTCATGCCGGGCAGCGTGCTGGCCTACGGGGTCGACTACGACAACGATGGCAATATCGACTTGCGCAACTCGGCGGTGGATGTGATCGGCAGCGTGGCCAGTTTCCTGGTGCAGCACGGCTGGCAGCCCAAACAGGGCGGCCCGATCGTCTATCCGGCGCGCGTGTCCGACGACCGGGTGTGGGAAAGCTTCCTCAACCAGGGCCTGGCGGCCAAGTTCCGGGGCGACGAATTGCGCGCCGGCGGCGTGAGCAGCAGCGCCGCCCTGCCCGCCAGCCAGCGCTACGGCTTGATCGACCTGCCCAACGGCAGCGAGCCGACCGAGTACCGCATCGCCACCGATAATTTTTTCGCTATCACGCAATACAACCGCTCTTACTTCTACGCCATGTCGGTCATCGAACTGGGACGCGCCATCCGCCTGGCCCGGTCGGGACAGCCTCTTGCCTCCGGGGAAACTTTGTAAAGGAATGTCACGCGCAGGGCCGGTTTTTGGCGCGCAAAGCGCGCCTTGTCCGGCTCATGCGGCTGCGGCGTATGCGCACGCATATTCATTCGTGCCCCATAGAAACCCCTCTTGCGTTAATATACTCAGAAACATGTTGCTAATAAGCCAGTTCTGTTTAGAATTGTGCGGCGGAGGCATCTAAATTGTCTTACACTTAAGTTTTCTTGGAAAACAATTAGCTTTTCAGTGATTTTGTGAGAGAATTGCAATGCGGCTATGTTGCGATCAGACAACACAACCGACATCATTTTGTAATCTGTTATTGCTTATCGGTATTAGATTACAAAACGTTGTACAATTGTGTATATTTTTTAAAAAGTGTTACCCAAGATAAATTCGCAAGCGCACTTCGACGGTGGTTGACCAGCAGCGAGAGCTCCGCGTGTTTGACTTAGCAGCACCACTCACAATAGGAATTATTGACATCATGACAAACCAAGTCGGCATTGATATGAACAGCGATTCGGACTCCGATGATCTGCTGCAATACAACCCAAATCGTTTATTGGACACGCTGATCGAAAATCTGCGTCTCAAGAACGATGCAGCCCTGTCGCGCGCGCTGGAAGTGGCGCCGCCAGTGATCTCGAAGATCCGTCACCACCGCCTGCCGGTCGGCGCCTCCCTGCTGATCCGCATGCACGAAGTAAGCGACCTGTCGATCCGCGACCTGCGCTACTTGATGGGCGACCGCCGCAACAAGTTCCGCATCAGCGACAAGCAGTTCAAGCCAAAAGAAGGCGATCCAGCGTAATAGCGGGATCGGTCGGGCCGGGCCGCGCAGGCCGGGCCGCGCAGGCCGGGCCACGTAGGCCGGGCCGGATAAGCCCGTGCATTGCCCTGTGGGGGGCGGCGCGCGGGAAGCATGCAAAAACGCCTTCCACCATGAACGGGTCCTCGACTCGTTCGCGGTGGAAGGCGTTTGTTTTTGTGCGGGCCTAGGGGGCCCGCGACGCCGCTTATGCGGGGAATACGCCGGTTGACAGGTAACGGTCGCCGCGATCGCACACGATGAACACGATGGTGGCGTTTTCCACCGTTTGTGAAATGCGCAGGGCGATCTCGCAGGCGCCGGCGGCCGAGATGCCGCAAAAGATGCCTTCTTCGGCCGCCATGCGGCGCGCCATCTGCTCGGCCGCGGCCTGGCTCACGTTCTCGATCTGGTCGACCCTGGCCTTGTCGAAGATCTTGGGCAGGTAGGCTTCGGGCCACTTGCGAATGCCCGGGATCTGCGAGCCTTCTTCCGGTTGGGCGCCAATGATCTGCACCGCCGGGTTTTGCTCCTTGAGGTACTGCGACACGCCCATGATGGTGCCGGTGGTGCCCATGGCGCTGACAAAGTGGGTGACGCCGCCCTTGGTATCGCGCCAGATCTCGGGGCCGGTCGATTCGTAGTGGGCGCGCGGGTTGTCGGCGTTGCCGAACTGGTCGAGGATGATGCCCTTGCCGTCGCGCTGCAACTGCTCGGCCATGTCGCGCGCGTATTCCATGCCGCCCGTCTTGGGCGTGAGGATGATCTGGGCGCCGTACGCCGCCATGCTCTGGCGCCGCTCGATCGACAGGTATTCTGGCATCAGCAGCAGCATCTTGTAGCCGCGGATCGCCGCCGCCATCGCCAGCGCGATGCCGGTGTTGCCGCTGGTCGCTTCGATCAGGGTGTCGCCCGGCTTGATCTGGCCGCGTTCCTCGGCGCGGCGCAGCATCGACATGGCGGCGCGGTCCTTGACCGACCCGGCCGGATTATCGCCTTCCATCTTGCCGAGGATGATATTGTTACGCGCGGCCGCATCGGCGCCCGGCAGGCGCACCAGGCGCACCAGCGGGGTGTTGCCGATCGTGTCTTCGATGGTCATGTAAGGCATGGGCTACTCTTTGCAGTTCAACGAAACACCATTCTAATCCACGATGCGCTTGTCCGTTTGAGACAGGGTCGCTTGCTGCTAGACTGACAGCTATTTCCCCTACCAGAGCCGATCTCCCATGAGCACCCTGCCCGCCCCCGACTTCTTTCCCGACAACAGCATCAACGAGCGCGTCCAGAGTTCGATGAGCAAATACGAATCGCGCCGCGACCAGATGTTCCCGGTGCTGACAGAAGCCGAAATTGCGCGCCTGCGCCGCTTCGGCAGCGAGGGACGCTGGCGCGACGGTGAAGCCATTTTCGTGGCCGGCGCCGCCAATCCCGGCATGATGATCGTGCTGGCGGGCGAAGTGCGCATCAGCCAGCGTGACGGCATGGGCAACAGCCACAAAATCGTCGACCACGCTCACGGCCACTTCACGGCGGACGTCGGCCAGCTGTCGGGCAGCCCGGCGCTGGTCAGCGCGCATGCGGTCGGCGAGGTGGACGCGCTGATCATCACACCGGAAGCGCTGCGCGCACTGGTGGTGGCCGAAGCCGAGCTGGGCGAACGCATCATGCGCGCCCTGATCCTGCGCCGGGTGGGCCTGATCGAAGCGGGCAGCAGCGCGCCGGTGCTGGTCGGCCCGCCCGGCGGCGCCGATCTGTTCCGCCTGCAAACCTTTTTGACCAGCAACGGCCATCCGCACATGGTGCTCGATCCGGCCACCAGCCCGAACGCGGAAGCGCTGATCCGCATGTACCAGCCCGGTCCGCACGAACTGCCGCTGGTGGTATGCCCGGACGGGGTGGTGAAGAAAAATCCGAGCCTGGCCGAGCTGGGATATTGCCTCGGCCTGCTGCCCGACCTGGACCCGGACAAGGTGTACGACGTGCTGGTGGTCGGCGCCGGGCCGTCCGGGCTGGCGACGGCGGTGTATGCGGCGTCGGAAGGCTTGTCGGTACTGGTGCTGGAAAACCGCGCCTTCGGCGGCCAGGCCGGCGCCAGCGCGCGCATCGAAAACTACCTGGGTTTCCCGACCGGGATTTCAGGGCGGGCGCTGGCGGGGCGCGCTTTCGTGCAATCGCAAAAATTCGGCGCCCAAGTGGCGATTCCGGCGGTGGCCGAGAAACTGCTGTGCGACCAGTATCCGCTGCGCCTGTCGCTGGCCGGCGGCGGCCAGGTACAGGCGCGCGCGGTGGTGCTGGCCTGCGGGGCGCGCTACCGCAAGCCGGACCTGGCCGATTTGGCCACCTACGAAGGCTGCGGGGTGTATTACTGGGCCTCGCCGCTGGAAGGACGCCAGTGCCAGGGCGACGAGGTGGTGCTGGTCGGCGGCGGCAATTCGGCCGGGCAGGCGGCCGTGTTTTTGTCGGGGCATGCGAAGACGGTGCACATGCTGATCCGCGGGCCAGGGCTGGCGGCGAGCATGTCGAGCTATCTGATCGAGCGGATTGCGGCCACGCCGAATATCGTGCTGCACACGCATACCAAATTGACCGGGCTGGAAGGCGATGGGCAACGGCTGACGGGCGTGCGCTGGCAGCATCGCGACGAGGAGGAACAAAGCCACGCGGTGCGCAGCGTGTTTTTGTTCGTGGGGGCCGATCCGAATTCGGGCTGGCTGGAGGACTGCGGCGTGCAGGTCGACCAGCACGGGTTCGTGATGACGGGGACCGATGTGATGATGGCGCGCTGCCGGGTGACCGGCCAGATGCTCAATACCGACGGGACGCTGCACGGGCATCTGGAGACCACGGTGCCGGGGGTGTTTGCGATTGGCGATGTGCGGGCGGGGTCGACCAAGCGGGTGGCTGCGGCCGTGGGCGAAGGCGCTGCGGTGGTGGCGCAGTTGCATGCGTATTTGGCGGTGAAGTAGGCCCCGTCCATCGCCCCCCCCGTCGGTTCTGGCAATGCCAGAGACGACGGCTCTGAGGCTACGTCAACGCGTCTTACCGCAGCGGCGTCGGATACGTCGCCACGCTCACATTGCCATCCTTGTCCACCGCCTGCACGCCGAAAAAATAGTTATCCTTCGACAGCTTGAGCGTCGCCTCAGTCACATTCCCCACAAACAAAGCCCCCTGCCACTGCGCGGCGGTGGTGTCGCGCCAGACGATGCGGTAGCCTGCCAGATCCGGCTCGCCGTTGGCCTGCCACACCAGCGACGAATCGTTTTCCAGCTTCGCGGTGCGCATCTGCACCTTCTGCGGCGCAGCGGGGGCCAGCGACAGTGTCGCCAGCGCCGCCGCGTTCACCCGGGCCACGCGCGCGATGTAGTTGTAGTCATTGAACTCGGGCAGATCGCCATACTGCAGCGCGCCTTCCTTGCGCACGTTCTGGTGCTGGTGCGTGAAGTCTTCGTTCGGCTCCGTGAAGCGCAGCGCCGCATAGCCGCGCTCCAGGAACGGCATATGGTCGCCGCCACGCAGATAACGGTCGCGCCGCTGGATCACATTCACCGTAAAGCCAGGCACGTAGCGCTCCCCCGCTTCCTTCACATGGCGCGCCAGCTGGCGCGAGGTCGAATCGTTCTCGCCGCCGGTGGCCAGCAAGGCGCGGCTGGTTTCGCTGTTCTCCTTCGTCGCGGGAATCGATTCGGCGAACAGGCGCACCTGCTTGTCGTCCACGCGGCCGTCATCGGCGCGCGAGCTGCCGATGATATCGTTGGTGAACATACCCTGCAGGTTCAGGTTCTTCAGCCTTGCCTGTTCGGCCCAATGGGCGGCGCCCAGCAAGCCCTGCTCCTCGGCCGCCACCGTCATGAAAACAAGAGTCGCGTCGAACTGGTGGCGCGCCATCACGCACGCCATTTCCATCACGGCCGCGGTGCCGGAAGCGTCGTCGTTGGCGCCGGGCGAATCGCCCGTGGCATCCATGATCTCGGTATTGCGCGAATCGTAATGGCCGCTGACGACATAGATGCGCTCTTTGGATGCCGCCTGCGTGCCGGGCAGGGTCGCCACCACGTTGACGATTTCGGTCGGACGAGAAATGCGCGCCGATATTGGCGTGATGTGGCTGTCGAAACTCACTTGCAGGCGTCCCCCGGCAGCGGCGCCGCAGCGTTCCAGTTCGGCCTTGATCCAGCGCCGCGCGGCGCCGATGCCGGCCGTGTCGGACACGGTGTCGGACATGGTGTGGCGCGTCTTGAAGCCCACCAGCTTGCGCACATGCGCCTCGATGCGCTGCGGCGAAATGTCGCCGACGATGTTGTCGATCTGCGCCTGGTGGCGCGTCACGTCGGGGCCGGCGGGAGCGGCGTCGGTGTCGGCGCAGGCGCCAGCAATGGCGGCGGCGATCAGGACAGCCAGCAGGGGTTTGGTGAGCGGAACAGATGCCATGAGGGGTCCTTTGCGACGGGCGACGGTTGAATGGGCGCCGTTATCTTCTCACGACCCGGCGCGCGCAAGTGCGTCCATACAGCGAAAAAACGTTGCCCGTACCGCGCAAATACCCATGAAAAAACCCCGCGGCGTAACGGCGGGGTTTTTAGCAAGACGCACAAGGCTTACATTTTCGCCGGCGCTGGCGCTGGCTTGGCGGCTGGCGCGGATTTGCCCGCCGCAGCGGGCGGTTTGGCCGCGCCGGCGCCGTCGAACGACTTGCCCGCTACCTGCAGCCCCGCCTGCGACAGCTTGGCGGCGCGCTTGTCACCCACACCCTTGACGCGCTTGGAAAAGTCGGCCCAGTCCTTGAACTCGCCGCCCTTGGTGCGCTCCTCCAGGATCAGCTTGGAGGTGGAGGGCCCGACACCCTTCACACTGTCGAGTGCGGCTGCGTCCGCCTTGTTTACATCGACTTGGGCAAACGCCATGCTCATCGCGGCCACCAGCGCTGCAACTGCAAGCATCAATTTACGGATCATGTTGTGTCTCCATCAGATTGTAGGGACGCGGTTGCGCCCCCAACAAGCTAACGGACGATGCAGCACAATGTTGACCGCTTCGATTGAGCGTTATCAGAACAGCAAAATGCCAATCGTGTAGGCAGGCTCGGCTTGTTTACAGGCCGAACAGTTCCTCGCGCGTCACGGTCGCCGTGCCGAGCTTGCCTACGACAATGCCGCCGGCGCGGTTGGCGGTCATGATGGCGTCGGCCATCGGCATGCCGGCGCCGAGCATCGCGGCCATGGTCGCAATCACCGTGTCGCCGGCGCCGGAGACGTCGAACACTTCGCGCGCATCGGCGTGCATGTGCAGCACTTCGGTGGCGGTGTACAAACTCATGCCCTCTTCCGAGCGCGTGAGCAGCAGCGCGTCCAGGCGCAGTTCGGCGCGCAAGGCCTGGGCCTTGGCGGTGAGCTGGTCTTCGGACGACCAGCTGCCGACGATGCGGCGGAACTCCGACTTGTTCGGCGTGAGCACGGTGGCACCGGCATAGCGCGAAAAATCGTCGCCCTTGGGATCGACCATGACGACCTTGCCGGCCGCGCGGCCCGCCTCGATCATGTGCGCCACGTTCACCAGGCTGCCCTTGTTGTAGTCGGACAGGATCACCACGTCGTAATCGGGCAGCAGCGCGTTGAACTGGGTGAGCTTGTCGCGCAGGACGGTGTCGGTGGGCGCGTCCTCGAAATCGATGCGCAGCAGCTGCTGCTGGCGGCCGATGACGCGCAGCTTGATGATGGTGGAAATGGCGGCGTCGCGCTGCAGGTAGCTGTCGATGCGCGATTCGGCCAGCAGCTGCGCCACCTGCTCGCCCGCTTCGTCGGCACCGACCACGCCCAGGAGGCCGCAGCGGGCACCGAGAGCGGCCGCATTGCGCGCCACGTTGGCGGCGCCGCCCAGGCGCTCTTCGCGCTTTTCGATGCGCACGATCGGCACCGGCGCTTCCGGCGAGATGCGGCTCACGTCGCCGAACCAGTAACGGTCCAGCATCACGTCGCCGACGACCAGGATGCGCACCGATGCCAGGTCGGGCGCGGCGATGAAGGGATGGCTGTCGGCGCTGAGCAGGCGCGCGGGAGTGGCGGTGAGATTGGTCATCGGTTTCAAATACGCTTAGTTCATGACATTGAGTTCTTCGGTGCGGCGCGGCGGGTAGGTCTCCCAGCGGCTGCATCCCGGGCACTGCCAATAGAACTGGCGCGCCTTGAAGCCGCAGTGGCTGCACTGGTAGCGTGCCAGCTTCTGGGTGTAGCCGCGCACCAGGTTCTTCACCATCGACAGCTCGTCCCAGACATCGGCGGGTGCGTCCATCAGGCGCGCTTCGAGCAGCTTGTCGAGGCCGAGCAGGGTTGGATTGCGGCGCAGTTCCTCCACCATCAGCTGCTTGGCCGCGTCCACGCCATCGAGTTCGATGACGGCCTTGAACACCACTTCGATCAGGTCGATCGAGGATGCTTCGGCCAGGTAGGAACGCAACAGGTTCACGCCTTCCTGCGGGCGGCCGACCTTGCGGTAGCCATCCATCAGGCGCTGCGCGACCAGGGCCACGTGCGGCACGCTTTGCTGCTCGACGCGGCGCCAGGTGAGCAGCGCGCCTTCGGCGTCGCCCTTCTCCAGCTGGGCGTCGCCGGTCAGCAGCGTCGCGCGCACGTTCTTGCGGTCCGCGTGCAGGGCCTTGTCGAGCAGCGCCAGGGCGTCATCGGTGTGCATGTGGACCAGCGCATCCTGGGCCAGCTCGCAGTAGAACTGGGCGATTTCCTTCTGGCGCGCACCGGCGCCCGATTCCTGCAGGCCGAGCGCGGCTTCGATGGCGCGCGGCCACTCCTTTTCGCGCTGGTAGATTTCGAGCAGGGCGCGACGGGCCTGGGCGCCGTACGAGGTTTCGAGCAGCAGGTTGAAGGTTTCCTCGGCGCGGTCGAGCAGGCCGGCCTTGAGATAATCCATGCCCAGTTCGTACTGGCCGTGGGCTTTCTCATCGGCCGGTAAATCGGGGCGCGAAAGCAGGTTCTGGTGGACGCGGATGGCGCGCTCGATCTCGCCGCGGCGGCGGAACAGGTTGCCGAGGGCGAAGTGCATCTCGACCGTTTCCGGATCGAGCTTGACGATATCGATGAAGGCATCGATGGCCTTGTCGGGCTGCTCGTTGAGCAGGAAATTCAAGCCGCGGAAATACCCGCGCGGCAAGGTGCGCGATTCGGAGAGCAATTGCTTGATATCGACGCGCGCGGCGATCCATCCCAGGGCAAAAAACAATGGGATGCCAAGCAACATCCAGATTTCAAATTCCATGCGGTTCTTTTTGTTGGTTTTTCAGATGGGTTACTGCTGGGTGTTGACGCTGTCCGGCTGCGGTTGCGACACATTGGTACGCGCCACGGTTTGCAGGGCGACGATGGTGCTCTTGTGTTTCGACGTTTCACGGCGGTGGCGGAACACGGTGGGCGTGACGGCCAGGATGCCGAGGGCGGCGCCGGCGACAAAAAAGCCCAGCAGCATCAGCACCAGGGGGCCGCGCAGTTCGTAATTCAGGAAAAAGTGCAGGTCGACTTCCTGGGTATTTTTCAGCGCGAAGCCGAAAAACAGGATAAACAGAATAAATCCAACGATGGTGGATACAAATTTCATCAGCCAGGTCCAGTCTGAAAAGGTCGCAAGTGTCGCATATTACACCAAAACAAAGGGGGGCCGGGGCAGCCAGGCAACTCCTGCGACGCCCCGTAAAGGCACAACGTTTCCCAACCGGGGTCAGAACTCCGAAGTGAAACACTCTTATTTCCAATCAGAGCTCTGACTCCGGTTGGGAAATATTGCGGGCGAAAAAAAACGGCATCCGTGGATGCCGTTCTCCTGTGTCGACAAACGACTCAGTCTTCAATAATCGGCTGCCCGACCATCGCATCTACCCGTTCGCGCAATTGCTTGCCCGGCTTGAAGTGGGGAACCCGTTTTTCGGGAACCATCACCTTGTCGCCGGACTTGGGATTGCGTCCGATGCGCGGCGGCCGGCTGTTCAGGGCAAAACTGCCGAAACCACGGATCTCGATGCGCTGACCCGTCGCCAGGGCGTTGGTCATGGCATCGAGAATGGTCTTGACAGCGTACTCCGCATCCTTGGCCACCAGCTGAGAATAGCGCTCAGCCAGGCGGTTAATCAACTCGGACTTCGTCATCTGTCGATTCCGAGTGTCTTAGTTCTTGTTGTCGAACTTAGCTTTCAACAGCGCGCCCAGGCTGGTGGTGCCCGATGCTGCATTGTTGTCGGAGGTCGAAGCCATTTTCTGCATCGCTTCCTGGGTCTCGACATTGTCTTTCGCTTTGATCGACAGCTGGATGCTGCGCGCTTTGCGGTCAATGTTGATTACCAGAGCTTCAACCGAATCGCCAACCTTCAGGTGGGTACCGGCATCTTCAACGCGGTCGCGCGAGATTTCGGAAGCACGCAGGTAGCCTTCAACTTCTTCGGACAGCTGGATCACAGCGCCCTTAGGCTCGACCGACTTGACCGTACCCGTTACCAGGGAGCCTTTGTCGTTCATTGCAGCGAAGTTGTTGAATGGGTCGCCTTCGAGTTGCTTGACACCCAGGGAAACGCGCTCGCGCTCGACGTCGATCGCCAACACGATGGCTTCCAGTTCGTCGCCCTTTTTGAAACGGCGGACAGCTTCTTCGCCGGTTTCGGTCCAGGACAGGTCGGACAGGTGTACCAGACCATCAATGTTGCCGGCCAGGCCGATGAACACGCCGAAGTCGGTGATCGACTTGATCGCGCCGCGGACTTTGTCGCCCTTCTTGTGGGTAACGCCGAAGTCATCCCATGGATTTGCTTTGCACTGCTTCATGCCCAGCGAAATACGGCGACGCTCTTCGTCGATCTCGAGAACCATGACTTCCACTTCGTCGCCCAGCTGGACAACTTTGTTTGGTGCCACGTTCTTGTTGGTCCAGTCCATTTCGGAAACGTGAACCAGACCTTCGATACCCTGCTCGACTTCCACGAACGCGCCGTAGTCGGTGAGGTTGGTTACTTTGCCGAACAGACGGGTGCTTTGTGGGTAACGACGGGACAGACCGGTCCAAGGATCGTCGCCCAGTTGCTTCACGCCCAGCGAAACACGGTTCTTTTCCTGATCGTACTTCAGCACTTTGGCGGTGATTTCCTGGCCAACGGTCAGCACTTCCGACGGGTGACGCACACGACGCCATGCCAGATCGGTGATGTGCAGCAAGCCGTCGATACCGCCCAGATCCACGAACGCGCCGTAGTCGGTGATATTTTTGACGACGCCGGTCACCACGGTGCCTTCTTTCAGCGTTTCCATCAGTTTCTGACGCTCTTCGCCCATCGAAGCTTCGATGACGGCGCGGCGGGACAGAACCACGTTGTTACGCTTACGGTCGAGCTTGATGACCTTGAATTCCAGGGTCTTGCCTTCGAACGGGGTGGTGTCCTTGACAGGACGGGTGTCGACCAGCGAACCCGGCAGGAACGCGCGGATGCCGTTGGTCAGAACGGTCAGGCCGCCCTTGACTTTGCCATTGACGGTACCGACGACGATCTCGCCCGATTCCATGGCTTTTTCCAGAGCCAGCCACGACGCCAGGCGTTTTGCCTTGTCGCGCGACAGGATGGTGTCGCCGAAGCCGTTTTCCAGCGATTCAATCGCTACGGAAACGAAATCGCCGACTTGAACTTCCAGTTCGCCCTGGTCGTTCTTGAATTCTTCGATAGGAATGAAAGCTTCGGATTTGAGGCCAGCGTTCACGATCACGAAATTGTGGTCGAGACGCACGACTTCAGCGGAAATAACTTCGCCGGAGCGCATATCTTGGCGCGACAACGATTCCTCGAAGAGCGCTGCAAAACTTTCCATACCGGTTGCTTCAGTTGTTGCTGTTGACATAGTTTGTACACGAGTTAGCCAGCAGAGATCGCACCATGCGACTTAAACTGGGTTATAGGTTGATTCAACGCTTGCAATGGCACTATTGCTACTGCAAGCACCCATTGCTACTTCAGACTACGACTGCTTAGCGTGCGCATACCATTTCAGCACTTCCTCGACCGCTTCGTCAGCGGTCATATTGGAAGTATCGAGCAGGTGCGCCCCTTCTGCCGGCATCAATGGCGCGATGGCCCGGTAAGTATCACGGTCGTCGCGCGCCTTCAAATCGGACAGGAGGTCTTCTATATTAGCAGAAAACCCCTTGTCAATCAATTGCTTATATCGGCGTTGCGCGCGCGCCTCTGTGCTGGCTGTCAAGAAGACTTTCAGTTGCGCGTGCGGAAAGATTACCGTACCCATGTCGCGGCCATCGGCGACCAGGCCAGGCGCGCGGCGAAAGCCGAGCTGGAGTGCGAACAAGGCCTGGCGCACGGCGGGCAGCGCGGCGATCTTCGATGCCATGTTGCCAACCTCTTCCGCGCGAATGAGTTGGGTGACATTTTCGTTGGCCAGCAAGATTTCGCCGCCGCTGAAGCTGGCGGGGAGGTGTTCGGCCAGCTTGGCGAGGGCGTGCTCGTCAGTAATGTCCGTAGCGCGGCGCAAGGCCATCAAGGCGGTGAGGCGGTACAGGGCACCCGAATCGAGGTAATGAAAGCCGAGGCGATCGGCCACCTTGTGCGCGACGGTGCCCTTGCCGGACGCGGTGGGGCCATCGATGGCGATGACGGGGATGTTCGAATGTGGCATGGGACGGTGTCCTGGTGAAATCACGATAAAACGTACAAAAACGGCAATCTGGCAAAAACCCTACAACCGGGACCAAAACCCTAGAACCGGGGTCTGACCTCTGATTAGAAACATTGAACCCTAGAACCGGGGTCTGACCTCTGATTAGAAATTAGTTGCAAAACCATGGACAGATACCGGCTCGCCAGCGCGTGTTTTGCAACGACGCCCGACCGTGCTTGGGCGTCTGCGTGCGCGGACGAGACGGATCTTAGTTTAGCGGCAACAGCTTCTATCGCTGTGACGCAATTAATTTCTAATCAGAGGTCAGACCCCGGTTGTAGGAGGTCTGCGCCTGGTTATAGGAGTAACCAGGGTCTGGCCCCAGCTTTTGCAACGATGTCGGCTTAAATCAGGTTCTCGTGGGCGATGCCGGCGAAGGCGTCGAAGTAATCGGGGAAGGTCTTGGCGACGCATTTCGGATCGTTGATGCGCATCGTGTTGCCGCGCCGCGCTTTGCCGTCCAGGCTCGCCAGCGAGAAACACATCGCCATCCGGTGGTCGTCATAGGTGTCGATCGTCGCGGCGCTCAGCTCGCCAACCGGCGGCGTGACCGAGATGTAGTCCGGCCCCTCCTCCACTATCGCCCCCAGCTTGCGCAATTCGGTCGCCATCGCGGCCAGGCGGTCCGTCTCTTTCACCCGCCAGCTGGCGATGTTGCGCAAGGTGGTGGTGCCCTCAGCGTACAGCGCGGCCACGGCAATCGTCATGGCGGCGTCGGGAATGTGATTGAAGTCGGCGTCGATGGCTTTCAGCACGCCGTTCGAGCGCGCTTCGATCCAGTTGTCGCCGCGCGTGATCGTCGCCCCCATCTGTTCCAGCGCTTCGGCAAAGCGTACGTCGCCCTGAATGCTGTCGCGCCCTACGCCTTCAACCCGGATCGGACCGCCGCCGATCGCGCCGGCCGCCAAAAAATACGAGGCCGACGAGGCGTCGCCTTCGACGTGGATCGTGCCCGGACTGGCATAGCGCTGCCCCGGCTGCACCGTGAACGATTGCCAGCCATCCTGCTCCACCGTCACGCCGAAACGCCGCATCAGGTTCAGGGTAATTTCGATATACGGCTTGGAGATCAGTTCACCAACGACGTCGATCGTCACCGGCTGCTCGCGCGCCATCAGCGGCGCGGCCATCAGCAGCGCCGTCAGGAATTGGCTGGAGACGTTCCCGCGCACCGACAGGCGCTGCGCGTGGATATGCCCGCGCCGGATGCGCAGCGGTGGAAAACCTTCCACGCCGGTGTACTCGATCTGGGCGCCAATCGCGTTCAAGGCGTCGACCAGGTCGCCGATCGGGCGCTCGTGCATGCGGGTGACGCCATGCAGCGTGTAGTCGCCGCCAATGACCGCCAGCGCCGCCGTCAGCGGCCGGATCGCGGTGCCGGCATTGCCCATGAACAGATCGGCTTCGTGCACCGGCAAGGCGCCGCCACCGCCATGCACGATGTGCGTATGCTCGTCGACCTGCTCCCATGCCAGGCCCAGCGAGCGCAGTGCGCCCAGCATGACCAGGGTGTCGTCCGACGCCAGCAGGCCGACGATGGTGGTGGTGCCTTCGGCCAGCGCGGCCAGCAGCAAGGTGCGGTTGGAGATGCTCTTGGACCCCGGCAGCCGCACCACGCCCTCGACGTGCATGACGGGCTTGAGATCGATATGGTGCGGGTACTGCTTCTGCTGGGTCATGCTGGGGTTCCTTGAAAGGCTGGGTTTATTCCGGGCTGCTGTCCTGCGCCGGCGGCGCTTCGGCCGTTTCGATCGCTTCGATCCAGCGGCAGCGCGCGCGCTGGGCGTTGGCGTAGACCGCTTCGATGGCAGCGCCGTCGCCATTGGCGAGCATCGCGCGCAATCCTGTTAATTGTGCCAGATATGCGTCCAACTCGCCCAGCAGGGCCGACTGGTTGGCCAGGCTGATGTCGCGCCACATCTCCGGCGAGGAGCCGGCGATGCGCGTGAAGTCCCTGAAGCCACTGGCGGCGTACTGGAACAACAAGCCGGCATGCGGCTTGCGCGCGATGTCGTCGACCAGCGCGTAAGCCAGCAAATGCGGCAGGTGGCTGACCGAGGCGAACACGGTGTCGTGTTCCTGCGGCGTGAGGCGGTGGATGATGGCGCCGCACGCGCTCCAGGCGGCGGCCACGCGGTCGATATCGCCGGCCGCATTCTCGGGCAGCGGTGTGAGCACGGTCTTTTTGCCGTGGTACAGGTCGACGATGGCGGCGTCCGGGCCATTGGTTTCGCGCCCGGCGATGGGGTGCCCCGGCACGAACTGGCCCACACGCTCTTTCATCACGGCGCGCGCGGCGGCCACCACGTCGGACTTGGTGCTGCCGGCATCGGTGACGACGGTGCCCTGTTCAAGGTACGGCAGCAAGGACGCCAGGATCGCCGCGGTCTGGGCCACCGGCGCGGCGATCAGCACCAGGTCGGCGCCCGCCATCGCATCCTGCACCGAAGCTGCCACCTGGTCGATGATACCCAGTTCGAGCGCGCGCGCCATCGCTTGCGGCGAGCGGCCAACGCCCACCAGCGTGGTCACCACGCCGGCATGGCGCAGCGCGCGCGCGAACGAACCGCCGATCAGCCCTACGCCGAAGATGACGACTTTATTGAACACGTCAGGCCAGCGCTTTCTTGAGGGCGGCGATGAAGATCGCGTTTTCCGCCGGCAGGCCGATGGAGATACGCAGCCATTGCGGCAGGCCGTAGTTGCCGACCGGGCGTACGATCACGCCTTGCTTGAGCAGCGCGAGGTTGATGCGCGCGCCGGCGCCATCGTCGTCGCCGACCTTGACCAGCACGAAGTTACCGAACGACGGCACGTACTGCAGCCCCAGTTCGTCGAACGCTTCGACAAACTGGGCGTAGCCGGCGGCGTTGTTCTTGGCGCCCTGCTCCAGGAAGGGCTTGTCGTTGAGGGCGGCGATGGCCGCGGCCTGCGCCAGCGAGTTCACATTGAACGGCTGGCGGATGCGGTTCATCAGGTCGGTCAGTGCCGGCTGGGCGATGGCGAAACCGACGCGCAGGCCGGCCAGGCCATAGGCCTTGGAAAAGGTGCGCGACACCAGCAGATTAGGATACTTGCGCGCCCACTGGGCCGATTCGAACTGGTGCTCGGGTGCCAGGAATTCGTTGTAGGCTTCGTCCAGCACCACGACCACATTGGCCGGCATCTTGTTCAAAAACGCTTCGATCCGCGCGGCCGGGATGAAGGTGCCGGTCGGGTTGTTTGGGTTAGCGATGAAGACCAGGCGCGTGTCGGCATCAATCGCGGCGGCCATGGCGTCGAGATCGTGGCCATACTCACTGGCCGGCACCACGATGGCGCGCGCGCCCACGCCTTGCGTGGCCAGCGCGTACACCGCGAACGAATACTGCGAGTACACCACGGCCTGGCCTTTTTGCACGAAGGCGTGGGCGGCGATTTCGAGGATGTCGTTGCTGCCGTTGCCCAGGGTGATCCAGTCGGCCGGCACCTCGTAGCGCTTCGACAGCGCGGCTTTCAGGTCGAAGCCGTTGGCGTCCGGGTAGCGTCCCAGGTCGGCCAGCGCGGCGGCCATGGCTTGCTGGCTCGATGGGGGCACGCCGAACGGATTTTCGTTCGACGCCAGTTTGACGATGTTCGCTTCGTCGAGGCCGAACTCGCGCGCGACTTCGGCGATCGGTTTGCCCGCCTGGTAGGGAGCGATGGCACGGACGTATTCTGGACCGAATTGCTGGGACATGGTTTATCTCTGGGTAGTTGTTATAGGTTGCAAATCAAAGACTGAGCGGGTACGACCCGAGTACCTTGAAAAACGCGGCGTTATCGCGCAGTTCGTCGAGCGCCTTGGCCACCGCCGGGTCTTGCACGTGGCCTTCGATGTCGACATAGAAGTAGTATTCCCAGGTGCCGATGCGGGCCGGGCGCGACTCGAAACGCGTCATCGACACGCCGTTCACGGCCAGCGGCGCCAGCAGGTTGTAGACGGCGCCCGCCTTGTTCGGCACCGCCAGCACCAGCGAGGTCTGGTCGGCGCCCGAGGGATTGGTCTGCAAGTGGCCAATGACGGCAAAGCGGGTACGGTTGTGCGGGTCGTCCTGGATGTGGCCCTTGACCACGCCAAGGCGGTACTGTTCGCCCGCCATTTCGCTGGCAATCGCCGCCATCGTCGGATCCTTGCTGGCCATGACGGCCGCTTCGGCGTTCGATACCACCGCGCGCCGTTCGATGCCGGGGTAGTTCTGGTTCAGCCAGACCTGGCACTGGGCCAGCGCCTGCGAGTGGGCGCACACCACCGTCACGCCTTCCATGTTGCCGGTCTTGGTCATCAGGCTGTGGTGCACGGGGATCGAAATCTCGCCGCTGATGATGGTGGTGGTGCCGAGCATCAGGTCGAGCGTGCGGTTGACCGCCCCTTCGGACGAGTTTTCGACCGGGACCACGCCGAAATCGGCGGTGCCGGCTTCGGTGGCGCGGAACACTTCGTCGATCGAGATGCAGGGCAGCCCTTCGATGGCGCTGCCGAACTGCTGGAACGCGGCCTGCTCGGTGAAGGTGCCGGATGGCCCGAGGTAGGCCACGGTGACGCGCTTTTCGAGCGAGCGGCAGGCCGACATGATCTCGCGGAAGATGGTTTGCACTTCGGCGGCCTTGAGCGGGCCGGGATTGCGTTCGGCCACGCCGCGCAGCACTTGCGCTTCGCGTTCGGGACGAAATACCGGGGCGCTGGTTTCGGCCTTGACGTGGCCGACTTCCTGCGCGAGGCGCGCGCGGGCGCTGAGAAGGCTGAGAATCTGGGCGTCGATCGCATCGATCTGTTCGCGCAATGGTGTGAGTTTGTCTGTCATGGATGCGGCATGGTTTGCGGTGAATCGGGTGTTCGCTCGGGCACAAGGCCCGCTGTTAGGTACGGCCGGCGAACTCGTTCAGGTAATCGACCAGGGCTTGCACGCCCTCGATCGGCATCGCGTTGTAGATCGATGCGCGCATACCGCCCACGGACTTGTGGCCCTTGAGCTGCAGCAGGCCGCGCGCTTTTGCACCGGCCAGGAATTTGTCGTTCAGTGTTTCGTCGCGCAGGTAGAACGGTACGTTCATGCGCGAGCGGCAGTCTTTCGCCACGCGGTTCTGGTAAAAATCATCAAGATCGAGCGCACCGTACAGCAGCTCGGCCTTGGCGATGTTGCGCTGCTCCATGGCGGCCACGCCGCCCTGGCGCAGCAGGTGCGCGAACACGAGGCCGGCGATGTAGATGCCGTAGGTCGGCGGCGTGTTGTACATCGAGTCGTGCGCGGCGACGATGCTCCAGTCGAAGGCGGACGGGCAAATCGGCAGCGCGTGCCCAAGCAGGTCTTCGCGCACAATGACCAGCGTCAGGCCGGCCGGGCCGATGTTCTTTTGCGCGCCGCCGAAAATGACGCCGTATTTGCTCACGTCGATCACGCGCGAGAGGATGTGCGAGGACATGTCGGCCACGATCGGGGTGTCGTCGCCCAGTTCGGGCACGAAGTTGTATTCGACGCCGTCGATGGTTTCGTTGGTGCAGATGTGCAGGTAGGCCGCGCCGGGCGTGCGCTTCCACTCGCTTTGCGGCGGCACGCTGGTGAAGCGCCCTGCTTCGCCGCTGGCGGCGACGTTGACGTTGGCGTAGCGCGCCGCTTCCTTGACCGATTTGCCGGACCAGGAACCGGTGTGCACGAAGTCGATGGTGGCCGGTGCAGGCACGCGCCCGACCAGGTTCATCGGCACGATGGCGTTTTCGCCCAGGCCGCCGCCTTGCAGGAACAGGATCTTGTAGTTGGCCGGCACATTCAGCAGCAGACGCAGGTCGCGCACGGCCGCTTCGTAGATCGAGATGAACTCGGGGCCGCGGTGACTCATTTCCATCACCGACATGCCGCTACCGTGCCAGTCGAGCATGTCGGCGGCTGCCTGTTGCAGCACTTCCTTGGGCAGGACGGCGGGGCCGGCGGAGAAGTTGTAGATCTGGGTCACGGGCTTCCTTGCGTAAAAGTTGGCTATTTGGCGGCGGGGACGGCTTCTTGCATGATCTTGCCCATACGCGGGTTGATGACCCGCTGGCCGATCTGTATCGACTCGTTCATGATCTGCGGCATCACCGACAGCATCTTGGCTCCCACCGGGCTACGGTGGAAGGCGGCGATCTGCTCGATCTCGGCCACCGTGAAGCGGCTGGCGTACAGCGGCACCACTTCTTCAATCATCTCCTCGGCCAGGGCCGGATCTTCCAGCACGCGCTGGACGCGCGCGGCCACTTCCGGCACTTTTTTCTCGGCGGCGGCGATGGCGGTTTTCTTTTGCGCAGGGGTCAAGCGCGGATTGGCGTTGATGATGGCAGTGGCGTTACCGAGGATCATCTGCGGCATCGATCCGCGCATCTGGGCAAAGCTGTCCTTGATCAGCTTGCGGTAATTCATGGAATCGAGCAGCGAACGTACCGCTTTGTCGGCGGCAGGATCGATCGGCGCTTTCTCGGCAAATGCGGGCGCGGCAAGCAGTGCCAGCGCGGTGCACATGATGGCGGTCAGTTTTTTCATCATGGTTCTCCAAATGAAACCGTGGGTTGGCCTGGACGAGGGTCAAAAAAAAAGGCCGGTATCATTTTCGCACGAAGTGCAAAAACAAGACCGGCCCCGCGCCGTTTTTTTACTCCGGCGGGTTTTCGAGGTCGACGTCTTCGAGATCGGTTTCGACGATGCGCTGCAAGCCACTCAGCTTGGTGCCGTCTTCGACCGCGATCAGGGTTACGCCTTGCGTGGCGCGGCCCATCTCGCGAATTTCCGACACGCGGGTGCGAATCAGCACGCCGCCGGTGGTGATCAGCATGATCTCGTCGCTCGGCTCGACCAGGGTGGCGGCGACCACGCGGCCGTTACGTTCGCTGGTCTGGATCGCGATCATGCCCTTGGTTCCGCGCCCGTGGCGGGTGTACTCGGTGATCGGAGTACGCTTGCCGAAGCCGTTCTCGGTGGCCGTCAGGACCGACTGCTGCTCGTTTTCGGCAACCAGCAGGGCGATCACGTTCTGGCCCTCTTCCAGGTTCATGCCGCGCACGCCGCGCGCGGTACGGCCCATCGGACGCACATCGTTCTCGTCGAAGCGCACGGCCTTGCCGGAGTCGGAGAACAGCATCACATCGTGCTCGCCATCGGTCAGCGCGGCGCCGATCAGGAAGTCGCCGTCGTCCAGGTCGACCGCGATGATGCCGGCCTTGCGTGGATTGCTGAAGTCCTTCAGCGGCGTCTTTTTCACGGTACCCAGGCTGGTCGCCATGAACACGTAGTGGTCTTCCGGGAAGGTGCGGTTCACGCCCGACAGCGGCAGCACCACGGTGATCTTCTCGTTGTCCTGCAGCGGGAACATGTTGACGATCGGCTTGCCGCGCGAGTTGCGCGAGCCTTGCGGCACTTCCCATACCTTCAGCCAGTACATGCGGCCGCGGTTCGAGAAGCACAGGATGTAATCGTGCGTGTTGGCGATGAACAGCTGGTCGATCCAGTCTTCTTCCTTGGTCGCCATGGCTTGCTTGCCGCGCCCGCCGCGCTTCTGGGCGCGGTATTCGGAGATCGGCTGCGACTTCATGTAGCCGGTGTGCGACAGGGTCACGACCATGTCCTGCGGCGTGATCAGGTCTTCGGTTTCCAGGTCGGTGGCATTGTGCTCGATGGTCGAGCGGCGCACGTCCTTGTTGCCGACGCCGTACTCGTTCATCACCAGCGTCATTTCGTCGGTGATGATGACCGTCACGCGTTCCGGCTTGGCCAGGATGTCGAGCAGGTCGGCGATGTGCGCCATGATGTCTTTGTACTCGTTGACGATCTTGTCCTGCTCAAGGCCGGTCAGGCGCTGCAGGCGCATTTGCAGGATCTCTTGCGCCTGTTCGTCGGACAGCTTGTACAGGCCGTCCGGCTGCATGCCGTAGTGCTTCGGCAGGTGCTCGGGACGGAACGCTTCGATGCCGCCGACGGTAGTGCCTTCGGCGGTACGCAGCAGCATTTCGCGCACCAGGGACGAATCCCAGGCGCGTGCCATCAGTTCGGTCTTGGCGATCGGTGGCGATGGCGCGGCCTTGATGATGGCGATGAAGTCGTCGATATTGGCCAGGGCGACAGCCAGGCCTTCGAGCATGTGGCCGCGTTCGCGCGCCTTGCGCAGTTCGAACACGGTGCGGCGCGTGACCACTTCGCGGCGGTGCGACAGGAAGCACTGCAGCATCTGCTTGAGGTTGAGCAGTTTCGGCTGGCCGTTGACCAGCGCGACCATGTTCATGCCGAAGGTATCCTGCAACTGGGTCTGCTTGTACAGATTGTTGAGGACCACTTCCGGCACTTCGCCGCGTTTCAGCTCGATCACCACGCGCATGCCCGACTTGTCGGACTCGTCGCGGATGTCGGAAATGCCTTCGAGCTTCTTGTCGCGCACGTTCTCGGCGATGCGCTCCAACAGCGACTTTTTATTGACCTGGTACGGCAGCTCGTCGACGATGATGGCGATGCGGCCGCCATCCTTGCCGTACTCCTCGAAGTGGGTCTTGGCGCGCATGACCACGCGGCCACGGCCGGTGCGGTAGCCGTCGCGCACGCCCGAGACGCCGTAGATGATGCCGGCGGTCGGGAAGTCCGGCGCGGGAATGATCTCGATCAGCTCATCGATGGTGCAGTCGGGATTGCGCAGTACGTGCAGCGCGGCGTTGACCACTTCGGTCAGATTGTGCGGCGGGATGTTGGTGGCCATGCCGACCGCGATGCCGGACGAGCCGTTGATCAGCAGGTTGGGAATCCGGGTCGGCAGCACCGTCGGTTCTTTTTCCTTGCCATCGTAGTTGGGCTGGAAGTCGACCGTGTCCTTGTCGATATCGGCCAGGATTTCGCCGGCGATTTTATCCAGGCGGCACTCGGTGTAACGCATGGCGGCGGCGCTGTCGCCGTCGACCGAACCGAAGTTGCCCTGGCCATCGACCAGTGTGTAGCGCAAGGAGAAATCCTGGGCCATGCGCACCAGCGTGTCGTAGATCGACGCGTCGCCGTGCGGGTGGTACTTACCCATCGTTTCGCCGACCACGCGCGCGCACTTCACGTACGGGCGGTTGTACACGTTGTTCATTTCGTGCATGGCGAACAAGACGCGGCGGTGCACCGGCTTCAAGCCGTCGCGCACATCCGGCAAGGCGCGCCCGACGATCACGCTCATCGCGTAATCGAGGTAGCTCTTGCGCATCTCTTCTTCGAGGGAAATAGGGATTGTTTCTTTTGCGAATTGATCCATTGGCGGGACTGATCTCAGGCTGTGGTTATATTAGCTGTACGCAAATGCTGCAGGTTCGATGCTGCCAGAGCGACGCGTGCACGACGATGGTGCGCGCGTCCACTTAGCGACAGACAAGCGTGGGATTTTAGCATGCGCCGTATAGCAGCTGCGCAATTGATCGATGGCCAGCCATCAGAGTAGCGTGATCGAAATCATAAAAACGTTCATCATTTGTCAACCCGGCCATGTCGCGCGAGACACGATGTTGCGTGGATACAACATGATGTAGCACATTGCGGCGTGTTTGGTTTAACAGCCTTCGTGCTAATTAAGTGCATGTGGCAAAATGATCCAGAAGTTAATTGCCTGTTTCACAAGCCGTCACGGAACTGTCACGGGTAATGGCCGGGGCAAGCTGTTACTATCTTGTCCACGCTCGAAAAGTTGCGCAGCTATAAAGCTGCGGATATCACCCCCGAAAGGAAGAAAAACTATGAAAAAACTCGTCTCGCTCATGCTCGCGGCCTCCGCGATTGCAGGCAGCGCAATGGCTCAGCAATCGCCACCGTTCGCTCCTGTAACCACCGACATCATGGCACCGAAACCAAACAGCGCCTATGTCCAGGATGCCCGTGGCGTGATCGCGCGCGATCCTTTCGGCCTGTGCTGGCGCACTGGCTACTGGACCCCGGCCGATGCGGTCCCAGGTTGCGACCTGCCCCTGTGCGTTGAGCCAGCCAAACTGGAAAACGGCAAATGCGTCACGCCGCCAGCACCGGTAGCACCGCCGCCAACCCCGGGCGTGGTCACGCCGCCGCCGGCAGTCGTGGTAGCGCCGGCAGTGACGTCGGAAAAAGTGAGTTTCTCCGCCGACGCCCTGTTCGATTTCGACAAGGCTGTCCTGAAAGCGGAAGGCAAAGGCAAGCTGGACGACCTGAGCTCGAAACTGCAAGGCATCAACCTGGAAGTCATCATCGCCGTCGGTCACACCGACTCGGTCGGTACCGATGCGTACAACCAGAAGCTGTCGATCCGCCGCGCCGAAGCTGTCAAGGCTTACCTGCAAGCCAAAGGCATCGAAGCGAACCGCATCTACACCGAAGGCAAGGGCGAATCGCAGCCAGTAGCAGACAACAAGTCCGCTGAAGGCCGCGCCAAGAACCGCCGCGTCGAAGTCGAAGTGGTCGGCACCCGCGCCAAGTAAGCTGCGCCTCTGCCAGCTCACCCGCCCCGGCGCCTGCGCCGGGCGGGCCGGCATGGCGGCGATCGACGATCGCATCGTCACTTGAACACCCCTCGCGCAGGGGTGTTTTTTTTCGCCTGCGACAAGACCAGGCCAGCTTGACGCGCCGCGCCGCGGCTTGAAATATCGCCAACCCTGGCGCCCGGAATTTATACCGGCAATATCGACCTGCGCCGTTGCGAGCTCAGCGCTGCGGGATGGCCCCGGGCGGTTTTTTTATGCTTGCGTCCGTCGCATTCCCCGAATTCCCGCTATCATTCCGCGTATGAATGCCGACCCTCTCGAAATCCAGAAATTTAGCGAACTTGCCCACCGCTGGTGGGACCCGACGTCCGAGTTCAAGCCCCTGCACGAAATCAACCCGCTGCGCCTTGAATGGATCAACGCGCGTGCCGCGCTGGCGGGCAAGAAAGTGATCGATATCGGATGCGGCGGCGGCATCCTGACCGAATCGATGGCGCGCAAAGGCGCCGATGCGACCGGCATCGACCTGTCCGACAAGGCGCTCAAGGTGGCCGACCTGCACAGCCTGGAGTCGGGCGTGCAGGTGCGCTACGAGTTGATCGCCGCCGAAGACATGGCCGCGCGCGAAGCCGGCCAGTACGACCTCGTCACCTGCATGGAAATGCTCGAGCACGTGCCCGATCCGGGCGCCATCGTCAAGGCTGCAGCGACCCTGGTCAAGCCGGGCGGGCATGTCTTTTTCTCGACCATCAACCGCCATCCCAAAGCGTATCTGTACGCCGTGGTCGGCGCCGAATACCTGCTGCGCATGCTGCCCAAGGGCACCCACGACTACGGCAAATTCATCACGCCGGCCGAGCTGGCGCAATTCGCGCGTGAAGCGGGCTTGCAGGTGGACGGACTGAAGGGCATGACCTACAATCCGCTGACCAAGATCTACTCCCTCAACAACGACACCAGCGTCAATTACATGGTGGCCTGCAGCCGCCCCCTGTAAGGCGCCGTCCCGAACCGCCGAGCAAGCCGCCATGACCCGACCCCACTCAACGCCGGCCCCGCGGGCCATCCTGTTCGACCTCGACGGCACCCTGGCCGACACCGCGCCGGACCTGGCGGCGGCGGTCAACCGCCTGCGCGCCGACCGCGGCCTGGAGCCAACGCCCTATGCCCTGCTGCGCCCGACCGCTTCGGCCGGTGCGCGCGGCATGATCGGCGCCGCCTTCGGCCTGGCGCCGGGCGACGCCGGCTACGAAGCGCTGCGGGTGAGCTGGTTCGATTATTACCAGGCCGACATGGCGTCGCACAGCACCCTGTTCGGCGGCGTGCCGGAACTGCTCGATGGCATCGTCCAGGCTGGCATGGCCTGGGGCATCGTCACCAACAAACCGGCGCGCTTCACCGATCCGCTGGTTCCCCTGATCGGGCTGGCGCACGCCGGCTGCATCGTCTCGGGCGACAGCACCGCGCACGCCAAGCCGCATCCCTTGCCGCTGCTCGAAGGCGCGCGCCGGCTCGGCATGGCGCCGGAACAGTGCTGGTATGTGGGAGATGACTTGCGCGACATCGAAGCCGGGCGCGCGGCCGGCATGCTCACCGTGGCCTGCGGCTGGGGTTATTGCGGCGCGGTCGAACCGGCCCAATGGGGCGCCGACTACCTGCTCGACACCCCGCTCGACTTGCTGGAACTGCTACGCGCGAGCATGGCGCCGGGGGTGATGGTGGCCTGAAGCGCAGCCGGCCGGCACGCCTTGCGGGCCGGTGCTGGCGCGAGCGCTTAAAACAAAACGCCTGGCCCTGCTTCATCAGCATCGGCCAGGCGTTGTTGATTCTACGAGAGACGATGCACCCGGATCGGGCGCATGGTCCTGCGGTAATCGATCAACTGATCAGCTGAGGGTCCAGTTGTATTCCACTTTGGTCCAGGTGCTGTCAGGACGGCCGTCCTTGCTGCCCGGCTTGAATTTGCAGGCGCTGATGGCGCTCATCGCGGCTTTGTCCAGGCTCTTGAAGCCGCTGGTCTTGTCCAGTTTCGCTTCCAGAACCTTGCCTTCGGCCGATACCAGGAAAGCCATGCTGACCACGCCCTGCTCTTCATTCATCAACGATGCTTTCGGATAGTCGGCCTTGCAGCTTTTGGCGTCGAACACCGCTGGTACGTCAGCTGCGAATGCCACGTTGGCGCTGGCTGCTACGATCAGTGCTGCGCAAAGGCGGAAGGTCGTCTTGGTCATCATGATGCTGGTTCTCCTGGAGAGGGTGAGAGGGTTTGACTTGACTGCGGAGTCATCGTCACAGCCAAGAGAATAGCCCGAAAAGTTCCATGTGGCAACTAATTTGATGCTTTTCAGCAATTTGATTTCCTTTTGTGTTCATTTTTGGACAGTTCGGGGTGGTGCGGACACGGTACAGAGGCGGGTGTCATGCTGTCGCGCTTTCAGGTACAATAGGGGTTCTGTGGGGGCGACCTGGTTTCGACGTGGGTTGCAAAGCAGCGCAGGGCATACCGAGGGCGGGCTACCTCGTAAATACAACCTGAAAAACTTAACTGCAAACGATAACTCGTACGCACTCGCAGCTTAATTGCTGCTAGCTCTAGAACACCTCGTCCCTGGGGTGGGCCGTTAAAAGCTCTAGAGTCATTTACAGGGACTCGTCTTGAACTGGGTTACTTAGTTCCGGACTAAATAATAGGTAACTCGCTTGTACACAGCGTGCACGTCCGCGTTGTATTGGTTAAATTAAATGGCAGTGCTAAGTATGTAGAACTGTCTGTAGAGTGCTTGCGGACGCGGGTTCGATTCCCGCCGCCTCCACCACTAAACACTTTAGAATCAATGACTTAGAAATTTATGCTGGCATTGTTTTGGGGTTATTTGGGGCTGTTTAGGCACCCGAATGACAGCAAAATGACAGCCTGTGAAGTATGAAGAAGCCGCCCTCCAGCGGCTTTTTTTACGTCCCAGGCAATGCCCCGCCGTTGCGCAAAGGGAGAGTGCAGACGCCTGCACAGTGCACGCTCATGATGCAGTAGTACTTTCACGCTATGGAGACCTT